>JAITWS010000036.1 GCA_031285185.1 Methylobacillus sp.
GGAATTTGCCGACCACGCACAGCGATGCGCTCGACGCGCTGCAAAAAATGGGCGTGCCGGTATGCGACGAACGCGCCGTCACGCGCGGCGCGCAAGGGCTGGTTGCGTTTCATCGCCGCATCGCAGAAAAGCGTGACAGTTTGCCGTTCGACATTGACGGCGTGGTTTACAAGGTCAACGATCTTGCGTTGCAGGCGCAACTTGGTTTCGTCACGCGCGAGCCGCGCTGGGCGGTGGCGCACAAATATCCCGCCGAGGAACAGATGACGGTGGTGCGCGACATCGAAATACAAGTCGGGCGCACCGGAAAACTCACGCCGGTCGCCAAGCTCGAACCCGTGTTCGTCGGCGGAACCACGGTCAGCAACGCGACGCTGCACAACGAGGACGAAACGCGGCGCAAGGATGTGCGCGTCGGCGATACCGTGATCGTGCGTCGCGCGGGCGATGTGATTCCCGAAGTGGTCAGCGTGGTGGCGGACAAACGTCCGCCTGACGCAAGCGCTCCGTTCGATTTGTTCAAGCGGCTGGATGGAAAATGTCCGGTGTGCGGCAGCCATATCGTGCGCGAGGAAGGCGAGGCCAACTGGCGCTGCACCGGCGGGCTGTTTTGCGCCGCGCAACGCAAACAGGCGCTGCTGCATTTCGCCAGTCGTCGCGCGATGGACATCGAAGGTCTGGGCGACAAACTGGTGGAACAACTGGTGGACGGCGGCATCGTGAAAACTCCGGCGGATGTGTACAGACTGGACATCGAAACACTCGCCGCGCTGGATCGCATGGGCGAAAAATCCGCGCAAAATCTGGTCGCGGCGATCAGCCACAGCAAACAAACCACGCTTGCGCGTTTCGTTTACGCGCTCGGCATCCGCAATGTCGGCGAGGCCACAGCCAAGGATTTCGCGCGCTATTTCGGTTCGCTGGATGTGCTGATGAATGCTGACGAGGAACGCTTGCAGCAAGTGCCGGATGTGGGGCCTGTCGTCGCGCAAAGCATACGCGCGTTTTTCGATGAGCCGCATAACGGCGAGGTGATCCGCCAACTGCGCGGGGAGGGCGTTTCGTGGGAAGAGCATGAAGGCGTCAAAATTGAAACTTTGCCGCTCAGCGGGAAAATTTTCGTTCTGACCGGCACTTTGCCGACCTTAAGCCGTGAAGACGCCAAAGCAATGCTGGAAGCGCAGGGCGCGAAAGTGGCGGGCAGTGTTTCCAAAAAAACCGATTACGTCGTGGCCGGGGCGGAGGCGGGCAGCAAGCTCGGCAAGGCGCAGGCGCTGGGTGTGGCCATTCTGGACGAAGCCGCGTTGATGCAACTTTTGAGATCGGAAACATGAGAAATTTCATGAAAAATCTGCTGTTGTTTTTGTCGTTGTTTTTCACGTCCGCATCGGCTTTCGCCGAAAGTGCCTGCGAGCAAGCCTTGCAAGAAGGCGATGCCGCCAAAGCCATCACCGCCGCGAAGAAAGATATACAAGCGAGCAAGGCTCCCGCGGGCGATTCGCTGAAAGACGAGCTTGATATGCTCGCCCCCTGGTTTTGCCTCGCCGAAGCACAGGAGTCGCTGGAACAGCATGATGAGGCGCTGGCCACATTGCAATCCGCGACGGATCTCGCCTCGCTGCCGGAAGCGCGCATGTTGGCTTTTGCTTTTCAGGGGCAGGTGTTGCTCAGCGCCGGAAAAGCGGCGGAAGCGGTTGCGCTGCTGCGTCAAAGTCTGAACATTGCCACGGCTGCGGCTGAAAAAAGCAGTCCGACATTTGAGCGGGGAAACCGCACCCTGCTGGGCATAGCCTTGCAGCAAAACGGCGATCACGCGGCGGCGCTGGAACAATTTCAGCTCGGCCTCAAACTCGCGGCGAACGACAACGAGCGCGCGGAAAGTTATGGTCGCATCGCGGACGCGCAAAGCCGGTTGGGGCGACACGAAGAAGCCATCGCGCAGCAACTGAAAGCCGTGATGATGGAGGAAAAAGCCGGGAGTTTCGGGGATTATGCCGCGGCCTTGCTGGAACTGGGACGCATCTGTCTCGACGGCAAGCAATATGCCGATGCCGAGAAATGGCTCAACAAACTGCTCAAACAACTGGAAGGCACGGGCGATTCCATGATTCAGTCCAGGGCGCACGCTTTTTTGTCGCAGGTCAAAGCCGCCCAGGGCGACAACGCGGCGGCTGAGGAACACAAGCGGCTGGCGGATGAGATGGAGAGTCGCATTTCGCGTGAAACGCGTGTCCGGCAGGAAAAATCGGCGCAATGAAATTGAAATTTTCGGGAGCAAAGGGGAGGGGGCTGACGCGCAGATTTTTTGAGAGCGCGCTGCTGATTTCCGCGCTGCTGCTCGCGCCAATTTTCGCTCATGCCGAAACCCTGACCGTGGCCGTGGCCGCGAATATGAAATTCGCGTTCGGCGATCTGGCCGCCGCGTTTACGAAAGAAAGCGGCATTGCCATTCGTCCCATTTACGGCGCTTCCGGCAAGATTGTCGCGCAAGTGCGGGAGGGCGCGCCTTACGATGTGTTTCTCGCCGCCGATACGGAGTTTCCCGCCAAGCTGGTCGAATCCGGGCAGGCCGTGGCGCAGCCCAAAATTTACGCTCACGGCAAACTCGTGCTGTGGATGCGGGATGACAAATCCGCCCCGGATTTATTGGCCGCGCTGCGCGATGCGCGCATCAAAAAAATCGCCATCGCCGATCCCAAACTCGCGCCTTATGGCGTGGAATCGCTCAAGGCGCTGGACAAGCTGGGACTGAAAACGGCGCTTGCGCCCAAGCTGGTTTATGCCGAGGATGTCGCGCAAGTCGTGCAATTCGTTGACAGCGGCAATGCCGATGCCGGATTGACCGCGAAATCGCTGGTCGCCGCGCCCGAAAACGCCGGACGCGGAAAATGGATGGATGTGCCCGCCACCGTTTACACGCCGATTGCCCAGAGCGCGGTGATTTTGAAGCACGGACAATCCGAACACGGCGCAGCGGCGCGAAAATTTTACGATTTCCTGTATTCGGCGAAAGCGCGCGCGATACTGGAAAAATTCGGGTATGGAGTGCCATGAACCAACTTCAAGGCATCATCGTCGCCATCCAAAGCAACGGTCATTTGTCGCTGGTTGATGTCCGCATCGGCGATGACACTTTCACTTCCATCCTGCTCGAAACGCCGGAAAGCACGCCCTGGCTCAAACCCGGCAACCCGGTTGAACTCATGTTCAAGGCGACCGAGGTGGCGCTGGGAAAAAATCTGTCCGGCCTGTTGAGCTTGCGTAACCGCATTCCCGCCACGGTGCGCGACATCCGGCACGGCGCGATTTTGAGCGAAGTCGCGCTGGATTATCGCGGCCAGATTTTTTACAGCATCGTCACCACGCGCGCCGTCGAGCGGCTGGAACTGGTCGTGGGCGATGCCGTGGAAGCCCTTGTGAAATCCAATGAAATGTCGCTCAGGGAAATTCCGCAAGAACCCCTCTCCCCTTCGTGGGAGAGGCTGCGTCCTGAGCTTGTCGAAGGGGGCAGGGGAGAGGGGGCAGAAAAACATGAGCTATGACTGGACGCCGCTGCTGCTGAGTTTCAAGCTTGCCGCCGTGACGACATTGATACTCGCCGTGATCGGCATTCCTTTCGCATGGTGGTTGTCCGCCACGCGAACACGTTTCAAACCCGCGCTGGAGGCGCTGGTCAGTATGCCGCTGGTATTGCCGCCTTCGGTGCTCGGTTTTTATCTGCTGCTCGCGTTCAGCCCCAATAATTTTTTCGGAAAATTCATAGATCAATGGTTCGGCGTGCGGCTTGCGTTCAGCTTCGAGGGGCTGGTGATCGCCTCGGTGATTTTCAGTCTGCCGTTCATGGTGCATCCGGTGCAATCCGGTTTCCAGAGCCTGCCCGCATCGCTGTCGGAGGCAGCTTGCACGCTTGGAAAATCGCGCTTCGTCACGTTTTTGCGCGTGCTGCTGCCCAATATCAAGCCGTCGCTGCTCGCGGGCATGGTACTCGCCTTCGCGCATACGATAGGCGAATTTGGCGTGATTCTGATGATAGGCGGAAAACTGCCGGGTGAAACGCTCACGGCCTCCATCGTCATTTACGACGAAGTGGGATCGCTGCATTACGCGACCGCGAATTTTTACGCGATGGTGCTGTTCGCCGTGTGCTTCACGATTCTGCTCGTCGTGTTTCTGCTCAACAAAAAAATACTGCGGGCGGGCGGATGAAAATCAGCCTGCGTAAAAATCTCGGCGCATTTGCGCTGGAAGTGGAACTGAAAGTGGAAGAGGGCGAGCTGCTCGCCCTGACCGGCGCTTCCGGCGCGGGCAAAACCATGTTGCTGCGCTGCGTGGCCGGGCTGGAAAAGCCGGATTCCGGCACGATAAATTTTCATGACGAAAGCTGGTACGACAGCGCGCGCGGCATTTGTCTGCCCGCCCAGCAACGCCGCGCGGGATTCATGTTTCAGGATTACGCGCTTTTCCCCAACATGACGGTGCGCGGCAATCTCGAATTCGCGCAACGCAAGGGCGCATCGCGCAAACGTGTGGATGATCTTCTGGAAATGATGGCGCTGGGCGATCTGCAACATAGCAAACCCGCCACATTGTCGGGCGGGCAAAAACAACGCGCCGCCCTCGCACGCGCGCTCGCCGCCGAACCGCGCCTGTTGCTGCTCGACGAGCCGCTTTCCGCGCTGGATAGGGAAACCCGGCTGCGCTTGCAGGATGAAATTCTCGCCATGCACCGCCAATTCGGGCTGACCACGCTCATCGTCAGCCACGATGTCAGCGAAATTTACAAACTCGCCCGACGCGTCGCCGTCCTCGAATCCGGCCACATCACTCGCGAAGGCGCACCCGCAGATGTATTCGGCGCGGGACACGAAGGCGGAAAATTTCGCTTCGCCGGCGAAGTGCTCGCCATCGAACAAGCCGATGTCGTATTCGCCGTCTCCATCCTCGTCGGCAACCAAATCGTCCGCATCATCGCCACCCCCGACGAAGCCGCCCAACTAAAAATCGGCAGCCGCATCATGCTGCTCTCCAAAGCGTTCAACCCGATGTTGCAAGTGGTTTGAGGATTATCTGAATAACGTGATGATCGCCGCGCACATTCCCGCGCTAACGATCGCTGAGCCGATAGTCCAACGGATGATTTCAGTTTTCGCTTTCACTATAGCGGCACGTGTCGCATGTGTATCGCTTGCGGTGGCCTGATCAAACAGAGGCTGATGATCAGCGCGTGCTGCCAGCCGCTCGGCATCGTGCATTCGGCATCGCTCGTCTACCATACCGTCAAGCGCTTCAACGGCTGCTTTCGCAGTGGCATCGCTAACGCCCGCCGCCTTGAATGCTATGTATAAGTCCAGTTTCATAAAGGCGATGTTACCAGATTCGTTCGATTCGCATTTTGGCTAATGTAACTTAATTTAACATAATATACATTATGCGAAATTCAAAAGGCGGGAAAAACCGTGCTGCGGGCGCTGGCCATGCTCCTCCGGCGCTGGCGCTTCGGTTTGCTCACCGCACCACCTCCCGAATCTCCCGCGTATAAGGCAATTCATGTATCTGATATTTGCCGGACTTTACCGCGTCGCCCAGCATTTTTAGCGTTTGTTTTTCCAGAAACGCGAGGATGCCGGTTTTTACGGGATGCCAGTGGTCGTGTACCGGGCATTTTGAGGTGGGGTCGCAGATTTTGAATCCGAGTAGGCATTCTTGGGCAAATTTGGTATTTTCGGTAATTGAAAGGATTTGCAGCAGATTGATCGTTTCGGCGGATCTTCCCAGACTGAAGCCGCCGCCGGGGCCGGGGGTGGAGTTGGCGAGTCCCTGCCCGGTCAGTTGGGGCATGATGGAGGAAAGATAGCTGGGCGGCAGGCCGAGTTTGCCGGCGATGTCGTTGCCTGTGACTTTGATTTCCGGCTCCAGCGTGGCGAGGTAGATCATGGCCTGGAGCGCGTACTGGCTGGTTTTCGAGATCATCATGGTGGCGTCGTCTCTTCTTTGTTCACGGGTTCGTTCGGGACAAACTCCTCCCAGCCTTCACCGAAAAGCTCAATCGGGTGCTGCGCGCGGTCATTACCGTTGCCGCACATCATGGATTCCACCGCGCAGTATTTGTCGCATCCCCAGCAGATGCGCTCGGGATGGGCGGGTTTCAGGGGAAATTTTTTTGCCATGGTGGGTGCGTGAATTCCTGAGTAATCATTCCCAAGTTATTCCTTGTCAATAAAACTGTACATGACTTGAATCAAAAGATGTAAATTTTGCTTATCTAAATTAAGATAGGGGTTGGGATCAACGAGAACCGGCGATGGGACAATTCAACATTCTGCAACTGCTGCCCCGCTTTCACCTTTTTAGCGCGCTCGCCCCGGAGCAGCTCGCTTATGTGGCGGGCGAGGCGATGCATCAGGCAGTGCCGCGCGGCAGCATGGTGTTCAACCGGGGCGACACGGCCAGCAATCTTTACATGCTGATTTCCGGCCAGATCAAGCTCGCCGTCAATTCGCCGCAGGGCAGCGAAAAGGTGATCAGCTTTGTGGGCGCGGGCGAAAGTTTTGGCGAAGCGGTGATTTTTCTCGATCAAGCCACCTTCCCCGTTTACGCGCAGGCCACGACCGACTCGCAACTGCTGCTGGTTCCCAAACAGGTGATTTTCACGCTGCTGGAACGCGACATGACCGTCTCGCGCAAAATGCTGGCCGGGCTTTCGATACGCAACCGGCAACTGGTGCAGGACATCGAATCGGTCGCCCTGCTCACCTCCACCCAGCGGCTGATCGGCTATCTGCTGCAAATCGTCGCGGAATCGGCGGGTGCCGTCCGCGTGACGCTGCCCGCCAGCAAAACCATGATCGCTTCGCTGCTGAATCTGACGCCCGAAACCCTCTCTCGCACCATGCTCAAGTTGCAGCAACAAGGGCTGATCGAAGTCAACGGCAAGGAAATCACCATCATTGATCTGCCGGGACTGCGCGAATACGGGACTACGCCATGACAACTTGACCTGCGTCAAAGAAAAAAACAGACATCGAAAGTAAGTTTCAAATTCCAATGAGAGACCGGCTCAGGCCGGATGGATGCCATGAAAATCGCGCACAAAATCACGCCGCAAACCCGGCTGGCGGAACTGATAGACCTGATCGAAGAAACGCACCACACCTTCACCCGCGCCGAACTCGCCCGCATCGGCGCATTGCTCGAAGACTCCGAAGTCGCTGCGCTCCCGCGCCTGCCCGAATTGCGGACATGCGTCCAAGCGATCAACGACGACCTCCTCTCGCATCTGCAAAAAGAAGAGCAAATCCTCTTCCCCTACATCGCCCTCCTCGACGACGACACGCGCGCCCTGCCCTCCTCCTGCTTCGGCAGCATCGCGCAACCCATGCGCGTGATGGAATTTGAACACAAAACGCTCCAGGAATTGCTAACCACCCTGCGCGAACTCACCCACAACTACCAACCCAAAGCCGACAGCCCGTCGCAGATATTCCTGCTCTACGCCGCCCTCGCCGCGCTGGATGAAGATTTGGTAGAACACATGTACTGGGAAGACGACGTGCTTTTCCCGCGCGCGCTGGAAGAGGAAAGGCGGCGGCGGGGATAAATATGCCCGCCTCAAAACATAAAGTAATTTATCAAGTTTGTTTGTTATCTTTTTGATTTAATATGAATTTTATTAATGAATATTTAATTGGGCGAGTGCAATTTTTCAGCGTGTCATCTGCGCGTATAACAGCGGCAGTTCGCGCGGCAATTCTTCGGGGTGGCGGATGACGGCGTAGCCGGTTGCGCCGAAGAGGTGGGGGAGATAGTCGCTTGCTTCGCGGTCTATGGTGACGCAGAAGGGGCGCAGGCCTTGTTTTCTTGCTTCCATGATCGCGACGCGGGTGTCTTCGATGCCGTGGCGACCTTCGTAGTGGTCGAGGTCGTTGGGTTTGCCGTCGCTCAACAATAGTAACAAACGCTGCTGATTTTTTTGTTTCGCCAGCAAATTGGCGGCGTGGCGGATCGCCGCGCCCATGCGGGTGTAGTAGCCGGGTTTGATGATGGCGATGCGTCCGCGCGCGTTGCCATCGTAGCGTTCGTCGAAACTTTTGATGCGGTGGAAACGAACGTGTCCGCGGCGCAGCGAGGAAAATCCGTGCAATGCGAAGCGGTCGCCGGTGGCGGACAGGGCTTCGGAAAACAGGAACAAGCTGTCGCGTATCACGTCTATCACGCGCGCGGTGTCCGACGCGGCGGCATCGGTGGAGAGCGAGAGATCGGCCAGCAGCAGACACGCAAGATCGCGCTGGTGATTGACTTGCGCGCGGTACAACCCGCGCTCGGCCGCGCCGCCGGTCACGCGATCCGCCTCCTGCCGCACCCATTGGTCGAGATCAATTTCGTCGCCGTCCTGTTGCGCGCGCAGCCAGGTACGCACAGGGGCGAGCGCCTGAAACTGGTTGCGTAAACGGTGCGCCGTGCGTCGCAAATGCGGCGGCAATTCCACCGCTTCGGCATCGCTTGCGATCATCTCCTGCACGCGGCAATAATCGGGAATCAACTTGCGTTTTTTGTAGTCCCATTCCGGCAGCGGGATGCCCTCCCCCAGCGGCGTGTCGTCCTCGCCCGCCGAAGGCAGATCAAGATCAAAACGCAATTTCGCGGCGCTGGTTTTGCCGTCGCGCGCGACCGTCAATTTATCCATATCCTCGGCGGCGAGTTTGGCGCTTTCGGTGTCTTCGTCATCATCCTGCGGGCGGTTCACCTTGACGAACTCGCTCCACGAAAACAGGCTTTCAGCGCGGAACATCAGCAGGAATCCGTTTTTACCGTCGGGCATTTCCGTGCGCTCGGCGAGATGTTTGCGGCGGCTGTGGCTCTCGTCTTTTTTCGCGCCGGATTCATGTTCGGGCGCGCCGTCGCCCGCGTTGTTTTTGGCGGCGGGATTCAGCGGCGGCTCGGGATGCGGCCATAGCGGAACCGGCTGAAAAGGTCGTCGCGCAGCGGGCAAATCGCGCACGCTGCCGGGATTTTGCAGCGCCGCGCGTATGGCGCGTTCCTGCGCGGCTTCGTCGTTCGGCAATTGCTCCGGAGTGAAACGCAGCGGCAGCAACGCCGCGACCAGCCGCCGATAGCGCGGCATCAATCCGGGAAAACGTTCCAGCGTGGCAATCGTCGCCTGCTGGTTGCGGATGATCCACGATTGCGGGTCATCGTCGCGGCTCGCGGCGGACAAGGCGATCAGCCACAGATAAAGATCGCGGTTGAGGCCGCGCTCGGGGAAAAGCGCGATCTGCTCCGGCAAACGCAAAGTTTCCTCATCGCGCCACGCGAGTTCGACGCGC
>JAITWS010000048.1 GCA_031285185.1 Methylobacillus sp.
CTGAAAAATGGACCGGGGAAATCCTGCAAAGGCCGCGGCCTCACCAACATCGTCCGCCGCGCGCAGACCATAGGCGCGACATGCGCGTGGGAAGCCACGGAAGAGGGCGGGATGTTTACGTTGCGGCTGCCGCTGGAGCCACCGCCGGATATGCCGTCAGGAAGGCTGGCCGTGGGGGAATGACCAGAATATGGAAAGCGGCACAGCCAGAAGGTTTGAGCCGAATGAAAGCAACTGGTCGCCCAGATAAATGACGAAGCCGCTGCCTTTGCAGGATTTCCCCGGTCCATTTTTCAGAAACCAATCCATATGCCGGAAATCATCGGCGCTGACGCTGGTGGATGCCTTGATCTCAAACAAGGCCAGTGTTTTCCCCGGCGCTTGCGCGACGATATCAATCTCGCGCGGAGCGAATCGCCAGTGATAAAGCTCCCAATGGCGATTGAGAAACGGCAGGGATTTTTCGAGTTCGCAGAAAACAAAGCTCTCCAGAACATGACCCAGTGCAATCGGATCGGCACCCAGGTCAAAGCTGGCGGCATCCTCACCGCGCAACGCGGTGGCGCACCCGCTGTCCATGAAGTGCAGTTTGGGTGTACGTACTTCCTTGCGCGCGCCGGAGGCCGTCCACGCGCCGAGCCTGTGAACAATGCCGAGGCGGGTCAAGGCGTCAATATAGGTATCAACGGTTCCCTTGTGCGCGCCAAGAGCCGCGCAAAGGCTGCTGACGTTAAGCTCCTCGGCGGTGCGGTGAGCCAACTGATTGATGAGGCGGCGCAAAGTATCGGGGCGACGGATTGCGGCGATGGGCGCAATGTCGCGCTCGACGATGCTGTTGATGTATGAGTGATAGCGCGCGATTCGGTCACGATCATTCAAAGGCCGGATTTCGGGAAACCCGCCACGAACGAGAACATCAATGACATCGGCGCGCTGAAATTTTGCCGGTGTCGGAAAACGCTTGAGGTCGGGCGCAACGCCATCCGCAGCCATATCCAGCAATCGGCAGGGAGCTGCGCGCATGATTTCCGCCGCGCTGAGCGGTCGAAGCGTCAATGTGGAAACACGCCCCGCGAGAGAATCAAGCGCCTTGGATGCCGAAAAAATATTCGACGAACCTGTCAAAATAAATTGTCCCGGATGGCGATTGCGATCAACGATGCGTTTCAAGGCCAGCGTAATCTGCGGCAGTCGTTGAACCTCATCAATGGCAATGGGCAAATCTGCCTCGACCTTTTTGGCGAGAGAATCAAGCAAGCCGTAAGAGTCGAGCGCCAACGATGCCAACAGACTCTCATCATCGAGATCGAGAAAGTATGAAGTCGGTATCAGATCCCGAACCAAAGTCGTTTTGCCGCTTTGGCGCGGCCCCACAATGTTGATTACGCGGCTCGTCCGCAACGCTGCCGCGAGGGTATCGGCGAGATGTCGGGGAATGGTATCCATAAAGCCTCCCGGTAAATTTGGCTATTATAATACAGGAAATTTAGCGGTTATATATACGGAAATTTGGCTGTTATATTTCCAAAAATTTTGCCGCCCTTGCGGGAATTTTCAACCCCCACCCTCACCCCTGCCCCTCTCCCGCAATCCCCGCCTTCGCGGGGAGAAGAGGGAACATAATCATTGAAGGGAAATCTCCCCAAAAACCTTTTCCAAAACAATGCCATGTAACCACTTTTAATTACAAATCTGTCGCCCGTTTTGGCGACTATTCAATACCATCTATTTTCCCTAATCTAGCGTCCGACTCAGAGTCATTTTTTTTCATACTGAAAATCATGCCACGCGCAGACAAGTATCACGCGCCGGAAAATTTAGAGCAGGGAGTAGATGCAATGAACCGTTCATATAAAAACGTTTTCAATCGTCGTTTGGGTGTTTGGCAGGCTGTTTCGGAAGCGGCGAAAACATGCGGCAAGCCGTCGCGCGGCGCGCTTTCCGGTGTTACACGATTGCCCCCCCCCCCCGCAACAATTTATTGCACCATGCGGCAAACTGGCAACGGGGATTGCATCCGCGGTTTTGGCGACGACGGCGCTGCTCACGGCCACATCCGCGCTGGCTGAAAACACGGAGGTGGATGGCCTCGGCGGCACGGGTTATGTCATCACCACCAATTCGGATCTCAACAACACCAACGCCAACATCCTTTCCGGCGATTCGGGCGATGCCATGGTGACCGGCGTGACGAGCAACATAAAGTCGGGCGGCTCCGTGAGCGTCACGGTCGAAGACACCACATTCACCAATTTCTCCACCGTCGGCGGCGACGGCTCGGGCGGCGGCGGCGGTTTGGGCGGCGTGTTTTTTGTCGGCAGCGGAACCACGCTCCAGCTCAACAATGTGAGCATCACCAACAGCAGCGCGACCGGCGGAACCGGCGGCGGCGTGCAGACGTTTTCCGTGGCGCCGAGCGCGTTCGCCATCACGGGCATAAAGGCCGATGCCACGGCGATGCCCTTGATTGCCCCCAGCCTGCAATTGAGTGTGGATTCAAGCGGCGACGTGAAGATCACCAGTTTCACCTTGGCATCGAACAACACCTCGGTGACCAAAATGTTCGGCGTGGGGAGCGGGGTCGGCTTTTACACCGTGGATGGTCCATCGGAGGCCAACGGTGCCACGGTGACTTCAATAGGAACCAACCCCAATGGCAGCGTCACCATGGGTTTGTCGGGGCTTAAGCTCACCGTGGGGCAGAATCTGACGGACTCCCGTTCAGTGTTCGACCTTAACTACACTCCAATTTACGGCGACCCCAACGACGCGACCATCGTCACTGGCTACCAGCCCGTGATTACACCCATCTCCGTCCTGCCTCATTATATATTTGACGGTCTCACTGACTCCAAGCTGGCGAAGGGAATGCAGGTTGTTGATTCGCTGGGTAACTCTTATGTTGTGGAAAGCGTAACCTTAGACGGAAGTAATAAGGTCACGGATTTCACGGTCAAGAGTCCTCAGGCAACACAAGCCATTAATGCCTACACGCTCGCGGAGGCAATGCTTAACCAACAATATGGCGCGACAATATCCGGGAGCCAAGCGCCTGCGGGTGGCTTTGTCACATTCACCTTCCATGTGGTTATCACACAGGGTTATTCCGTCACGCGTTTCGATGCGACATCAAACTCCACGAACACGCTGACTTCCGTTTCCGCCCTACCCGTGATGGGGTGGACGGCGGGCATGGTTGTGACCGCCACCGACGGCGTGCCTCCCGGAACGATCGTGACCGGCGTGACCGCGGTGCAAGACCCGATCACGGGTCTTTACACCACGACGATCACCCTGAACAACGCGGTTAATCCGCAAACCGCAACCGACATGACCGCCGCGCTGAATCCGCTGGGGGCAAATAGCAACACGGAGGCGGTGTTGACGCTGGCCTCGGTCAAAGGGCTGACTGTAGGTTCCGCCGTGAGCGGCACGGGCATCGCCGCCGGAACCTCGGTGCAATCCATCGTCCAGAACGTGGACGGCACATACACGGTGACGCTGACCAACTCGACGAGCGCGACCAGTATTTTCAACGGTATCGCCGTTGGCAACATTAACCAAAGCGGTTCGGGTTTGGTGATTCAGGTCAACCCCGTGGTTTCGGTCACTCAGCTCACCGCCACCACCGGCAAGATATTGATGACTTCCACCGCGGGGCTGGTGACGGGCGGCATTGTGGTGGATGGTTCGCTTGTTCCGGCCAATGCCCAGATCACGAGCATCACCCCCAATGGGGACGGCACTTATACCGTGGCCTACACCGTTAACCCCGCCCTTGCCAATATCAATACCGGCGGCTCGATGAACAGTCTGGTCGCGCCCGGAACCAAAGGCGCAACCGGCACAAAAACTCCCGGCGCGGATGGCGCGGACGGAAAAACCGGCAGCACATTTGATGCCACCTTGAGTGACGGCGAAGGCTCGGACGGCACGGACGCCGCGGCGGGCAGAAACGGCGTTAATACCGCAGGCGGAAACGGTGGTAATGGCGGCAACGGAACCGACGGCAGCAAGATCAACCCGGGACTGGTTCAGAATATTGTATTCAGTGGTGTGGATTTGGCCGCAACTGTTTCGGCTCTTATCGCGGATTCGTCCAGCCCATTTACATGGTCTCGCGTCGCTGCCGACGCCCTACCCATCGCCAACAGTACAGCTCAATTGGCATTGAATATCGCCAGTCTCGTGGTCTGGACTCAATCCATGAACGACGGTACGGTCGCGCGGGGCGGCAGTGGTGGTAACGGCGGCGATGGCGGCAGCGGTTCCGATTATTTCGGTGGCGGCGCGGGCGGTAATGGCGGCAATGGCGGCGATGGCGCGACAGAAAACACGCAACCGGGCGCGGGCGGCAGCGGCGGCGGTGGTGGAGACGGCGGTTTTGGCGCGGGCGGCGGAAGCGGCGGCGCGGGTGGCGCGAGCGGTGAAACCGGCAACCAATCCACTGGCCTTATTGACGGCGACGGCGGTAACGGCGGTTTCGGCGGCGGCGATGGCGCGAATGGCGACGGCACGGGCGGCAACGGTGGCGACGGTTACGGCGGCGCGATCTTTGTGCAAAAAGGCGGCACGCTCATCATCACGGGCAATGCCGTGTTCCAGAACAATTTGACGCAGGGCGGTTCGGGCGGCGAAAACGATGGGGTCGCCGGTCAATTCGCGGGCGATGATTTGTTCATGATGAAAGGCTCGTTCGTGAGACTCGCGCCGGGCGTGGGCAACACCATCACCTTTTACGATTCCATCGCCGACGACAGCGCGGCAAGCATAGACGGCACAGCTAACTCCGCAGGCCAGGGTGCTTCGCTCACGATCATGGGCGGCGGCACGGTGCAGTTTTTCGGCGTAAACACTTATTCCGGCGAGACCATCATTCAGGGCGCGACGCTGCAAGCGGATGACGGATGGGGCATCAACTCTTCCAGCCGGATCAATTTCAACGGCGGCGGCACGATAGGCTCCGGTCTGTCGTTCGACACTGCGGGCGTGTTGCTGACCGGCGGCACGTTTAGGCGCAGTGCCGGTTCCGGCGGTACCTCGCGTTTGATATGGGAGGGCAGCGGCGGTTTCGCGGCGCTTGCGGACGGGTTGACCGTTAATCTGGGCAGCAGCCCTCAGGGCGGTAACTCGCAACAATTGACATGGGGTGCGGGCGGTTTTGTGTCGGTCGGCTCGACCCTGATTTTCGGTTCGGACGCGGTGGATGCGACGGGCGTGGTTACGTTCGTCAACGCGATCAATCTTGGCGGCCGCGATGGCAAGATCGCCGTGTATCACAACGAAGGAAACACCGCCCTCTATGACGCGCAGATGACCGGCAGATTGTTCAACGGAACCCTGACCGTGGGCGATGTCGGCTATGGCGGCAAGCTGGTGCTTTCGGCGCAAAACAGTTTGAGCGGCATCACGCTCAACGCGGGAGAGGTGACCACGCTCGCGGCGGATAGCGGCACGATCGGGCGCTTGATGGACGCGACCAACGGCGGCTATGTCACCATCAACGGCGGTATGCTGACTTTGGGCGGCGCGGAAAAACTGACCACGGTGGATGTCAAGTCGGGCGGCGGATTGCTGGCGCTGGGCGCGATCACCGCGAACGGCATCACCAACAACGGTTTCAGCATGTTTGCCAGCACGCTGGATGCCGATTCCATAGATAACCAAGGCGCTGGCATTCTGGCACTGGGCGGCAAAACCACCATCAGCGGAACCATACTCAACGCAACCAATGCCCAGCTTTTCCAAAATGGCGACACCAGCGCGGCGAGCGTGGATAACAAGGGCGAATATTATTTGTCCGCCGATCTGACCACCACCGGCACGGTCAACAATGACGGTTTGCTTGTTGTGGTTGGCGTGACGAATGCGAGCGGCCATGAAACTGACCCCGCCACGCGCACGATCAACACAGCGGGTTTCACGGGCGGCAGCTCCGGCTTTGTGAATCTCGGCGGTCTGGACGGCACGATGACAAACACGCTGGTCATCAACCAATCGGGCGATTCGATCTACGACGGCACGTTTGGCGGCGATGGCGGGCTGACCAAAACGGGTAACGGAAAGCTCACGCTGACCGGCGACAACACGTTCACCGGCCCCTTGCAAATCAACGGCGGAACGCTGGACACGACCGGCGGCGGCACGTTTGCCGATGTGGTGAATGTGACCGTGGACACGAACGGAAAATATATCGTCGGCACGGCGGACTGGATCAATTCGCTCACGAACAAAGGCATCACCGATGTGAACGCCGAGCTGGATATGGTGACGCTGAACAATAGCGGCACGTTGACGGCGACGGCGCTGTTGTATGTGGATGAGGACGCGACCAACTCCGGCACGATGGATTTGCTCGCGGGCGGCACAGCGCACTTCGGCACGCTGGAGAATACCGAAGATGGCATTATCACCAGCGCGGATGATTTTGAAGTGATGGGCACGGCGACCAACGCAGGCACGATGACGCTGAACGGAGAAGCACAATTCCTCGGTACGCTGGATAACAGCGGCGATTTTTCATCGTCGAACACACTGGTCGTCGTGGGCGACGTGACCAATACAGATACCGGCACGATGACCTTGACGGGAACCACGCCGCATTTCATGAGCAACCTCATCAACGACGGCATTATCACCAGCCTCAATACGCTTTTTGTTGACGGCAGCTACACGCAAAACACGGGCAGCATGACGGTGGAAAACGGGCTTGTGACCGGCTCGTTATCAGGCACGGGCGGCGGAACCATCACGCTCAACAACGGCAGCGTGTTTCGAGTCACCCAGACGGAAGACGGCACGTTCGACGGCGAAATTACCGGCGACGGCAGCCTGCAAGAATTCGGCGACCACACGTTGACCCTGACCGGAATCAACACTTACACCGGCCCCACTTACATTGATACCGACGCGACGCTGGCGCTCAAGGACGATGGTTCAATCGAGAAATCGGAATATGTGCAGACGGAAGGCACGTTTGATATTTCGCAAACCACGGCGGGCGCGTCCATCATCTCGTTGACGGGCGCGGGGCTGGTCAATCTCGGCGAACAAACGCTGACTTTGACCAACGCATTCCAGCGATTCGACGGCGTGATTCAGGGCAACGGCGGCCTGAGCGTCACCGGCGGCGGAGAAATTTTGTCGGGC
Source organism: Methylobacillus sp. (assembly GCA_031285185.1). Lineage (GTDB taxonomy): Bacteria > Pseudomonadota > Gammaproteobacteria > Burkholderiales > Methylophilaceae > MM2. The sequence goes on from JAITWS010000048.1 coordinate 7,150, forward strand.
ACAAACACCTACACCGGCCTGACTTCGATCAGCTTCGGCGCGGGGTTGGGGCTGACGGGCACGGGTTCCATTGAGCTTTCGCGCGAGGTTATTGCCGATGGTTTGTTTGCCATTTACGACACCACGGCGGGCGCGTCCATCATCACCTTGTCCGGTTCGGGCATTGTTAATCTCGGCGACCAGACGCTGACGCTGACCGATGCTTCGAGCACATTCTCAGGCTCGATACAGGATTTCGACACCAACGGGATCAGCATGGGCGGCAATCTCGTTATCGCCGCCGGAACGGAAACGCTCACCGGAACCAACCTTTACACCGGCATCACGACGATAGACCCGGGCGCGACGCTGGCGCTGAAAGACGATGGTTCGATTGCCTTATCCGCGCGGGTGGATGACAACGGCATATTCGATATTTCGCAAACCACAACGGGCGCGGCAATCGTCACGCTCGCGGGCGAAGGTCTGGTGGAGTTGGGCGAAAAGACCTTGTATCTCATTAGTGCTTCCACCACTTTCGACGGCGTGATCGAAGATCAGGGTTTGGGCGGCAATCTCTCGGTGATAGCCGGAACGGAAACGCTCACCGGCGTGAACACTTACACCGGCGTGACTGCGATTGACTTTGGCGCGCAACTTTCGTTGAAGAACGGCGGTTCAATCGAGCAATCCGCCGGCGTGATCGCCGATGGCACGTTTGATATTTCCGACGCGAACAGCGATGTTTCCATCATCACGCTGACAGGTGCGAATACCGGCGTGGTGAATCTCGGCAACCAGAGTTTGATTTTGACCAATGCCAACAACAACCCCGGCAATCTTTTTGAAGGCGTGATTCAGGGTGCGGGTGGATTGACGGTGGAGATGGGTACCGAGGGGTTGTCAGGCGTGAACACTTACACCGGCCTCACCACGATCAACTTCGGCGCAGCGCTGGGCTTGTCCGGCAGCGGCTCAATCGCGGATTCGGTCGGCGTGGTGGATGAGGGGCTGTTCGACATTTCGCAGACCACGGCGGGCGCTTCGATCACTACCTTGTCCGGCGCGGGCATGGTCAATCTCGGCGATCAGGAACTGACCTTGAGCGATGCGTCCGATACTTTCTCAGGCGTGATTTTCGGCGTGGACGGCAAACTCAACATCGCCGCCGGAACGGAAACGCTCACCGGCGCGAACACTTACACCGGCGGCACAACCATAGGCAGCCACACCACAGCCATCGCAGGCAACAACAGCGCGTTCGGCACGGGCGTGATTACGATGGAAGAGTTCTCGACGATGGGTTTCAACGGGAATTACATTATTTCCAACAACATCGTGCTTATCGGCGACCCCACGTTTGATGTCAACACCGGCTTGACGGATGTGTTGGCGGGCGACATCAGCGATGTTTCGCCGGGCTTGCCCGCAGGCGTGCTTGAAAAAATCGGCGGCGGCAGACTGGTGCTGACCGGCCACAATACCTACAGCGGCGGAACCAATGTGAATGCGGGCACGTTGCTTATCGGCGCATCAGGTGCGCTCAGTCCCAATTCGGCAGTGAGCATCGCCGCCAACGCCACGCTGGATTTGCTCGGCATCAGCCAGACAGTGGCGGGTCTCGACAGCGCGGGCACGATCAACATGGGAACCAACACAGCGCCCGGCACGGTGCTGACGGTGAACGGCGATGTGGTGTTGCAAGCGGGTTCGACTTACAAGGTGAATCTGGGCGAAAACAGCGCGTCCGATACCATCGCGGCCACCGGCACGGCGGATATCACCGGCGCGAATCTGGAACTGGATGCGTCGGGCGTGCTGAAGCTCGGCCATTACACCCTGCTCACCGCCGACCTCGGTGTCACGGGCAATTTCAATCTCAACATCGTGCAGCCGATATTGGCTTTCGCCGGGTTGCGGGATCGTTATACCGCCACCGAAGCCTATCTGGATTTCGCGCGGGTGCGCGATTTCAATCAGGGTGGCGGCACGGATAACCAGAAAAACACCGGCGACGGCGTGCAAAGCATTTCGGGTGGCGATCCGACATTCAGCGGCAACCCGCTTTACGATGCGGTGGTGATGCTGCCGGATGACGCGACGGCGCGTAATGCCTTCGACCAGCTTTCGGGTGAAATCTACGCCTCCGCGCAATCCGCGCTGGTGGAGAACAGCATTTTCCTGCGTAACATCACCAATGACCGTTTGCGCGACGCGCAAAACGGCGCGGTTTCGCATGCGCCGGTCAAGGTGGCTTCCGCCGGAAATGCCTGGCCGACGCTGGCGGTGGATACGGAACATGTGTTGTGGGCGCATACGTTCGGCTCATGGGGACATCTGAACGGCGACAGCAACGCCGCCTCGCTGGATCGCTCCATCGGCGGCCTGTTCGTCGGCGCGGATACGGCGCTTTCCGACACCGCGCGTTTCGGCATACTCGGCGGCTACAGCCGTTCCAGCTTCGATGTGGGTGGCGGTCGCAATTCTTCGGGTTACAGCAACGATTATTCGCTGGGCATCTACGGCGGCGCGACGTGGGATAACCTTGCCTTCCGCACCGGCGCGGCTTATACCCGGAACGAGATTTCCACCAAACGTTCCATCGCCTTCCCCGGTTTCGCGGATCGCCTCAAAGCGGATTACAGCGCCAATACAACGCAAGTTTATGGCGAATTGGGTTACGGCATCCCGACCGGCGGCATGACGCTGGAACCTTTCGCCAATCTCGCTTATGTGAGTTTCGATGCCGACCGCGTGCGCGAAAAAGGCGGCGCGGCGGCGCTTAATGTCAACGGCGGAAGCATGAACGTGACCTACAGCACGCTGGGTTTGCACTTGCTCGGCAACAGCTTTGAACTCGGCGGCGGCACGGCTAATTTCAAGGGCACGCTGGGCTGGCGTCACGCGCTCAATGATAAAACGCCGGATGCGACGATGTTGCTCGCGGGCGGTACGGCGTTCTCCGTCGCGGGCGTGCCGATCGCGAAAGATAGCGTGGTGGTGGATGCGGGGCTGAATCTTGAGATTTCCGACACGACAACGCTGGGCATCGCCTACAACGGCCAGTTGGGCAGCAACATCACGGATAACGGCGTGCGCGTGGATTTTAGCTGGAAATTCTAAGCCGACACGTTGGCATTGCACGCTCGTCCAAATTGATGTAAATTCGCATCAAAATGGATGAGGATTGAATGATGCGAACGACCGTGACGATAGACGATGCGCTGTATGAGCAAGCGCTGGAGGTGGCCGACCCCGAGATGGACAAGGCGGATTTGTTTCGGGAGGCGATCAAGCTTTTCGTGCAAATCCGATGCGGCAGGCGGCTGGCCGCATTGGGCGGGGCTGCACCTGCGATAAGGCAAATCCCCCGCCGTTACGAGGTTGAAAAGTGACGAATGTTCTCGTTGATACTTCGTTATGGGTTGAGCATTTTCGCTATCGCAACAGCGCGCTGATTGACTTGCTCGAAGCGGGGCGCGTTATGGCGCATCCGTTGGTCATCGGCGAACTCGCCTGCGGCACGCCGCCCAATCGGGCGCAAACCTTGCACGATCTCGGCAAGCTGCGTCCGGCGCAACAAGTCAGCATCCGCGAAGCGATCATTTTTATCGAACGCGAACAGCTTTTTGGAGAAGGCTGCGGCCTTGTGGACGTGCTGCTGCTCGCCTCCGCCTTGATGACGCCGAATGCCGAACTGTGGACGCTGGACAAACGCCTGTCCGCGCTCGCCAACCGATTCGGCATCATGTATCAGCCGACATTGCACTGAAGCTCTTCTCAATTCAACGTTTTCAAATCATCGTGCTCTTGCGGGGCGGATTTTTCTTTTGAACCTTCATCCTTGCTTCAACCCCTCTCCCACGAATGGGGGTTAATAAATCAAAAATGCTATAGCTCGAAACCGTAGTTGAATCTGACCAGTTTGTCCTGCCGGAAATGGTATTGGCCGAAGTAGGCGCGCGCGTCGTGGCGTTGGAGAAAGTGCGCGGCGGTTTTGGTGTCGAGGCGGTAGATGAGCACGATTTCGTCGAGTTGCGGGTGCGTTTTTTGCGGTTTGCCCAGTATTTTTTCCACTTGCTCGCGGCGCATACCGAGCGTGATGCCCCTGCCTGAAACGAAGTGGACGATGGGCGCGTGCGGCTGGGCGCAGTTTACATAGCGGGCAGTCACATGTTCCACGTCAATTTCGATGAGGGTGTTGATCGGTTCATCATCGTAATAAATCAGCGTCGCGCGTTCGGTTTTTTCGGCATTGCACACATAAAGCCGGGGCGGATCGCCGATGAGGGTTGCCGCAAACAGCGGAATGCCGAAGGGCGATTTGGAAACCGCCTGAGCGAGCGGGATGCCGGAAAACGCGGGATCAACTTCCTGCGGCGTTTGCTCGGCGCGCGCGGCGGAGCAGAACAGCAAGGTCGCGAGCAAAAGAAAAAAGCGTGTCGGCATGGTGCTTTCCTCCGTTCGGCGGCTCACTCGTACAGCAGCGCCAGTTGCTCCTGCGCGTATTGCATGGGCTTGCGCTTGAAGCCGCTCATGGCGAATTGCTGCCAGCGTCCGATCACAAAACAGATCAGCAGATTGGCGTGTGCTTCGGGGTTGAGTTTGCGGCCTGTCTGCGTTTCGGCGATACGCAGCGATTGCTTGAATGTGGATTCCACTCGGTCGAACAACTGGTTGATGCGCGTTTGCAGGCGTTCGTCCTCGTTGACCAACGCGTCGCCGATCAGCACGCGCGTCATGCCGTGGTTTTTTTCCGCGAACATCAGCAGCATGGTGACGATGCGCGCGATCTGGCGCAAACCTTCCTGTTCCTCGGCAGTGATTTTGTTGATGAGTCCGAACAGGCTTTGCTCGATAAACTCGATCAACCCTTCAAACATTTGCGCCTTGCCCGCGAAATGGCGGTAAAGCGCGGCCTCGGAAACGTCCAGCCGCGCCGCGAGCGCCGCCGTCGTGATTTTTTCGCGCTTGGGCGACTCCAGCATTTTGGCCAGGGTTTCCAGAATCTGCTGTTTTCTCTCACCGGGTTTGGTTGGCATGATGGTTCTCGGAATGTGAAGTTTCAGAATATAGCACCCGGCAGCGCATGTATCGAGCCTATGCGCGCATCCACATAACTCGGGCGGCGGATGTCGGGATTGACGTAAACGGTTTTCATGCCGAGCCGCTTGGCCATACGCAGCGCGGGCAGGCTGTCCTCCACCATCGCGCAACGGCGAGCGGGCACGCGCAACGCGCGCAAAATATGCAGAAACCCCTCGCGCGCGGGCTTGGGGCGGAAGCGCGCGGATTCGATGCTGAACACGGCCTGAAACAAATCGCGGATGCCGAGCAGACGCAACACCTGTTCGGCATAAGCCAGCGGCGCGTTGGTAAACACAACTTTGCGCCCGCGCACGCGCCGCAAGGCATGGCGCAATCCGCGCGACTTGACGACCATCGCGGGCAGATCGGGGAACTGGTGCGTGTGGTGCAGAAAATGGCGCGGATCGGTTCCGTGATGCCGCATCAGCCCGTGCAATGTCGCGCCGTAACGCTGCCAGTATTCGCGTCGCAAGGCGCTCGCGTCGGCCTCGTCGAGATCGAGATGGCGCATCATGTATTCCGTCATGCTGCGGTTGATGTGCGGAAAAATATGCGGCGTTGCGTCATGCAGCGTGTTGTCGAGATCGAAAATCCAGACCGGCGATTTTCCTAATCCATCGCCGCGCATCACTTGCTCTTGATGAGCGTCCCCACGCCCTCATCCGTGAGGATTTCCAGCAGCAGCGCGTGTTCCACGCGACCGTCAATGATATGCACCGACTTCACGCCGCCGCGCGCCGCGTCCAGCGCGGAACCGATCTTGGGCAACATGCCGCCGGAAAGTGTGCCGTCCGCAACCATCGCGTCTATCTCTTTCGGCGTGAGTCCGGTCAAAAGATTGCCGCCCTGATCGAGCACGCCGGGCGTGTTGGTCAGCAGCACAAGTTTTTCGGCGCTCAACACCTCGGCCAGTTTGCCCGCCACCACATCGGCGTTGATGTTCAAGGTTTCGCCGTCCGGCGCGACGCCGATGGGCGCGATCACCGGAATGAAATCGCCGGATTCCAGAAAGGAAATAATCGTCGGATCAATGCGGCTGATCTCGCCGACCAACCCGATATCCAGCATCTTGCCCGGCTCGGCAATGCTCTCCAGCATCATTTTTTCGGCATGAATAAACGCGCCGTCCTGCCCCGTCAGCCCCACCGCCTTGCCGCCGTGCTTGTTGATGAGGTTGACGATGTCTTTGTTGATCTTGCCCAACACCATCTCGACCACATCCATCGTCTCCTCATCGGTGACGCGCATCCCCTGCACAAACTCGCCCTTTTTGCCAACCTTGGTCAGCAACTCGTTGATCTGCGGGCCGCCACCATGCACCACCACAGGATTCATGCCGACCAGCTTGAGCAGCACCACATCGCTCGCGAAACTCTCCTGCAAGCGCGGCTCCGTCATCGCATTGCCACCGTACTTGACGACGATGGTCTTGTCGAAAAACCGCTGGATATAAGGCATCGCCTCGGACAGCGTGCGGGCTTTCTTGTCGGCGGCGGACGGAGTGAG
>JAITWS010000070.1 GCA_031285185.1 Methylobacillus sp.
CTCTATCTGCCGAACGCCTCGTGCAATGCCGCGTACCGGCAATGGCAGGAATCACTCCGCCTCTCGCGCTTGCCGCCGGAGCAACTGAAGGCGGAAGCCGCCAAATTCAGACAGGCCACCGCCGACACCGCGCCACAGCCTTGGGCACTGCGTAATTATGTGGGAAATGTCCTGCTCTCCATCGCCATCCCCGATTACGCGGCCTATATCGAACGCGCCCACGATGTTGAAGGCTATCATCGCCTCATCCGCCTGCAAATCGCCGCGCTGCATGAGCGCGTGCCGCCCGGACAAATGGCCGACTGGCTGGCCGGACAAGCGCCCGAATTAAAGAATCCCTACACCTTGCAACCCATGCAATGGGATGCCGCCACGCAATCTTTGGTGTTCACGGGCGAGCAAGCGCAAAGCCAAAATCCCGAACCGAAAAACGTTTATCGCGCGCTGTTGGGCGGGCTGTAAACCGCATTCTCTGCTCAGTCCATTCGGCCATCCCTCCGTTCATCCCCCGCGCAGGCGGGGATCCAGAATTTTGAAATGAGCCACCTAAAAGCACATGGATCCCCGCCTGCGCGGGGATGAACGGGGTAGGAGCGGCATTCTGTTGCCCTCACAGATGAAAATTGCCACGCAGGAGAAAAACCCTAAATTTTCCCCAACGGCTCATACGCGCCCTTGAGTTGTTTGAACTCAAGTTGCGCGAGCAGGGTTTCGAGGTTTTGTTGCAGGGCGGCGAGGTCGGTTTCGCTCAGTTTGAACAGCGCGTCGCTCAACACGCCACGATGCGGCAGGGGCGCTTTGCGGAGAAGCTCCGCGCCGCGCGGGGTGAGTGTGAGGAAAACCACGCGGCGATCCGCTTCGCCGCGGTCGCGCACGATGTAGTTCTGGAGCGCGAGTTTGTCGAGCAGATTGCTGGCGGTGGATTGGTGAATGGACATCGCCTTGGCAAGCTCGCTGACGGTGATGCGCGGCTTGCCGCCGATTTCCGCGAGCGCCCAGAGTTGCGCGCCGCCGATGCCGGCTTTGCGCTCGATTTCGTGCGAGTGGCGGTTGACCGACTGGAAGATGACGCGAAACAGCTTGAGCACGGCGGCAGGGTCGGGGTGGTCTTGACTCATGGTAATTCTCCCTTTGATTTCTTTCTGTGATGGTTATTTCTTTCTGGCGTTTTCCTGCATTTCCTGTATGACTTTGGCCGCCCAGTCCTTGCCGCCCAGCCCGAAGGCGATGGCGAGCGCGAGGAATACCGCGCCCACGACGATGATGAACAGCGCGGTGAGCAGTTGCGTGCCGATGTTGAGTTGTTCCAGCGCGACGAACAGCACGAACACCTGCACCAGATATTCCGCCGAGGTGCTGACCATGAGCGCGCCTTCGAACTTGATGCTGTGCAGCCAGGCGAACACGATGCGGTTGATGAAGCGCGCGAGCAGCGTGCCGAAGATCAACACGAGAATCGCGACGATGATGTTGGGCAGATATTTGGCGAGGCCGACCAGCAGACTGGAAACGTCTTGCAGGCCGAGCATGTTGGCGCCGGTGATGACGAACATGAGGATGACCAGCCAGTAAACGATCTGGCTGATGATGCCGGAGAGCGTGAGATTCAAATCGCCCTGCTGCAAAAAGGATTCAAAGCCGGATTTTTGCGCGACCGCGTCGAAATGCGCGAAACGCAACAGCCGCGCGATCCCCGCGCGCACCAGCCGCGCCACCAGCCAGCCGATGAAAAGTATGATGAGCGCGACCAGAAGTTTGGGTACGAAATTCGCTATTTGCGTCCAGAACTCATTGAGTGAGGCGACGAGAATATCCAGTTGTGTCTGCATGTGGTTTTCCATAAATTGCGTCTGAGATTTTGTATATTCATGCAAATGTATTTACGCGTCAAGCCGTCATTTTACGCGTGAGCGCGGCGGCGAAAAAGCCATCCGTCGCGTGAACATGCGGCAAGAGCTTGAAATACGCGCCGGTGTCGAGCGGAATCTGTTGTTGCGCGAGAATTTCGGCGGTGTTGCTTAATTCAAATTCCGGGTGCGCGGCGAGAAACGCCTCGACGATGGCCTCGTTTTCCTCGCGCAGCAAACTGCATGTGGCATAAACCAGCCGTCCGCCCGGTTTCACAAGCCGCGCCGCGCTTTGCAAAATCGCGCCTTGTTTCGCCGTCAATTCCACAACATCCTGCGGCGTTTGCCGCCATTTGAGATCGGGATTGCGGCGCAACGTGCCGAGTCCGCTGCACGGCGCATCCACCAGCACGCGGTCGAATTTGGCGATCAGGCGTTTGAGTTTCGCGTCGCGTTCGTTCGCGATGCGCTGGCTATGCAGATTGGAAAGGCCGGAGCGTTTCAGGCGCTGGCCGAGATTGTGCAGCCGCTTTTCAGAAACGTCGAAGGCGTAGAGCCGCCCGGTGTTCCGCATCAACGCGCCGAGCGCGAGACTTTTGCCGCCCGCGCCCGCGCAGAAATCGGCCACCATTTCGCCGCGCCGCGGCGCGACCAGATGCGCGAGCAACTGGCTGCCTTCGTCCTGCACCTCGATCTTGCCGTCGAGAAACATGGGCTGGCGACTGAGCATGATTTTGGATTCCATACGCAAGCCGTTCGGCGAATACGGCGTGGGCGCGGCGGCGATGCGATCCTTGCCGAATTGTTCCAGCACTTCTTCGCGCGTCGCCTTGACCGTGTTGACGCGGATATCGAGCGGCGCCTGCTTGTGCAAACTGCGCGCGAGCGCCAATGCCTCCGGCTCGCCGTATTGTTCGAGCAGGCGCTCCCACAACCAATCCGGGAAATCGGCCTGAATCGCCAACGGCAGATTTTCGGTGGACTTGGCCTTGATCGCGTGCGCCCATTCGGTTTGCTGTTTGTTGAGCAAAGGCGCGAGATCGCGCAGGCTGATGCCTTGCAAACGCAGCAGCGACGCGAGCAACAAACGGCGCGGATCGTCGCCGTCCGCGAGATATTCCAGCAGGCGTTTGCGGCGCAAAACCTGATACACCGATTCGGCGACAAAAGCTCTGTCCTTGACGCCGAGCTTGGGATGCTCGCGGAAAAAAGCGCCGAGCTTGGCATCCGCCGGACCGTTGGGCACAAGTGCCATCGCGAGCGCCATCGCGGCCTGACGCATGAGGGTTTCGTTGATCGGGTTGGTCATGATTATTTGATGGTCACCTGTGTGGCGATGCGTTCCCACACCGCGCCGTCTTCTTCCGTCATGCGAAATCGCAAGGGGAGATAATGATAATTCGGAACCAGCCACAGCTCCGTTTTTTCTTCGCCTTTGGTTCCCAGATGCACGATGTGCAAACTGTTCACCTTGCCGAAGGGCAACTCGATTTCTTCCTCGCCTTCAAAGCTGTAATCGTAAATTTTGAGACGCTTGCCGTTGGTGATCGCCAGTTCCATTTGCGACAGCGGCGGCATGAACATGAACTGATACATGAAACTCATCATGTCCTGCGCGCCTTCGACCAACGGCTCCTGCTGCTTGCGCGCGCCGTATTGCATGGTCAGCGTGTTCTGCTCCCAATCAAAAACCGCCTCGCGCCATTTGTTCTGATTTTTGCCGTATTGATAGCTGTAGTGCGACGGCTTCAAACCCTGCTCGGTCACCTGCCCGTCGCTTTGCTGCGTCAATTCCGAAACCACCAGCGAATGCAGCCAGTCGGGTTTCGCCACGCTGGTCAACACATAACGCGCGCCGTCACGACTATACACATGATGCTCCGTCCCCGCCCCGCCGCCTTTGTGAAACAGCTTGAAATCAATTTCGGCGACACCCACCTGATTCTCCTGCGCCATGGGCAACTCGTCGGTCGGCGCGTTGACGGGCGCTTCAACCGATGTCTCGGGCGGCAACGCCTCCGCGGAAATTGCCTGATTACGCATAATCGGCGGCTGCGGAAATGTTTCCGGCGATTCCGCGACCACGGCTTCCTCCACGGGCGGCGGCGTTTCCTCCACCGCTTGTGGCTCCGGCTCCGGCGCAGGTTTCGGTTTTGGCTGCGGTTTGATTTCGGGCGGCGGTTCGGCTTTGGCCACCGCGGTCGGCGGCTTGGGCTTAGGCTCCAGTTTGACTTCGATGGGCGTGCTGTTTTTATCCGTGACCCATGCCCAATCCAGCCCGGAATAGCGCGCGATCAACAACACATGCAACGCCAGCGAAAACGCCAGCGTCGCGAGCAGCGTTTTGTTGAATCGCTTATTCCACCACATGCAGGCTGGTCAGCGTCTGCTCAATTTTCACGCCATCTTCGGTCGCAATGACGCGCACCGGAATGTAACGCGCCTCCGCGCCCAGCCATATTTCCCGCTGCTCATCGCCCGGCTCGGCATCAACGAGATGCGCGGCGTTGTATTTCCCGGCTTTGGTTTGCACCGCGATTTTTTGCTCGGCGATTTTGTAGTGATAAATCTTGAGCTTGCGCCCCGTGGTCACCGACATGGAAACTTCCTTGCCCTGCGGCGGCTTGAACATGAACTGATAGGCGAAACTGGCGAGATCCTGCGTGCCGGGTTCGAGCGCGGCGGTCACGGTTTTGCCTTTGTATTTCATCGTGAGCTGACCGCTCGCCCAATCAAAATCGGCGGAAACGCTTTTGCCCAAGTCCGCCTGCTGCTCGAAATGCGTGGGACGCAGCCCATCCTTGGTCACTTCACCTTCACTGGCGCGGCGCAGTTTGCCGAGCAGTTTGTAAGCGTCCAGACCTTCGGTCACGCTTTCCACCTTGTATTTGCCGCCGCTCTGCGTGAAGGTTTCGGTCACGGTCGCAACCGCCTGACCATCGCGCGAATATTGATACACCGCCTTGATTTCCTTCGGCGCGGCATAAGCGCACTGCGCGACAAGCAGCAGCGCCGGTAACAGCCATCGAATCATGGTAAAACTCCTCTTATCCCGCGTATCAAACAACAACAGTTTGATGCTCGCCCGCGACGCGATCGCGTATGACACCGATGCGGAACACTTGTTCGCCTTCCGCTGCGAGCAGCGCCGTCGCGCGTTCGACATCCTCCGCCGCCACGATCACCACCATGCCGATGCCGCAGTTGAAGGTACGCAACATTTCGTCCTCGGGAATGTTGCCCTGTTCCCGCATCCAGTCGAACAGCGGCGGAACAGGCCAACTGCCGCGTCGCAATTCCGCCGTCACGTTTTGCGGCAACACGCGCGGAATGTTTTCGCTGAGGCCGCCGCCGGTGATGTGCGCCATGCCCTTGACCGGCAGCGCCGCGATAAGTTTGAGCAGCGGCTTGACGTAAATGCGCGTCGGCTCCATCACCACATCGCGCATGGGACGGCCATGAAAATCACTGTTGAGATCAACGCCCGAAACCGCGATAAGTTTACGCACCAGCGAATATCCGTTGGAATGCGCACCGCTGGAAGCCAGCCCCAGCACCGCGTCGCCCGGCTTGATGGTCGCGCCGTTGATGATGTTTTCCTTGTCCACCGCGCCGACCGAAAAACCGGCCAGATCGTATTCACCGGGCGGATACATGCCCGGCATTTCGGCGGTTTCGCCGCCCACAAGCGCGCATCCGGCCTGTTCGCATCCGGCGGCGATGCCCTTGATGACTTGCGCGGCGACGCCGACTTCCAGTTTGCCGCAGGCGAAATAATCGAGAAAGAACAGCGGCTCCGCGCCTTGCACCAGAATATCGTTGACGCACATGGCGACAAGATCAATGCCGACCGTATCGTGCTTGCCGAGCTGAAACGCGAGCTTGAGTTTTGTGCCCACGCCGTCGGTTCCCGACACCAGCACCGGATTTTTGAATTTTTTGGGGACTTCAAACAGCGAGCCGAAACCGCCTATGCCCGCCAGCACTTCGGGACGCAGAGTGCGTTTGGCGTAGGGTTTGATGTCTTCCACCAGCGCATCTCCGGCTTCGATATCAACACCTGCGTCGCGGTAACTGATCGTGGTTTTGGCGGGATTTTTGGCGGCGTCGGGCGGGTTCAAGTTGAGTTCTCGCTTTCCAGAGGATACATTACGGGCTTCAGAAACCGCAATTTTACCCGAAATGACCACAAAACGAGAAAACGGACTCCCTTGGCAATGGCTTGCGGCGCTGGCTGTTTTTTGCGTGCTGCTCTATCTTTTGCGCGACATTCTCGCGCCCTTTCTCGCCGCCACCATTCTCGCCTACATTTGCAGCCCGCTGGTGGATCGTCTCATGCGGCTGCGTATCGGAAAATTTCACATGGGGCGCACTCCGGCGAGCGTGCTCGTGCTGCTTTTGATGATCGGCATCTTCATCCTGCTGTTGCTGATCGTGGTTCCGCTGCTGCAAAAGGAAATCATCCTGATCGCGCAAAAAATGCCGACCTATGTGCAAACGCTGCGCGAGCGGCTGGAGCCGCTGATCCGGCAACATTTCGATATTGAACTTGATCTCGCCCAGCTTCAGGCGATGCTCGCCGAACACTGGAAAGCCGCCGGAAATTTCGCCGGACAGGCGCTACGCATCGTCAGCAGCCAAGGCATGGCGCTGGTCGGCTGGATCGCGGGCATGATGCTGATTCCGCTCGTGCTGTTTTATTTGCTGCGCGACTGGAAACTGCTCATCGCGCACATCGGCCAACTCATCCCGCGACGCTGGCATGGCGAAGCCACGCAAATCGCGCGCGAAATAGACCTCGTGCTCGCCGAATTTTTGCGCGGCCAACTCTCGGTGATGCTGATTATGAGCGCCTTTTACGCCATCGGCCTGTGGCTCGCCGGGCTGGAACTCGCGCTGCCCATCGGCCTCATCGCGGGGCTGCTCGGCTTCATCCCCTACCTCGGCATCACCACCGGCATCCTGCTCGCCGTGCTCGCCGCGCTGCTGCAATTTTCCGGCTTCACGCCGCTGATCTACATCGCCGTCGTGTTCGGTCTCGGGCAAATCGTGGAAGGCTTCATCCTCACGCCCACGCTGGTCGGCGACCGCATCGGCCTGCATCCCGTCGCCGTGATTTTCGCGCTGCTCGCGGGCGGACAGCTCTTCGGCTTCACCGGCATCTTGCTCGCGCTGCCGGTCAGCGCCGCGATCGCGGTCGGCCTGCGCCATCTCAAAAAATCCTGGCTCGCCAGCGAAACTTATCAGCAGTGAAACAACTCCTGCTCGACATCCAGCCCGCGCCCGCGCCCACGCTGGAAAATTTCGTCCCCGGCCACAACGCGGAGGCGCTGCACAGCTTGTATCTCGCCGCGACAGGCCGCGCCGACGTGCATTTTATTTATCTGTGGGGCGCGACGGGCAGCGGCAAAAGCCACTTGCTGCACGCCTGCGCCGCGCTCGCAAAAACGCATGGCGTGAATCTGGTTACGGCGGATGACGTTCACGCGCTCAATGCTGCCGCGCAACAAACGCTGTTCAACACCTGCAACCAACTCAAGGAAACCGGCGGCGCGCTCATCGCCGCCGGAACCGCCGCGCCCATGCAGATGGGGCTGCGCGATGATCTCGCAACGCGCCTCTCGTGGGGGCTGACCTATCAACTGCATCCGCTCACCGACGAGGAAAAAACCCAGGCGCTGCGCGCCCACGCCGAAGAGCGCGGCATGAAACTGCCGGACGGCGTGCTTGATTATTTTTTGCGCCATCTGCGCCGCGATCTGCCGACGCTCATGGCAACGCTGGACGCGCTGGATGCGTGGTCGCTCACCGCCAAACGCGCGATCACACTGCCGCTGCTGCGCGAAATGCTGCAACCCGATGGCAAGGAGAAAACGCCATGATCCAGGTCACAAAATTGAACGACACCACGTTCGAAGTCACCGTCACCGCAAAATCCACCACCACCCACACGGTCACCGTCGCCCCCGACTACGCGCGAAAACTGACCGGCGACACCTGCTCCGCCGAACATCTGGTACATCGCTCCTTCGATTTTCTACTGCAACGCGAACCCAACACCAGCATATTGCGGAGTTTTGATCTGCCGGTGATCGCGCGTTATTTTTCGGAATATGAGCGGGTGATTCAGGGGATGTTGTGAGGGTCGCGCTCAGACGTTGGTCTCGATATAGTGGTCGAAACCTTTCGCATCATCAATCCGCCTCGACGATGCTTTCAACCGCGTCCGTCATTCCAAGATTATCCATCCAGCGCAGCGTAATTCTGTCACCCGCCGCGCCGTTACGCAGACGGAAAGTCAGGTAGGGGTCTTTGGAAATTCCCGTGCCCCATTGCGCTTCCAGCACGGTTTGGTCATTGCGGGCGAGGGTGATTTGCCGGATGAAATGCGCGGGCACGGTGTTGCCCGCGTCGTCGAGGCGACGGCCTGTTTCCATCGGGTGGGGGATGAGCGCCTTGATTTCGGTGATGCCGTTTTTGAGGCGCGCACGCAGTTTCATGGTGGTCATCAGCCGCAGCCTCCGATGGCGACTTCGATGTGGCGCGTGGCGGAAAAATAGCGTCCTTCCGCCTTGACCAGCACTTTGAAATCAGCCGTTTCCGCCATTTTGATGCGCGTGATGACGAACGGCTCGGCTTCCGGCGTGAATTGAAAATCGGCAATGAGCGGCGTGGGATTTTTTTCGGCGATGAGGATGATGGATTCGGTGTTCGGAATGCGGCTCGTGATTTCAACCTGAATCACCGCGCCGTTTTCCGCGAATTGCGGCGCGATGATTTCGATTTCCGCGCTGTCTTGTTCGGACTGGATGCCAAGCCCCTGCAACACGCCTTCGACTTGCGCGGATTCAAACGCCTCGCGGTTCCACGCGGCAAGCGCGCGCAAGGGCGCGAACAGCAGCAGCGCGAACGCGGCCTTGAGCAGTTCGCGCCGCTTCATCGGCTCGGCTCGTCCAGCATGGCGCGCAGTTGTTTGAGCCGCGCTTCCACGCTGGATTTCTGATAAAAATCGCCATCGGGACTGCGCGTCGCCAGTTCCATCTGCTCGATCGCGCCGCGCAGATCGTATTGCCGGAAATACGCTTCGCCTTGCGCCTGATGCCGCAATAGTTGTTTGCCCTGGCGCGTGTAAGCCTGCGATTTGAGTTCGTACAGATGCGCATCGTCCGGGTACGCCTGTTGTTTGTCGGCGATCAGCTTGAGCATCGCATCCGGCTGGTTGGTCGCGAGCAGCAAATCCGCGTAGCCGTAAATCAGCCCGCGATAATTGGGATACGCCGCCAACCCTTGTTTGTACCGGGTTTCGGCCTGTCCCATATCGCCCGTCGCCATCAGCAAATTGGCGGCCAGCGATTCTGTCATGGGGTTGCGCGGCGCGTGGTCGCGCAACCAGGCGATTTCCGCGCGCGCGTCTGCGAGCTTGTTGGCGCGCACGAGCGCGACCGCGTAGCCGTAATGTTGCGAGGCTTCATCCACATATCTTTTTTCCTTGAGCACGCTCTGGAACCACTCCACCGCGTGATTGGCGTTGCCCGTGATCGCGCGTATGCGCGCGCGCGCGAAGTTGAATCCCGCGCTGTCGGCCACTTGCCGATATGGGGTTTGCTCCGCGCGATTGCGCGTGTCCGCGATGCGCTCGGTGGTGAGCGGGTGGGTACGCAAAAAAGAGGGCGCGATGCCTTCGGAAAAGCGCGTGCCTTTCATGAGTTTTTCAAAAAACGCGGGCATGGCGCGGGTGTCGAATCCGGCGCTGTCGAGGATTTGCAAACCAACGCGATCCGCCTCGCGTTCGTGTTCGCGCGTGTAATCAAGTTGTTGCTGGATGGAACCCGCCGCCGCCGCTTCCATCGTGCCGCCGGCCAACTGCGGGTTGGAACGCGCGGCAAGCAATGCGAACGCCATCGCCGCGAATGATTGCCAGGCATTCTGTTTTTGCTTCGCCATCATGCGCGCAATGTGGTGCTGCACGACATGGCCGATTTCGTGGCTGACCACGCTGGCGAGTTCGGATTCGTTATCCACCGCCGTGATGAGTCCGCTGTTCACGCCGATGATGGAACCGGGCAGCGCGAAGGCGTTGATGCTGGGATCGTTCACCACGAAAAAGGTGAATTTCTGCGGCAGATCGCCGCTGTTGGAGGCCAGCCGGTAGCCCAGCCCTTGCAGGTAATCCACCACCTCCACATCGCTGATGACATCGTTGCTGTTGTTCACATCGCGCATGATTTCCTCGCCGATGCGACGCTCGTCCTGTGGCGTGAGCGCGGTCTGGGCAGGGTCGCCCAGATCGGGCAGGCCATCCGCCAGCGCGACCGGAGCGCACAACAGCATAAGAAAAAGATAAACGAATTTCACCCTGCTATGATATATGTTCCAACCACAGAGTTCATAGCACATGGCGCAATTTACACATTTTGACGCGACCGGACAGGCGCATATGGTGGATGTGGGCGACAAGGCCGAAACCCGCCGCATCGCCCGCGCGACGGGCAGCATCCGCATGAAACCCGACACGCTTAAGCTGATTCAACAAGGCGATGCCAAAAAAGGCGACGTGCTCGGCGTTGCGCGCATCGCCGCGATTCAAGGCGCGAAACGCGCGGCGGATTTGATTCCGCTGTGCCATCCCATCGCCCTGTCCAAAGTCGCTGTTGAATTTGAAATCGCGCAACCCGACACCATTCACTGCGCCGTCACCGCCGAAACCGTGGGACGCACCGGCGTGGAAATGGAAGCCCTCACCGCCGCCAGCATCGCGCTTTTGACCATCTACGACATGTGCAAAGCCGTGGATCGCGGCATGACGATCAGCGATATCCGCCTGCTGGAAAAACACGGCGGAAAATCGGGGGATTGGGTTGCGGAATGAGCGGCGTGGCCGCGCGGATTTATTTCTTCTTCGCGCACACGACAAAATAGGAAATCACGGTGCTTCCGTCATCGCCCATCGTGGTGATGCCGAGTGCGCCTGCCGCGCCTGAATAGTTGAAGCTGCAATAGCCGTAGCCGGTGCCTGAGCAGGTTTCCGCTTCGATGATGCCTGCTCCGGCGAGCGAGGCAGCCAAATCGCCCTCGATGGGCTTTTCGCTCGGGCGTTGTGGTTTCCAGCCGTGCGCGATGAGGATTTTTCGCGCGGCTTGTATGGTTTTGCCATAGACATTGGGAACTGTCGCGCGCCCTTGGCAGAAGGTCTGTTCCGGCGCGACTTTCGTGATCCGCAAACCGCCGTTTTCTTCGCGCAGTTCGCCGAGCGGCGCGCCCGGATCGTAGCTCCGAAGCATCAATGCGCCGCTTTCGAGCGGCTCCACGGTGCCCAGCATCCATTCAACCGATTTTTTTGTGTAGGCAAGCGCGACCAATTTGCCGCCGTCGAAAATGCCGATGTTGGCATTGCGTGAGAAGCAAACGCCGCTGGTGCCGTCATCGAATCCGCTGGCGAAAGTGACGACGCGGTAACGCCCCAGCGCAATCTCGCCTGTCACGATCCAGCCGAGTTGGGCGACTTGTTTGCCGATGGCGGTGAGTTTTTCCACGCGGTAACGGTCGTTGCAACCCTCATTGAGCCTGGCCGTTTCAGGCGATTGTGGCAAGGTTGCAAGCGGGATGAACTGGATTTCCTTGATGTCGGATGCGGTCGTGATGGCCGTTTCCGCATGGGCGAAACCCGCGCCAAAACAGAGCGCGCAGGCGAAAAGAAAAATTCGTGTAACCATTAATTTCCCTTGGAAATCGGGCGAAACAGTGACGCGGCGTTTTAATTGCCGCCGCCACCGCCGAGATTCGCGAGGTCTTTTTCCAGCATCTCGACGTTGCGTTGATGTTCGTCAACCTTGCTTTGCAAGTCGTCCATTTTTTCCTGATAGCGTCCCGCCGCGCGACGCACCACGGTGTTGCCGTTTTTGTCCTTGGTTTTGAACACTTCGGGTTTGTTTTCGCCTTCGGTGTAGGCTTGTTTGGCTT
>JAITWS010000109.1 GCA_031285185.1 Methylobacillus sp.
CAGGTGGTCGCGCCCCTGGGTGAGAGCCTGCCCAATCAGGAAATTTTTCGGCGACTGGCCACGGCGATCGGCTTTGATGAACCGGAACTTCATGCGTCCGATGCGTCGCTGCTCTCCGACCTTCTGACCCAAATCGGCAGTCCTATTTCCTACACCGAACTGGCACGCAAAGGCACGATCGAATGGCGGTCTGAAAAGATCAATCCTTTCGCAAACGGCGACTTCGCAACGACTAGCGGTCGCATCGAAATCGCATCGGAACAATGGGAAAAAGCCGGCCTATCGCGCGCACCCAAACCCGCGGCGGACAAGCAACCGAAAGCAGGATGGCTGCGCGTGCTTTCCCCCGCGGATCAATGGCTGCTGAACTCAAGCTACGCCAACGACAAGCACATCGCGAAAAAACTGGGCACGCAAAAAGTCTGGCTTCATCCGCACGAGGCGCAACAGCGAAAACTGCGCGAAGGCCAATCCGTGACGCTACGCAACCCCACGGGATCGCTCACCGTGCGGCTGGCGCTGGACGACACGCTGCCCGAAGGCGTGGCGCTGCTCCCCAAAGGCCGCTGGCCTTCGCTGGACGAAGCCGACGCCAACGTGAACGCGCTGTACGACGGCGCGAAAACCGACCTCGGCGAAAGCTCCGCCGTGCACAGCGTCGAAGCGGAAATCATCGCGGGATGAGTAAGAAGCGGCGCTACGCGCTGCTTCTTCATTATGAACTCCCTATCTCCTTCGGAGCCACCCCTTCATAGAAAGCGTCGCAAACTCCAATTTGTGCCTTTTTACGACCAATAACTGATCCAAATATTTCTTTCTAAAACCCACCTGAGTAGTGACATAAGCTATTTATAAAACATGCCCCTAAAGCCATGAAGCGTTGACACCGTTATACTGAACAATTAGATTCATTCTATGAATGATTGTGGGATGGTGAAAATGCACCCTTTTGAACGAGCTTTATCTATTTCAACAGAAGACATTGAGCTGGAGCTTAGGGGCATCAGCGAGATTGCCTGGGCGGACTTTTGGCTTAATCCGAGAAAGCTGCGTGGCAGCGATTTTCTTATGCGTTGGTCGCAAGGCGTTTGGAGTGAAACCCGTTTGATTGATGCCACCAACAGAACGAAGCAATACTATGCCATTCCTTACGGACCCAGCGGAACTGCGCCAACAAATGATGTCAGAGCCTTTGAGCTTTACTTTGAGCGGCTGGAAGCTGCGGGACTTGGCAACATCAAACGCCCCGACCTTCTAATTTTTAAAATTGCTGACAAGCCATTCGTTGAGAAATTTCTCCAAGCAATTGGAGGTGAAGAAGAGTTGCCTTTTACTCCAGAGGACAAACTTCGAGATCTGATTCTAAAAGCGATCATTGCCGTAGAGTGCGAAAATTCCCTTTGGGTGGCTGAAAAAATGCCCGATTACAAAAAAGCAATGAGGGCGCAGCGGCGGCTTGATGGAAAACTTGGATTTGCAAAAAATGCTGTTCTTCCCACCGTAATTATCAAGGAAGAAGATCGTGTGCCATTAAGCAAATGGCAGGCTGAAAACAAAATCCCAATTCATGTTTGGCATGTTTTTTATGACAGGGCTTATGGACTTTCATTTGATGACGCGCAACAGCTGGTAGATGACGGGCTGATCCTTCCCACCAAGCAAGTTTTCCAAGCTCCGGGCGGAGCAACCACCAAGAAAATAATTTACAAATACTATTACCATTATGCCTACCCGCTAGGCATTGCGAAAGAAAAGCCGCAGTTGGCTCCGGCATTTATCGAGGATAAAAATGGACATATCCTGCCGTATGTGAAATTTGAAGGCGGCTCGCTTGATTTTACCGACGAGGCATTATCCACTTTAGAGCGACTCCAGTGAGAAAAGTAAAAGCACATCAAGCATTGCCAACAGCGTGGGCTGACCGGGAGATGCTGCGCGGCAAAGGTCAATTTTGGACACCAAGCTGGGTGGCCGAAGCAATGATGGCTTATGTTTCCAAAGATACTGATTTGGTTTTTGACCCGGCGACAGGCCGAGGTGCTTTTTTTGATGCGCTGCTTAAGCTGGGCAAACCCAATATTTCTTTTTTTGGAACCGACATTGACGACGAAGTGCTGTCAGATGAAATTTACAAGCGCGAAAAAGTATCCGTCGAAAACAGGGACTTTTTGAAAAGCCCGCCGCAAAAAAAATTCAAATCCATCATTGCCAACCCACCATACATAAGACATCACCGCATTGACGAAAAAACAAAAACGCATCTGCGACAACTTGCCGCAAAAATCACAGGGAAAACCATTGATGGCAGGGCTGGGTATCATATTTATTTTCTTGTTCAGGCTTTAAATCTATTGGAACCGAACGGGAAGCTTTCTTTCATCATGCCCGCCGATACTTGCGAAGGAAAGTTTGCAAAAGACCTATGGCTATGGATCTCGGAAAATTTTTGCATTGAATGCGTCATTACATTTGCCGAGCAAGCTACGCCCTTCCCCAATGTGGACACCAATGCCATTGTGTTTTTTATTAAAAATTCCAAGCCTGAAAAAACGTTGCTGTGGGCAAGGGCAGCTGAAGCCTATACAACAGATTTACTTGACTTCGTTTCTTCCGACTTCAAAAACTGTGATTTCAAAACGCTTGAAATCACAGACCGCCACTTGAAAGAAGCGATTGAAACAGGGCTTTCAAGGCCGCCGCAAAACCATAGCGGGTTCAAGTTTCATCTAAACAATTTTGCCAATGTCATGCGTGGAATCGCAACCGGTTCAAATGAATTTTTCTTTTTGACATCGCACCAAGTACAAGAACTTGAGATTCCACAAGAGTTTTTAAAACGCGCCGTTGGCAGAACCCGGGACATTAATGAAAATGTGTTGACGGCACATCACATTGACCAACTGGACAAAAAAAATCGTCCGACTTTTCTATTTTCAATCAACGGATACGACTCGTTTCCAAAATCCGTTTCCAACTATTTGAAAGTCGGAGAAGAGTTGGGCTTGCCTGATCGTGCGCTGATTCAACAGAGAAAACCTTGGTTCAAAATGGAAAAAAGACGAGTTCCGCCCCTGTTATTTGCCTATCTGGGAAGACGAAATACACGATTCATCAAGAATGAAGCAGAGGTTTTGCCTTTGACGGGTTTTTTATGCGTTTATCCAATTCATGACGACGAGGAATATATCGAAAATCTTTGGCAAGCACTCAATCATCCCGACACATTGGACAACTTGAAACTTGTCGGCAAAAGTTATGGCTCGGGAGCCATTAAGGTAGAGCCGAGCAACTTGAATAAACTTCCCATTCCCGAGCATATTGTTCATCTGTTTAATTTGAATCGCCCCGGCAAAGCATCATCTGGACAACTTGAAATTTTTTAGCGCGATTAACTTCGTACCCTTCGGTATGCCCAGAGCGGACGGAAAGAAAGCACCTCTTTCCTCCATAACTTTTGCGTAAAATCGCACCATGATCTCCACCCCGCATCCCTCGCCCGCCGCCGCACTGAAAAATCTGCGGCGCATTTTTGTTTTGCGCCATGTCGTGATCGCGTTTTTGGCGGCGACGGTGGCGGCCTTGGTTTGGCTTGATATTCCCGTGCCGTGGTTGCCGATTGTGGTTTCCATCGGCACGATGTTGTCGCTCAACGGGTGGACGTGGTGGCGGCTCAGGGGCGCGGAGGCGGTGAGTGATCGTTTGCTGTTCGCGCAATTGCTGGGCGATATTGCGGCGCTCACGCTGCTGTTTTATTTCACCGGCGGTTACAGCAACCCGTTGGTGTGGATGTATCTTTTGCCCATTGCCGTGGCTGCGGTGGCGTTGCCGCCGCGCTGGATGTGGGGCATCACCGCGACGGCGATGGCGAGCTACGCGGCGCTGGTTTTTTTTCATGTGCCGTTGTCGCATTTGCATGTCAATGATCTGGTCGGTGTCGGGCTGGATACGCATTTGGTCGGCATGTGGCTGGGGTTTACGGTGAGCGCCGCGCTGGTCGCGGGATTTGTTTCGCGCATCGGACAGAATTTGCGCGACAACGACAGGCTGGTCGCGGAGGCGCGTGAGCAGATGCTGGAAAGCGAACGTATGCTCGCGCTCGGCGCGTTGGCCGCGGCGACCGCGCATGAGTTGGGCACGCCGCTTGCCACAATTAATGTGTTAGTGGGCGAGCTGCACGACACCGCGCCGCCGGAACTCGCCGCCGATTTCAAGTTGTTGCGCGGCGAAGTCGCGCGTTGCAAGGAAATTTTATCTTCGCTCGCCGCGTCCGCCGGGCAGATGCGCGGCGAGGATGCGCGCCGCGTCGCGCTTGATGTTTTTCTCGACGAAACGTTGCAACGCTGGCGCGATACGCGCCCCGCGCTGCAATTCGATTGCCGTCTCGACGGCTGCGACCCCGCGCCGCAAATCGCCGCCGACCGCACGCTGGGGCAGGCGCTGGTCAATCTGCTGGACAACGCTGCCGACGCTTCGCCCGAGCGCGTGGAACTGCGCGGCGAATGGAACCGCGCTGAATTGCAAATCGTCATCCGCGACCACGGTCACGGCCTCGCGCCGGAAATCGCCGCGCAAGCGGGGCAGCCGTTTTTCACCACCAAGGCGGAGAGCGGCATGGGCATCGGGCTTTATCTCGCGCGCACGATTTTCGGTCGCTTCGGCGGGCGCGTGGAACTTGAAAATCACACCGACGGCGGAACCGTGACGCGCATTCACTTGCCGCTGGCCGATCTTATCGTGGAGGAAAAATGAACGCGGAAAATCTGCAACCCAGTTTGTTGCTCGCGGATGACGACACCACGTTTTGCGAGGTGATGAGCCGTGTGTTGCGCCGTCGCGGATTTGAGGTCGGCATCGCGCACGATGCGGAAAGCGCCTTCCGGCTCGCCGAGGCCGATCCGCCGGAATACGCGCTGGTTGATCTCAAAATGCCGGGCGAATCCGGGCTGGTGCTGGTACGCCGTTTACACGCGCTGGAACCCGCGACGCGCATCGTCGTGCTGACCGGCTACGCGAGCATTTCCACCGCGATCGAGGCGATCAAACTCGGCGCGACGCATTACCTCACCAAGCCGGTTGATGCGGATGACATCATCGCTGCGTTCCAGCGCGACCAGGGCGACGAAACCGTCTCCGTCGCCGCGAATCCGCTGTCGGTGGACAGGCTGGAATGGGAACACATCCAACGCGTGCTGGCCGAACACGACGGCAATATCTCCGCCACCGCGCGCGCGCTCAACATGCACCGCCGCACCTTGCAGCGCAAACTTTCCAAACATCCGCCGGGATGAAATAGCGCAAGCGCGGACTATTTGGGAAGTTTCTGTATTTCCATCACGCCCATCATCGTGTCGTAATAGAAATAATCCGATTGTCTGTTTTTCAGCCAGTCTATCGCGCTGCGGGTTTTGGGCGGCACATAACAAATCAGCTCCGCGTCGTTTCCGATGCAGCGCGCCGCGGCGCTTGTTTCTTCCGACCACAACATGCGTCCCCAGAACTTCCGCCGTTCGCTCTCGGAGTATTCATGCGCGGGAGCCGGCGGCTCTTCATCACCAAGCGAATCAAGCCAGTATTGATTGTTGCTTCCCGTGATCGCCCAAACCGGCGTTCCCGGCTTCTTTGTAAATTCGTGACCAAATTCTCCGACCAGCAAATCCGACTGCGCCGCGCAGGCAAACGATGCCATTCCCAATGCGGTTGCGATAATGATTCTTTTCATATGCCTTCTCCTATATTGAAATACTCAAGCGGGTGTCTGTTTCTTCTGCGTGAATCCGTCCCACAGCAGCAAAACCACGCCCACACAAATCGCCGAATCGGCGACATTGAACGCAGGCCATGACCAACCCTGATAATGGAAAAACAGGAAATCAACCACATAGCCAAGCGTGAGCCTGTCGTAAAGATTTCCAAGCGCCCCGCCCAGCACAAGACTGAGCGCGAAACAGAACAGCGTTTTCTGCGGATGCTTACGCAACAGATGAACAATGACGACGGACGCGATGAACGCAACCACGCTGAAAAAAACCCGCTGCCACCCGCCCATCCCCGCAAGAAAACTGAACGCAGCGCCTTCGTTGTGAAACAGCACAAGATCAAAAAATGAAGTGACGGGACGATGCTCGCCATAAGCAAATGACGACGACACCAGATATTTGGTGTAAAGATCAAGCGCGATGACGACGGCGCTGAAGGTCAGCCATTTGAGGAGTTTAGGCATGGATCAGCCACTTCTTTCCTTGCTACTCTCCCTCTCTTGCATGTGAGGGCTGTTGTTGTTCTCCCTCCCCCGCCTGCGGGAGAGAGTTGGGGTGAGGGTGTCAAAAATAAATCGCGCGCAGCGCACAACGCCGCTTTTAAATTCCCTTCTTCCGCGCTGAGCAGCGCAGCCGAGCCGGGGGATTTCGGCGAGCGTCTGTTTGAGCCTTGGCGCAGCCAAGGCGAGTTCAGCGAGCCGCCCGGATCGGCGAGCAGCGCAAGGGAGCGCGTAGCGCCGCGGAAGCAGGGGGTCGTTTTCTTTGGTTACTTTCGGGAGCCTCCGCGCGAATCTGAGCGAGCGGTCGCGCCCGGATTCGGGTAGGGATGCAAGGCGCAAAGCGCAGCAATACTTTTGGTATTGCGAGCATTTGCAACGCCGCAGACCGCCCGAAGCCGGGATGCGACTGCCGCGAGAGGTTCGCGCGGAGGCTCCGTGGGCAAGCAAAAGAAAGAACCTCGCCTGTCGGGGCGAGACCCGACCTGCCCAAGTTTGCTTTGCTGAGATGTGCGTTCATCCTTCGACAAGCTCAGGACGAACGGGTTTTTATTTAACACCCTCACCCCAACTCCTTCGACAGGCTCAGGACAGGCCTCTCCCACCCGCAAGCGGGAGAGGGAAAACAACAACAGCCTTCGCGAGGATAAACAGAAAATATGCAACCCCTACATATCTTCCCCCATGTCGCGTATAATGCACCTCTCCCGCGTGTGTCAGCCAATCAATACGCGGCCTTTATTTTCAATCTCCCGAATTCGTCTATCCCGATTGGTGCCGCGTGCGCGGCGGATCGTCGCAGGAGTCAACATTTTGTCCCAGGAAATTCAATTTGCCGACCTCGGTCTGGCCGAACCTTTGCTGCGCGCGATTGCCGACGCAGGCTATACCCGTCCCACGCCGATACAGGCGCAGGCGATTCCGCAGGTGATGCAGGGCGGCGATCTGCTTGCCGGCGCGCAAACCGGAACCGGCAAAACCGCCGGTTTTACGTTGCCGATTTTGCATTTGCTCAACGCGAAACCGATCACGGTGAAACCCGGTCATCCGCGCGTGCTTATCCTCGTGCCAACGCGCGAACTCGCCGCGCAGGTGGAGGAATCGGTGCGGACTTATGGCAAATATCTCAAGATTCGCTCGATGGTGATGTTCGGCGGTGTCGGCATCACGCCGCAGATTGACCGCCTCAAAAAGCCGGTGGAAATTCTGGTCGCCACGCCCGGCCGTCTGCTCGATCACGTCGGCCAGAAAACGCTGGATTTGTCCGGCATCGAAATTCTGGTGCTGGATGAAGCCGATCGCATGTTGGATATGGGCTTTATCCGCGACATCAAAAAAGTGCTCGCGCTGCTGCCCAAACAACGCCAGAACTTGTTGTTCTCCGCGACATTCTCCGACGAAATCCGCGAGCTGGCCGAAGGCCTGCTGCACAACCCCGGCTTTGTCGAAGTGGCGCGTCGCAACACCGCCGCCGAGAGCGTGCAACAGACCGCGCACCTCGTCGCGCAAAGCCACAAGCGCGACTTGATGAGCCATCTCATCAAACAACACAAATGGGAACAGGTGCTGATCTTCACGCGCACCAAACACGGCGCGAACCGGCTCGCCGAAAAGCTCAACAAGGACGGCATTCCCGCGATGGCGATCCACGGCAACAAAAGCCAGTCGGCGCGCACCAAGGCGCTCGCGCAATTCAAGGACGGCGACATTCCCGTGCTCGTCGCCACCGACATCGCCGCGCGCGGACTGGACATAGACCAGTTGCCGCAAGTTGTGAATTTTGAATTGCCCAACGTACCCGAAGATTACGTCCATCGCATCGGGCGCACCGGGCGCGCGGGCGCGAGCGGCGCGGCGATTTCGCTCGTGGATAACGAAGAAGTCAAGCTGCTCAAAGCCATCGAAAAACTCATCAAAAAGGAAATTCCTCTCACCCCGGCGGAAGGCTTCACGCCTCCGAAAAAATCCGAACCGGAAGCGCCGCGTCCTCCGCGTCCGCAAGGAAAACCGCGCGCGCAATCCAAAGCAAGCGATGCCGACCACAAACACGGCGAGCGCAACGCGCGCCATGACCGCCCGCAACACCCGCGCCCCAACACGCCCGCCAAAAACAATCCGGCGCGCCAAAACCAGAAATCCAAACCGCGCATGTCGGAAGCCGCGCGCAACCAGGCCAAACCGCAACCGGCGCTGTTCAACCCGAAGCCGGTTGGGAGGAAGCGGTAAGTCGGTAATTTTTGCCCTCTTCCCCGCGAGAGGAGAGGAGTTTGTACAGGCCGCCCGCAAATCTCCGCTATAATCCCCATTTACAGAAAAATATATACCATGAAAATATATATAAACTGGTTCACATGTGAGGATTAAGCGTTATGGTATTGCTGGAAAGTGCGTGGTTTTTCAGGATGGTGGAGCAACAAGGTCACACACCGAAGGAGCGGTTGCTGGCTGTGTTCAGTGTGCTGGATTCGTGGTTGGCCGCGCCGGGGATTCGGGAGCAGTTCGTCGGCGATTTCGTTCTTTATCAAAATCGGGCGCTGGCGGATTTTATGACCCGGATCGCCACGTCCGCCCGCGCGCGGCAGCCTGAAAATCTGGCCGATCAGTTGATGATTTTGCTGCGCGGTGCCATTGCCGAAGATTTGCGCGATCCGAAATCCGGCGCGATCGGCGCGGCCGGCAAAGCGGCGCAGGTCATCATCGCCGAAACCTGCGCGCCCCGCAACACCGTTTGGCACTGGGCGGCGGGCGGCATGGCCGCCGCGTTCGCGGCCATTGCCGTGCTGGTTCCCATGACGCGCTTTGCACCCATCCCGGAAATATCCGCGATCGCCGTGCCCGCGACCGTGGTCACGCAACAAGATCCCTCCCGCGATTCCGATGGCATTGAAGCCGCGCTGGCCTTGCAGGAAAAAATCGCGAGCGGCATCTGCCCCGCGCCCGAACTGGTGGCGCTGCCGCCGGGACAGGCGACTGCGTACATGAACGCGATCAATCTGCGCGCGCCCGACGATCCGGTCGCCGACCGCGAAAATCTGCACGCTTTTCTTGCGTGGTTTGACCAGACACGCGCCACCGAATGTTATCCGCGGCCTTCCAACGGCCACACCCGCGTCGTCTGGGTCACGGGCTGAGGAACGTTCATGGCCTCGCGTATGCGCGAACACATCCTCGGCGTTGCGTCCGAGCTTTTCATCGCGCGCGGCATCAACGCCACCAGTGTTGATGCCATCGTCGCAGAAGCGGGCGTGGCGAAAGTCACGCTTTACAATCACTTCAAATCCAAAGAACACCTGATTCTGGAATACCTGCGCCAATACGACGCCCGGCTCTGGAAAAAACTGGCCGAGCGCATGAGCACGCGCGCCGCCGCGCCCCGCGAGCAACTGCTGGCGCTGGTCAACGGCGTGCTCGACTGGATCGCCGATCCCGGATTCAAGGGTTTCGCCCACACCAACGCCACCGTCGAATTTCCCGAACACGAAAATCCGGTGCATCAAACCTCGGTCGAATTCGCGCAAACCCTGCGTAAAACGCTCGCCCGGCTCGCGGACGAAGCCCGCATCCAATCCGCCGACACGCTCGCGCTGCAACTCGCGCTCGTGATCGAAGGCGCGGCGATCACCGAACGTATGCACCGCAAATCCGGCGCGGTGAATCACGCCAGGGAAATGGCGAAAACACTCATTGAAGCCGCCCGCTGAAATCCGCCACACATCCGGCAAATGCGCGCTCGGCACGCTGCTCGTCGCGCGCGGAGAACGCGGAATTTGCATGATCGCGCTGGGTGACGACCCCGAAATTTTGCTGCGCGAATTGCGGGAAAATTTTCCGCGCGACCGACTGATCGCAGGGAATCGTGATGACAAACAAACGCTCGCCCAGGTCGCCGATCTGATCGCGCATCCCGCGCGAAATTTCACGCTGCCGCTGGATATGCGCGGCACGGAATTTCAGCGGCGCGTCTGGCAAGCATTGCGAAAAATCCCGCCGGGAACGACCCGCACCTACGCCGAAATCGCCGCCCAACTCGGAAACCCCAACGCCGCCCGCGCCGTAGGCAACGCCTGCGCCGCCAACATACTCGCCCTCGCCATCCCCTGCCACCGCGCCCTCCGCGCCGACGGAACTCTCTCCGGCTATCGCTGGGGCGTGGAGCGCAAACGGATATTGCTGGAAAAAGAGCAGGCAGGCTGTTGATTCCCCTTCACCGAAAGGGAACACAACATCTCAAAACACCGCATGAACATTCACCGCGCCTGTGGTGGGCGGCAGGGCGGGGAGTGTGGCGTCCAGGGTTCCGTGTATGGTGAACATTTTTCCGACGGGCGATTCTCCGTCCGGGGTCGCGGTTACGGAGGTCAGGGTGTATGTCACCGTTCCGAGAGGTTCCCGCTTGACGGATTCTCCGGGGGCGGATTTCGTGGTTCCCCAGAGCGTGGATAAGGAGCCGCCGGGGTTGTAGCTTGCCCCGCCCCAGATGTTGGCGTGCGAGATTGAATAAGCTCCGGGCGACAGCTCGCCTTCATTGGGCAATACCAGCGCAATCGCCAGTCCTTTTTCAGAGGCGAGGCCGATCGTGTAGGTATTTCCCTCGGCAAGGCGCAGCACCCATGCGGCGCAGTCCAGCGTTGCGGTCTGGCTGCCTGTCAATGTGGCCGTGCATGTCGTGTTCGCGTTGGCCTGTTCAACATTGCCGCGCCCGCATCCGCCCAAGGCGATCACGCCGACGAGAATCACCAGCGTTTGTTTGTGGAGCATCGTGGAATCTCCCGATTATTCCACATCCGCCGGGCATGTTGCGTCCAGCCATTTGTGGCTTTCCACGGCATAAACATCCATATCACCGTCGCTTCCGCCTTGCGCGTGCGAGGTTTGTTTCAAGGTGTAAGCGGAATTGAAATCGCCGGAAAATTCGCC
>JAITWS010000118.1 GCA_031285185.1 Methylobacillus sp.
TTTCCGTATCATCAAAGTTGCAATGCCATGAAGCCGACCAAAGCCACGCTTACTTTTGACAAGGGCGCCCAAGCCATTGAGCTTCCGGTGCTTTCCGGCACTGTCGGGCCGGATGTGATTGATATTCGCACGCTGGCAAATCATGGCGTGCTGACTTACGATCCCGGCTTTCTTTCCACCGCCAGTTGCAGTTCCAACATCACATTCATTGATGGCGAAAAGGGGTTGTTGTATTACCGCGGTTATCCCATTGAGCAGCTTGCGGAGCATTGCGATTTCCCGGAGGTGTCGTATCTGCTCATCAAGGGCGAGTTGCCGAATGCGGAGCAGAAAAAGAATTTTGTGGAGACGTTGACGCGCCACACCATGCTGCACGATCAGATGAGCAGCATTTTCCGCGGGCTGCGCCGTGACGCGCATCCGATGGCGGTGATGGTTTCGGTGGTGGGCGCGATGGCGGCGTTTTATCCCGAACATGCGGATGTGTTCGATGCGCGCCTGCGCGAAATCGCGGCCTTCCGCCTGCTCGCGAAAATGCCGACCGTGACGGCGTGGAGTTACAAATACAATGTCGGTCAGCCGTTCGCGTATCCGCAAAATCGCCTGAATTACGCCGAGAATTTCATGCACATGATGTTCTCCAGCCCGTGCGAGCCGTACACGGCCAACCCGGTGCTGGCGCGCGCGCTGGATCGCATTTTGATTTTGCACGCGGATCACGAGCAGAACGCTTCGACTTCCACCGTGCGCGTGGTCGGTTCCAGCGGCGCGAATCCGTTTGCCTGCATCTCCGCAGGCATCGCTTCGTTATGGGGGCCGCTGCACGGCGGCGCGAACGAGGCCACGCTCAAAATGCTGGAAGAGATCGGCGACATTTCGCGCATCGGCGAATACATCAAACGCGCCAAGGACAAGACGGATTCCTTCCGTCTCATGGGATTCGGCCACCGCGTTTACAAGAATATGGATCCGCGCGCCGCGATCATGCGCCAGACTTGCCATCAGGTGCTGGACGATCTCGGCTTGCACGACGATCCGATGTTCAAACTCGCGCTCAAGCTGGAACAGATCGCGCTGGAGGACGAATATTTCGTCAGCAAGCGGTTGTATCCGAATGTTGATTTTTACTCGGGCATCGTGATGCGCGCGATGGGCATTCCCAATTCGATGTTCACCGCGATTTTCGCGCTCGCCCGCACCGCCGGATGGATCGCGCAATGGAACGAAATGATCTCCAGCACCGAACACCGCATTGCCCGCCCGCGCCAGTTATACACCGGCCAGCAACGGCGCGATTATGCGCCGGTGGAGCAGAGGCCGTAAAACAAAAAGGAGACCGATGGTCTCCTTTTTTATGGCCGCAGTTTCCGAAAAATCACGCCGAAAACGATGATCCGCAGCCGCAGGTGGTGGTGGCGTTCGGGTTTTTGATGACGAATTGCGAACCTTGCAGGCTGTCCTGATAATCAATTTCGGCGCC
This sequence comes from Methylobacillus sp., assembly GCA_031285185.1. Taxonomy (GTDB): domain Bacteria; phylum Pseudomonadota; class Gammaproteobacteria; order Burkholderiales; family Methylophilaceae; genus MM2. The sequence goes on from JAITWS010000118.1 coordinate 1,481, forward strand.
CACCAGATATTGCAGGCTCATCGGGTCTATCAGCAGGGTCACGCCGTCGCGGTCAACGGTGGTGTCGTCATCGTTGACTTCTTCCTCGAAGGTGAAACCGTACTGAAAGCCGGAGCAACCGCCGCCGTTCACGAATACGCGCAGTTTGAGGTCGGGCGTGCCTTCCTCTTCGATGAGTTCCTTCACTTTTTTGGCCGCGTTATCGGTGAAGATAATCGGGCTGGGGATGTCGGTTACAGCGTTCATTTGGGTGCTCCTTCAAATTTCTGACAGTCGGCAATTATCCGCCCGACCCGCGTTTCGGTCAATCCTGATCGAGATCATTGTTGGTGATAAGTTCTTGATTTACCACGCCGGATTCCTTGAGGTAAACCAGCTTGCCATCAACAATCGCGCCGGTGTGGATTTCAAGCGTGCGGTAATAAACGTCGCCGGAAACGCGCGCCTTGCTTTGCAGCTCGATGTAGTGATCTGCCTTGACCGGCCCGGTGACGGTTCCGTTGATGACGGTGTGTGGCACTTCAATCGCGCCTTCGATGCGGCCTTGCTCGCTTAACATCAACGTGCATGACTTATCCGCCGCGCCGCGCACATTGCCGTGTATCACGCCGTCCACGCGCAAACTGCCGCTGAATTGAATGTCGCCGTCTATGGATACTTCCGTTCCGATCACGGTTTCCGTGGTCGAAGTAATCGAGGAAACGGCGGTTACCGTCGCAATGGATGACTGCTCTTTTTTCTGAAACATAGCGTTACTCCTTTGAAGTTCCCCTTTCTCCCACAGCCCTTTGCGATGGGGTTTACGCAAAGGTGTCAGGCGCGTAATTTCGCGTCTGCATGTATTTATACGCTGCGCTTCATGGCAGCAAAGGCACGATCTCCAGCGCGGTGGTTTCGGGCAGGCCGAACATGATGTTCATGTTCTGCACCGCCTGACCCGCCGCGCCCTTCACCAGATTATCAATCACCGACAACACCACGACCACATCGCCGCCTTGCGGCTTGTGCACGGCGATCCGGCACTGGTTGGAACCGCGCACCGAGCGCGTTTCGGGATGCGAACCCTTCGGCAGCACATCCACAAAACGCTCGTTGCGATAGTGCTCCTCAAACAGCGATTGCACATCCGCATCCTTCGTGAGCCGCGCGTACAGCGTCGCGTGAATGCCGCGTATCAACGGCGTGAGATGTGGCACAAACGTCAACCCCACGCGCTTGCCGCTCATCGCGGTCAGCCCTTGGCTGATCTCGGGCAAATGACGATGCCCCGCCACGCCGTAAGCCTTGAAATTGTCGCCCGCCTCGGCAAACAAAATATGCGTTTCCGCCTTGCGCCCCGCGCCGCTGACACCGGATTTCGCATCCGCGATCAACTGCGTTTCATCCACCACGCCCGCCTTCAGCAACGGCAGAAAACCCAGTTGCACCGCGGTCGGATAACAACCGGGATTCGCCACCAGCCGCGCTTTGGCGATCTCTGCCCGGTTAATTTCCGGCAAACCGTAAACCGCTTCCGCCACGAGGTCAGGACAAGCATGACTCATGCCGTACCACTTTTCCCACACCGCAATATCCTTGATGCGAAAATCCGCCGCGAGATCAATCACCCGCGCGCCGCCATCAAGCAACGCGCGCGTTTGCTGCATCGCAATGCCGTTGGGCGTGGCGAAAAACACCACATCGCACGCCGCCAGATTCGCCTGCGCGGGATCGGTAAACGGCAAATCCACATGCCCGCGCAAACTTGGAAACATATCGCTCACGCGCTGCCCCGCCTCGCCGCGCGAAGTGATGCACGCGATCTCGACATCGGGATGCCGCGCGAGCAACCGCAACAACTCAACCCCGGTATAACCCGTGCCGCCTACAATGCCCGCCTTGATTTTGGTTGCCTGCATGATCGTGAAAATTGATGGGATAAGCGGGTCATATTAAAAGCAAAACCGCGCAAAAGCAAAAGGCATCTTGTTTTGCGGAAGCGGCTACCCCATCGTTATTGCGACGCGCGCAGCGACCAAACAATCCAGTCCTCCGCCTTTTTGCAAATCTGGAATAAACAGCCGTTGCTTCGTTTCCATATTTTCACTATCATGGAAATATGGAAACGAAAGCTGCTATTACCATGTTGGCTGCGCTGGCTCAGGAGTCGCGTTTGGCGATCTTTCGTCGGCTGATTGAGGCTGGCGCGGAGGGTTTGTCTGCGGGCAGGATCGCGGAGGATTTGGGTGTGCCGCCTGCCACGCTTTCTTTTCATCTCAAGGAATTGAACCATGCGGGGCTGGCGCAATCGCGGCAGGAAGGCCGGTTTGTCATCTACTCCGCCGATTTCGCCGCCATGGGCAATCTTCTTGGCTATCTCACTGAAAACTGTTGCGGCGGCGATTTTTGTCTGCCTGTTTGCAAACCTTGAATCAGAAAAGAAATCCCGTTATGAAACGCCTCCATGTGCATGTGTCCGTTGAAAATCTGGCGGACAGTATGCGTTTTTATACGTCTTTGTTTGATGCCGAGCCAACGGTAAGCAAGCCCGATTATGCGAAGTGGATGCTGGATGATCCGCGTGTGAATTTCGCCATTTCGCAACGCGGCTCGCCTGCGGGTCTGGATCATCTTGGCATTCAGGCTGAAAGCGACGATGAGCTGCGCGAACTTGAGCAGCGCATTCAGGCGGCGGCGTTGCCCCATCTTGCCCAGCCGGACAGCGATTGTTGCTATGCGAAATCCGACAAGCATTGGAGCCTTGATCCCGGCGGTATTCCTTGGGAAATGTTTCATACGCTGGATTCCATTCCGACTTACGGAGAATACAGCCAAGACACGGCAGCAAGTTGCTGTAGCCCCGTCAGGAAACTGACTTCTCAAACTTCTAAATGCTGCTGAAAGAAACACCCATGACCGACAAAATCTATAACGTTCTGATTCTTTGCACCGGCAATTCGGCGCGCAGCATCATGGCCGAGGCGCTTATCAACACGATGGGCAAGGGTCGCTTTCGCGCTTACAGCGCGGGCAGCGCGCCGACGGGCAAGGTGAATCCGTTTGCCGTCGAGAAGGTTCAGTCTCTCAACTATCCCGTCGAAAATCTGCGTAGCAAAAGTTGGGATGAGTTTGCCGCCGCGGACGCGCCCAAAATGGATTTCATCATTACGGTGTGCGATAACGCTGCGGGCGAAGTCTGCCCGATCTGGCCGGGGCAGCCCATGTCGGCGCACTGGGGTTTTGAAGACCCTGCCGCCGCGCAAGGCACGGACGAGGAAAAGCGGCGTGCTTTCGACAAGGTTTTTCGCCTTATGCTCACCCGCGTGCGTTTGTTCGTGGATTTGCCCTTGAGCATTCTTGATCGCGCGGCCACCAAGCGGGAATTGACCGACATCGGGAAGATCGCGCAAGCAGAATGAATACTTTTGAGCGTTATCTCACCCTTTGGGTGGCGGTGTGCATAGGCGCGGGGATTTTGCTGGGGCAGGCTTTTCCGCATCTGTTTGAAACCATAGGCAGCATGGAAGTGGCGCAGGTCAATCTTCCGGTCGGTTTTTTGATCTGGGTGATGATCGTGCCCATGCTCATGAAGATAGATTTCAAGGCATTGGGGCAGGTGCGCGAACATTGGAAAGGCATTGCGATCACCTTATTCGTAAATTGGGCGATCAAACCGTTTTCGATGGCTTTTCTGGCGTGGCTGTTCATCAGCAAACTGTTTGCCGAATGGCTGCCGCAAAGTGAACTGGAAAGCTACATCGCGGGATTGATTCTGCTCGCCGCCGCGCCGTGCACGGCGATGGTGTTTGTGTGGAGCCGACTCACGAACGGCGATCCGCTATTCACGCTTACACAGGTAGCGCTCAACGATGCCATCATGATTGTCGCCTTCGCCCCTCTCGTGGCTTTTTTGCTGGGCATGTCCGCCGTCGTCGTGCCTTGGGAAACGCTGCTGCTTTCCGTGGCGCTTTACATCCTCGCGCCCGTCATTCTGGCGCAACTGGCGCGGCGCGCGTTGCTCAAGCGCGGGCAAACGCATTTCGCAATCGTCATGGCGCGTCTTTCGCCGTGGTCTATGACGGCTTTGCTGGCGATGTTGATTCTGCTTTTCGCCTATCAGGGGCAAGCCATCGTCAAACAACCCGCCATCATCGCGATGCTGGCCGCGCCCATTCTGGCGCAGGTGTTTTTCACCTCGGGGCTGGCTTACTGGCTGAATCGTCAGGCGGGGGAAAAGCATAGTGTGGCCTGTCCTTCTGCCCTGATCGGTGCCAGCAATTTTTTCGAGCTGGCGGTCGCGGTGGCGATCGGGCTTTTCGGCCTGCAATCAGGCGCGGCGCTGGCCACGGTGGTCGGCGTGCTGGTTGAAGTGCCGGTGATGCTGATCGTGGTACGCATCGTCAATGCGTCGCGGCATTGGTATGAGGCGCGATAGAGTTTCTGCAAATGTTGCAAACTCTCACGTCATTGCGAGCGTAGCGAAGCAATCCAGTCCCCGCCTTTGCGAGGATGGGCGAGCTGGCTTTCTGGATTGCCACGGCGCTTCGCGCCTCGCAATGACAAATCCCGTAAGGTTGAAAATGAAAACAAAAAGCCGCTCGAAAGCGGCTTTTTGCATGTCCTGAAAACGCTTAACGCTTGGAGAACTGTTTGGCGCGGCGGGCTTTACGCAGACCGACCTTTTTACGTTCCACTTCGCGCGCATCGCGAGTGACGAAACCGGCGTTGGAAAGCGCGCTTTTCAGCGCGGCATCGTAATCAATCAAGGCACGGGTAATGCCGTGACGCACAGCTCCGGCTTGACCGGATTCGCCGCCGCCGACCACGTTGACCATGATGTCGAAGCTGGAGATGTTGTTGGTCAATTCCAACGGCTGGCGCACGATCATGCGGGAGGTGACGCGGGAAAAATATTCGTCGGCGGGTTTGTCGTTCACGACGATGTTGCCCTTGCCGGATTTGAGGAACACGCGGGCGACGGAGCTTTTGCGGCGGCCGGTGCCGTAATTGTATTTACCGATCATGCTGATTATCCTTGGATTTCCAGAGGTTGCGGTTGCTGCGCCGCGTGGTCGTGGGTGGCGCCGGCATAAACCTTGAGCTTGCGGAACATCGCATAACCCAGCGGGCCTTTCGGCAACATGCCTTTCACGGCTTTTTCCAGCGCGCGGCCGGGGAAGCGTTCCTGCATTTTGTTGAAGGTGGTGGTGGAAATTCCGCCGGGATAACCGCTGTGGCGATGATATTCCTTGCCCTCGCCCTTGTTGCCGGTGATCTTGAGCTTGTCGGCGTTGACCACGACGATGTAATCGCCGGTGTCCACATGCGGGGTGAAGATGGTCTTGTGCTTGCCGCGCAGACGATGCGCGATCGTGCTGGCCAGACGCCCCAGCACCACATCCGTGGCATCCACCACATACCAGTCGCGCTTGACTTCGTGCGCTTTAGCAGAAAAGGTTTTCATCGGAACAGCTCGCCGAAAAATTGAAAAGGCGAGATTCTATGTCAGGCGGGATGCGCCTGTCAAACGAAATCTTGCTTGCCCGGATGCGCCTGCGCGCGGAAACTTTTTAACCGGATGTAGAATAAGGCCTTTACTTCAGCTCTCAGGACGACATTATGACCACGCCCGCCCCAGCCTCATCCCTCCCGCTCCGCCGCCAGGTGCCCGACGCGCGCGGCTTCTTCGGCAAATTCGGCGGTTCGTTTATTCCGCCGGAATTGCAAAAGGAAATGGATGAAATAGACCGCGCCTATCAGCGCATCTGCCGCAGTTATGACTTCATCGCGGAACTACGCAGCATTCGCAAACATTTTCAAGGGCGTCCCACGCCGGTTTACTACTGCAAAAATCTCAGCAAGCAAATTGACGGCGCGCGCATTTACCTGAAGCGCGAAGACCTGAACCACTCCGGCGCGCACAAGCTCAATCACTGCATGGGCGAGGCGCTGCTGGCGAAGTACCTGGGCAAGAAAAAGCTCATCGCCGAAACCGGCGCGGGGCAGCACGGCGTGGCGCTGGCCACGGCGGGCGCGTATTTCGGCATTCCGGTCGAAATCCACATGGGCGAAGTCGATATCGCCAAGGAGCACCCGAACGTCGTGCGCATGAAAATCCTCGGCGCGAAAGTCGTGCCCGTTTCCGCCGGACTGCGCACGCTGAAAGAAGCCGTTGACTCAGCCTTTGGCGCGTATCTGCAAGATCCGGTGAACAGCATTTACTGCATCGGCTCGGTGGTCGGCCCGCACCCGTTCCCGCTGATGGTGCGCGAGTTTCAGCGC
>JAITWS010000062.1 GCA_031285185.1 Methylobacillus sp.
GGTAGCACATATAGCCCCTCTCCCCTCGTGGGAGAGGGGTTGGGGTGAGGGGGTTAAACAAAAATCGCGCGAAGCGCGCGCAACGCTCGCTTTTAAATTCCCTTCTGCCGCGCTGAGCAGCGCAGCCGAGCCGGGGGATTTCGGCGAGCGTCTGTTTGAGCACCGGCGCAGCCGGTGCGAGTTCAGCGAGCCGCCCGGATCGGCGAGCAGCGCAAGGGAGCGCGAAGCGCCGCGGGAGCAGGGGGTCGTTTTCTTTGGTTACTTTCTTTTGGACAAGCAAAAGAAAGTAACTCGCCTGTCGGGGCGAGTCCCGACCTGCCCAAGTTTGCTCGCACGGCGATGTGCGTTCATCCTTCGTCCTGCGACTACGCGCAGGATGGCGGCTCAGGACGAACGGATTTTTTTTGACACCCTCACCCCAACTCCTTCGACAGGCTCAGGACAGGCCTCTCCCACCCGCTTGCGAGAGAGGGAGAACAACTCACTGAGATCGCATAATTGACCCCCCTCGGCATCTTCGGCGGCACGTTTGACCCCATCCATTTCGGTCATCTTCGCATGGCGGAGGAGTTGCGGATGGAGTTGGAGTTGGAACAGGTGCGGTTCATTCCTTCCGCGTTGCCGCCGCATCGCGATCAGCCGCGCGCTTCGGCACAGGATCGCGCGGCGATGGTGGCGTTGGCGATTGCGGGGAACCCGTGTTTTGCGCTTGACCGCCGCGAGCTTGAGCGTGATGCGCCTTCTTACACTGTGGAATCCCTGCTGGAATTGCGCGGGGAGTTTGGCGCGGAAATTCCGCTCATGCTGTTCATCGGCAGCGATGCGTTTTTTGGTTTGCCCGGCTGGCATCGCTGGCGGGAATTGCCCGCGCTCGCGCACATCGTCGTCGCTTGTCGCCCCGGCGCGGAGCTGCGCGAAGCCGCGCTTGCTCCCGAATTGCAAACGCTGTGGCGGCAATGCAAAACGGAGCTCGTCGCGGATTTGCAAACCGCGCCCGCCGGGAAAATTTTGTGGCGCGCGATCACCGGGCTGGACATCGCTTCCAGCCGCATCCGCGAGGCTTACGCGTGGAAAATCAGCACGCGCTATCTGCTGCCGGAAGCGGTGCGCGATTACATTGAAACCCACCATCTCTATCAGGAAAAACATGGAATTTGACGCAATGAAACAAGCCGTCGTCGGCGCGCTGGAAGACATCAAGGCGCAGGACATCGTGGTGCTGGATGTCGCCGACCTCACGCCGATTACCTCGTGCATGATAATCGCGAGCGCGACTTCGACACGGCAAGCCAAGGCGCTCGCGCACAATGTGCAGGAGAAAATGAAGGAGTGCGGCATCGCGCCCGTCGGCATCGAAGGCGAGCAGGAAGGCGAGTGGGTGCTGGTTGATCTGGGCGAGATCGTCGTCCACATCATGCTGCAAAACACGCGCGACTATTACAATCTGGAACAGCTTTGGGGCGCGGCGGAAGGGCGTCGCCAGAGTCTCGCCAAACAATCCGCCGCATGAAACTCCGCATCCTCGCCGTCGGCCACAAAATGCCGACATGGGTGGAGCAAGGCTGCGCGGAATATTTGAAGCGTATGCCGCGCGAAGCTGCCGTGGAAATCATCGAAATCAAACCGGACAAACGCGCCGCCGGAAAAGGCGGCGAGCAAGTGCGCGAAGCCGAGGCCGAACGTTTGCTGGAAGCCGCGGGGCGCGATTATCTTGTCGCGCTTGATGAGCATGGGCAGGAGCCGACCACGCTGCAACTCGCCGAACGCATGACACACTGGATGCAAAATGGTCGCGACGTGGCGCTTGTCATCGGCGGCGCGGACGGGCTGCACGAAAAAGTGCTGCAAGCCGCCGACTGGCAATGGAGCCTTTCCAGACTCACGCTCCCGCACGGCATGGCACGCGTATTGCTGACCGAACAACTTTATCGCGCGTGGTCGGTGATGCGGAATCATCCGTATCATCGCGGCGATTGAGATACATGTTTATTCCTGTGGGATTCGTCATTGCGAGCGCAGCGAAGCAATCCAGAATCGTGACTTCTGGATTGCCACGTCGCTACGCTCCTCGCATTGACTGACGGATGCGCGAGTAACTTTACTTGTCGTTCCTGTAAAACTTCATCGTCTTGCGCGTGAGATCAATCTTCACGATGCCGCCGCGTATTCCCATGAACACATTTTCGTCGTCGAGCACGGCGACGGAAGTCGGATACAGGCTGCTCCAGAATGCGTCCTCGAAAATCGGCGTCTTTTTGAAATTATCAATGACATAAAAACCTTCAAACGTCGCAATCAAAAGCCGGTTGCCGTGGATGGCATAGGCCTGCGGCGCGTCGTCGAATGTCACGAGTTTGGTGTGGGTGAATTGACCGTTTGAAATGTCGAGGCGGTAAAGCGCGCCTTCGTTGATGCCGAGGTGCGCGAGGCCTTCAATGAAATAAATTTTGCCCTGAAAGCGGAAGATGAATTTGATATTTCCCCGCTTGATTTCAACCGCTTTTTTGCTCGCGTCCTTCGCGTTGAAAACGAGATTGCCGCCCCACTCGCCACGATCGGTTCCGACCAGCGTCCCGTCCGCGATCTCAAGCGTGCGCTGCTTGACCTCATTGGCTTTTTTGATCGCAAGCTGTCCGTTGACGACGGCCACTTCAAACTCATTTTGCGCGTGATTGAGTTTGTACCATGCGTCGCTCCCGACCTTCGGCGGCGCGGTTTCGACAAACTCTTTCGGAATCGTGACGGCGGCTTGCGCGTCGGCGGCAACCGCGAAAAACGCCAGCGGCATCAGGGCGGTCAAAAATCGGTTCAATGCAGTCATGTGCTTGTCCTTTTCTAAAGTTGGAATGTCTCCGTCATATTACGGGTTGACGCGGCTATGATCTCCCCAATTTCCGCGCCGCGCAATCCGGCCAGCGCGGCGGCGATTTCCGGCAGATGCTGCGGGCTGTTGCGCCCGCCCCTGCCCAGCCATTCCGGCGGCATATCGGGCGCGTCGGTTTCCAGCACGATACTTCCCATCGGAAGCGTTGCGGCAAGTTCGCGCAGATGGAGCGCGCGCGGCCAGGTCATCGCGCCGCCGAAGCCGAGTTTGAAACCCATCGCGATGAAAATTTCCGCTTGCTGGCGGCTGCCGTTGAAGGCGTGCGCGATGCCGCCGCGGACGGGAATGCGGCGCAGATGTTTGAGAATGTCGTCCACCGATTTCCGCACATGCAAAATCACGGGCAGATCAAATTCACGCGCGAGTTTGAGTTGTTCGGTGAAAAAGTATTCCTGATTTTTTCTGTCCCCCGATCTGTCCACAGCCGCGACGAAAAAATCGAGACCGATCTCTCCGACCGCGATCACTTGCGTGTCGCGCAGTTTGTCGCGCAACGCATCCAGATCTTCCGCGTGCGATTGCGCGACATAAAGCGGATGTATGCCGAGCGCGGGAACGCAGCAGGAATGGCGTTGCGACAGCGCAAGCACGGCATCGAAATTTGCACGCGCGACGGCGGGGACGACGATTTTTTCCACGCCCGCGTCCAGCGCGGCGGCGACCACCGCATCCCGATCCGCGTCGAACTCGGGCGCGTCGAGATGGCAGTGGCTGTCAACGAGGCCGCGCACGGAGGCGTATGTCCTGCCCCACGCGATCAAGCGCGAGCAGGTCGAGATCAACCCGCTGCGCCATTTCCGCGAGCGGCGCGATGGCGAACATGCCGCGCGCGTCATCGCCGAGCAGCGTCGGTGCGAAATAGCACAGCAACTCGTCCGCGAGACCGGCTTGCAGCAAGGCTCCGTTCAGCCGAGCGCCCGCTTCGACCAGCACCTCGTTGATGCCGCGTTCCGCAAGCGCGCGCATCAAACTTGCGAGGCACACATGACCATTTTTTTCCGGCAGTTCCAGTGTCTCGATGCCCGCCGCGCGCAATGCTTGAGCCTTGCCGGAAAGACAGACGATCAGCGTTTCGCCGCCTTGCAGAATTTTGCGATCAGGCGGAATCCGCGCATGGCTGTCAACGACCACGCGCAAAGGTTGGCGACCAATGTCGAAATCGCGCACCGTGAGTTGCGGGTCGTCCGCGAGCACGGTTCCCATGCCGGTGAGCACGGCGCAGGAACGCGCGCGCCACCGCTGCACATCGCTCCGCGCCGCCGCGCCGGTGATCCACTGGCTCACGCCGTTGGCAAGCGCGGTGCGGCCGTCCAGACTCGCGGCGATTTTGAGCGTGACCCACGGACGTTGCCGCGTCATGCGCGAGATAAAACCGCGATTCAATTCACGCGCTTCGTTTTCCATGAGGCCGCTGCGGGTGGCGATGCCGCGTTCCTGCAACACGCGCAAACCCTGTCCTGCCACGCGCGGATCGGGGTCGCCCATTGCCGCGGTGACGCCGGACACACCCGCCGCAATGAGCGCGTCGGCGCAAGGCGGCGTGCGTCCGTGATGGCTGCACGGCTCCAGCGTGACGTAAACTTCCGCGCCGCGCGCGTCGCTTCCGGCTTGCCGCAAAGCGTGGATTTCCGCGTGCGGCTCCCCCGCGCGTTCGTGCCAGCCTTCGCCGATGACGCGGCCATTTTTGACGATGATGCAACCGACGCGGGGATTGGGTGTGGTGGTGTAAAGGCCGCGCTCCGCGAGACGCAAGGCCTGCGTCATGTGGAGGTGATCGGCGGCGGTGAACATGGCGTCAACGCCGCGTGATGGTGGTGTGAACGAGCCGTTCGTTCGGGTCGAAATAAAGTCGCAGGCCGTACATATCCAGCGCGCAAGTGCCGAGATCGTATTCGATCTGCGTGTCGTCGTCCCACGTCGGGCGACCAAGGCGCATGGTCACGTCGGTTTTGCTCATGCCGGACACGAGCAAACGACTGCGAATATCGCGCGCCATGTCGCCGCGCTCGCACGGATGATCGGCGCGCGGACTCATCCAGAGCGCGGGATCAAACGGCTGGTCGCCGAACGCGACGCGCTCCTTGAGCGCCCACCAGCCGAAAAAAACGAGGGTGATAATCAGCGTGACCACCGCGAACGCGATGCTCAAACCCACGAACAATTTTTGCGATTGCACGCTCATTTTTTGCCCCGTTTCGGCGTGTCGAGATCACGGATCACATCATGGAAATCGTCCACATCCTGAAAGCTGCGGTAGATCGAGGCGAAGCGGATGTAGGCCACTTTGTCGAGGCGGCGCAAGGCGCGCATCACCGCCTCGCCCAATTCGCGCGATTGCACTTCGCGCTCGCCGCGACCGAGAACTTTTTGCATGATGTCGTCCACCGACCTGTCCACCAACTCCATCGAAACAGGCCGTTTGTGCAGCGCGCGTGTGAACGAAAGACGCAGCTTGTCGGGCGAAAATTCCTCGCGCGTGCCGTTTTGCTTGACCACCTGCGGCATGTGCAGCTCCGCCGTCTCATAAGTGGTGAAACGCTTTTCGCACGCGGCGCAACGCCGACGACGGCGTATGGTGTCGCCTTCGTCGTTGACGCGCGAATCAATCACCTGCGTGTCGTCAGCGCTGCAAAACGGGCATCGCATGTTATCGTCCGTACACCGGAAAACGCGCGGTCAGCGCATGAACTTTTTCGCGCACGGCGGCAATTTTCGCTTCATCTTCCGGCGCGTCCAGCACATCGGCGATGAAGTGCGCGACCTGACGCGCTTCATTTTCCTTGAAGCCGCGCGTGGTGATCGCGGGCGAGCCGATGCGTATGCCGGAAGTGACGAATGGGCTTTCGGGATCGTTCGGAATCGCGTTTTTGTTGACGGTGATGTCCGCCCTGCCGAGCGCCGCATCGGCGGCTTTTCCGGTCAATCCTTTGGGGCGCAGATCAACGAGGAACAGATGCGATTCGGTGCGCCCGGAAACGATGCGCGCGCCGCGTTCGGCCAAAGTTTGCGCGAGTGCTGCGGCGTTCTTCAGCACCTGTTCCTGATACGTTTTGAATTCCGGCTGCATTGCTTCGGCGAAAGCCACCGCCTTGCCCGCGATGACGTGCATCAGCGGACCACCCTGCAAACTCGGGAACACGCTGGAGTTCAGCATTTTTTCGTGCTCGGCCTTGGCTAAAACAATTCCGCCGCGCGGGCCGCGCAATGTTTTGTGCGTGGTCGAAGTCACAAAATCGGCATGGGGAACCGGATTGGGATAAACGCCCGCGGCAATCAAACCGGAATAGTGCGCCATATCCACCATAAACCACGCGCCGACCTTCTTGGCAATTTCCGCCATGCGCGCCCAGTCGAAACGCAAGGCATACGCGCTCGCGCCGCCGATCAGCAGCTTGGGTTTTGTTTCCAGCGCCACGCGCTCCATTTCGTCGTAATCAATTTCCTCCTTGTCGTTCACGCCGTAAGCAACGATGTTGAACAGCTTGCCGGAAATATTGGCGGGCGAGCCGTGCGTCAAATGCCCGCCGTGGCCGAGATTCATGCCCATCACCGTATCGCCCGGTTTGAGTATGGAAAAATACACCGCCTGATTCGCCTGCGAACCGGAATGCGGCTGCACATTGGCATATTCCGCGCCGAACAATTTTTTCACGCGATCAATCGCGATTTGCTCCACTTGGTCAACATACTCGCAACCGCCGTAGAACCGCTTGCCGGGATACCCTTCCGCATATTTGTTGGTCAACTGCGAACCCTGCGCCTGCATCACCGCAGGGCTGGTGTAATTCTCGGACGCGATCAACTCGATATGATGCTCCTGCCGACTACGCTCACCCTCCATAGCACGCCAAAGCTCAGGATCACACGAATCCAGGGTCTGGGAATAGCTGAACATGGGTCACTCCAAATGCGAAAAATGGCGTGATTTTAACATGCCGGGCGACAGCAGGCATTTTGCGCCACCCGCGCGGATTAAACCGAATAGGTTGGGATGAGACACGAACCCCAACAATGCAACATCGCTTTCCTTCGCCGCCTGCGCGGGCAGGTTTGAAACCTGCCCCTACAGTGGGGGTTGGGGTAAGGGTAAATCAGCAAACAAAAAAAACGCGACACCGAGGTGTCGCGTTGGGAAGCCCTTGCTTTCCGGGGGAAGAAGAGCAAGGGAGGGAGGTTTCGGGCGGGTTACGAACTTTCGTTCATCTTCACGCTCCGTCATTGCGAGCCGAAGGCGAAGCAATCCAGTCCCGGCCTTCGCGGGGATGACCCGGTTGGCTTTCTGGATTGCCACGGCGCTTCGCGCCTCGCAATGACGAACCCCTACCCTCACCCCAACTCCTTCGACAGGCTCAGGACAGGCCTCTCCCACCCGCAAGCGGGAGAGGGAGAAAAGCGTGCAGTCCCCTCTCCCACTTGTGGGAGAGGGGCAGGGGTGAGGGTAAGGAACTGCGTGGCCTTACCTGCTCGCCACCTCCATCGCCCTCAACCAGCCATGTCCCCGCATTCCATCCGCGCGATAAAAATACTCGCGCGTGGCGGGGTTGTAAGACAGTTCCACGCGAGCCGCGCCGTCATTTAATGCGAAGTGCATCACGCCGTCGCCGCTGTCTTTGAGCGACAGGCGATGCTCGACCACGCTTTCGCCGCGGCGAACCTTGACCACGGCTTCGGTTCCGTCGGCGTTCACGCTGATCTCATCCAGCGTGGCATCGGCAAGCGGGGTTCCGTTGTCGTCTTCGAGTGCTTGCGGTTCGTCGGATTGCGCGCCGGTGGAGCTTGCGTAGATGATCGCGCCACCAACGAGGGCGACAGCGGCCAATCCCGCGCCGAGACCGCTTCCGCCGCCTCCACCACCGCCCGAACCGCCACCGGAACCGCCGCTACCGCCCGTGCCGCTGCTGCTGGGGCCTATGCTGCCGCCGCAGTTGGTGAATACGACGAGGCAGGGATAGTTGCCGTTATTTGCCCA
>JAITWS010000041.1 GCA_031285185.1 Methylobacillus sp.
CATCACGAACGCCGCCCAGAAAAATGACTGTTTTAACGCGCCCGCGCCGAATTTCGCAACGCGATGCGCGAGCAGAAAAATGCCGCTGAACATGCTCAACAACGCCACGCCGGTGAACATTTCCCCGGCCAGATTTCCGGCCAGTTGGCGATTGTCGTTAAGCGCGTGAAACAACACGGGCGCGGCCAGATAGCCGATTGCCCACAAGCCGCCGACCCAGGCGACGACGATGATGAGTTCCAGTCCGTCGAACAGTTTACGCATCGTTATTGATAACGCACTTCCAGCACTTCGTAGGCGCGCAGCCCGCCCGGCGCCATGACTTCGGCCACATCGCCCGCGTATTTGCCGATGAGCGCGCGCGCGATGGGCGAGCTGACGGAAATTTTGCCGACCTTGATGTTGGCTTCGTCGTCGCCCACGATTTGATAGGTCACGCTGTCGCCGTTTTCCTGATCTTCCAGTTCCACTGTCGCGCCGAACACGCAGCGTCCGTCCGCGTCCAGCGTGGCCGGGTCTATGACGCGGGCGTTGGCGAGCTTGCCTTCCACTTCCGCGATGCGGCCTTCGATGAAACTTTGGCGTTCCTTGGCGGCATCGTATTCGGCGTTTTCCGAAAGATCGCCGTGCGAACGCGCCTCGGCGATGTCGGCGATCACTTTCGGACGCTCCACGCTACGCAAGTGTTGCAGCTCGGCTTTCAACAGCTCGGCGCCGTGTTTCGTCAATGGTATGGTTGTTTGTTGCATTTCTTATCCTTGCAAAAAGTGAAAAACCACGCCGGCCCGAACCGGGGTGGTTTTTGAAAAGTCCGCTTATGTTAGTACGAGCTTAATTGCCGATGCAAGCCCTGCAACGATTCCACTTCCAGACCCTGCATGTGCGCCATGCCGATGCAAGCCGCTTTCGCGCCCGCGAGCGTGGTGTAATAGGTGATTTTCTGTTGCAGCGCGTTGCGGCGAATCGCGTAGGAATCCTGCATCGCGCGCTTGTCCTCGACCACGTTGACGATGAAACTGATCTCGCCGTTTTTTATCATGTCAACGATGTGCGGGCGACCTTCGGTGACCTTGTTGACCGGCGTCACGTCCAGACCGGCGGCTTGCAAGGTGGCCGCCGTGCCGCGCGTGGCGACGAGCTGGAAGCCGAGCTTGGCCAAGTCACGCGCGATGTCCACGACTTTTTCGCGGTCTTCGCGCGGCACGCTGATGAAGGCTTTTCCGCCGGACGGAAGTTTGGTTCCCGCGCCGAGTTGCGATTTCACAAAAGCTTCGGCAAAGGTGCGTCCCACGCCCATCACTTCGCCCGTGGATTTCATTTCGGGACCGAGAATAGTGTCCACGCCGGGGAATTTGATGAAGGGGAACACCGCTTCCTTGACCGAATAATACGGCGGCACGATTTCGCGCGTCACGTTTTGCGCGGCGAGGGTTTTGCCCGCCATGCAGCGCGCGGCGATCTTGGCGAGTTGCAAACCGCACGCCTTGGATACGAAGGGAACCGTGCGCGAGGCGCGCGGGTTGACTTCGAGCACATACACGGTGTCGCCCTGAATCGCGAATTGCACGTTCATCAGCCCGACCACGCCAAGCGCCTTGGCCATCATCACGGTCTGGCGGCGCAGCT
The DNA here is from genome assembly GCA_031285185.1 of Methylobacillus sp. GTDB lineage: Bacteria > Pseudomonadota > Gammaproteobacteria > Burkholderiales > Methylophilaceae > MM2. The sequence continues at coordinate 1,627 of JAITWS010000041.1, forward strand.
CGTCCTGCAATTCGCGCGAGAGACTGTAGGGCGGCAGCGAACAGGCGGAATCGCCGGAATGCACACCGGCTTGTTCGACGTGTTCCATGATGCCGCCGATGACGACTTCCTCGCCGTCGCACAGCGCGTCCACGTCAACTTCCTTGGCGTCGTTGAGAAAGCGGTCGAGCAACACCGGGCTGTCGTTGGAAACCTTGACCGCCTCGCGCATGTAACGCTCAAGCTGCGCCTGTTCCTGCACAATTTCCATCGCGCGACCGCCCAGCACATAGGACGGACGCACCACGAGCGGATAGCCGATTTCCGTCGCGCAACGCAGCGCCTCTTCCTCGGTGCGCGCGGTGCGATTGGGCGGCTGCTTGAGGCCGAGTTCGTGCAGCATCTGCTGGAAACGCTCGCGGTCTTCGGCGCGATCTATCGCATCGGGGCTGGTTCCTATGATGGGCACTCCGGCTTTTTCGAGATCGCGCGCGAGTTTGAGCGGCGTCTGACCGCCATATTGCACGATCACGCCTTCGGGTTTTTCGAGCGCGACGATTTCAAGCACATCTTCCAGCGTCAACGGCTCGAAATACAGGCGGTCGGAAGTGTCGTAATCGGTGGAAACCGTTTCGGGATTGCAGTTGACCATGATGGTTTCATAGCCGTCGTCGCGCATCGCGAACGCGGCATGAACGCAGCAATAATCAAATTCTATGCCCTGCCCGATGCGGTTCGGCCCGCCGCCCAGCACCATGATCTTGCGTTTGTCGGTCGGCGCGGCTTCGCATTCTTCCTCGTAAGTCGAATACATATACGCCGTGTTGGTCGCAAATTCGGCGGCGCAGGTATCCACGCGCTTATAGACCGGACGCACATTGAGCGCGTGGCGATAAGCGCGCACCGCGTGCTGGTCGGTTCCGAGCAGCCGCGCGAGACGGCGATCCGAAAAGCCGCAACGCTTGAGCCGGAACAACGCATCGCGGTCGAGATCGGCCAGCGATTTTCCCTTAAGCGCCTGTTCGCGCTGAACAATATCCGCGATCTGCACGAGAAACCACGGATCAATTCTGGAATGATCGTGCACTTCCGCAACACTCATGCCTGCGCGGAAAGCGTCGCCCACATACCAGATGCGCTCCGGTCCGCACTCGCCGAGTTCGGTGACAATGCGATCCATATCCGTCGTTTTTTCGTCCAGCCCGTCCATGCCCACTTCAAGGCCGCGCAGGGCTTTCTGGAACGATTCCTGAAAGGTGCGCCCCATCGCCATCACTTCGCCCACCGATTTCATCTGCGTGGTGAGACGCGAATCGGCCTGCGGAAATTTTTCGAACGCGAAACGCGGAACCTTGGTCACGACGTAATCAATCGAAGGCTCAAACGAAGCGGGTGTCGCGCCGCCGGTGATTTCATTCTTCAACTCATCCAGCGTGTAACCCACCGCGAGCTTGGCCGCGACCTTGGCGATCGGAAAGCCGGTCGCCTTGGACGCGAGCGCCGACGAACGCGAAACGCGCGGATTCATCTCGATCACGATCATGCGGCCATCCGCCGGATTGATCGCGAACTGCACATTGGAACCGCCCGTATCCACGCCGATCTCGCGCAACACCGCAAGCGAAGCGTCGCGCATGATCTGGTATTCCTTGTCAGTCAGCGTTTGCGCGGGCGCGACGGTGATGGAATCGCCCGTATGCACGCCCATGGGATCGAGATTTTCGATGGAGCAAATGATGATGCAATTGTCCTTGCGGTCGCGCACCACCTCCATCTCATATTCCTTCCAGCCGAGCAGCGATTCCTCGATCAGCAATTCGCTCGTCGGCGAAGCCTCCAGCCCGCGCTCGCAAATGCTGAGAAATTCTTCCTTGTTGTAAGCGATGCCGCCGCCGCTGCCGCCCATCGTGAACGAGGGACGGATAATCGCCGGATACCCGATGGAAGCCTGTACCTGCAAGGCTTCCTCAAGGCTGTGCGCCACGGCGGAACGCGCGGAACCGAGGCCGATTTTCGTCATCGCCGCCTTGAATTTTTCGCGGTCTTCGGCCTTGTCTATGGCCTCGCGCGTCGCGCCGATCAACTCCACATTGTATTTTTCAAGCACGCCCTCGCGCGCCAAATCCAGCGCGCAATTCAACGCCGTCTGCCCGCCCATGGTCGGCAACAACGCATCCGGCTTTTCAATCGCGATGATTCTTTCCACCGTCTGCCAGGTCACCGGCTCGATATACGTCGCATCGGCCATCTCCGGGTCGGTCATGATCGTCGCCGGATTGGAATTGACGAGAATGACGCGATACCCCTCCTCCTTCAACGCCTTGCACGCCTGCGCGCCGGAATAGTCAAACTCGCACGCCTGCCCGATCACGATGGGACCCGCGCCTATGATAAGTATGGATTTTATGTCGGTACGTTTTGGCATGATTCGGGAAATCTCATTTAAGCGATGACAGCGGCACATTACAACGGGTCAAAGCGCTGAGCAGCATTTTTTTAATCACTACGACACCCACAGTAAGATCATCCCCGTCATAGAACATCAGTTTACGCAACAATGCGTATTTAGCGTCCGTCATCACCAACGCAACTTCTGCCCCCTGCTGATCGGGCACGTCTGCCATGGATTTTCGGAGATCCAAATTTTTGGCCCACTTTTCCTGCGGCGTGCTGGCAGCCATCATTTGTATGGTCTGCCCCGCGACAAGCTCCATAGCATCGGCAACCCCATCATTCAATATATTAATAAAATCTTGCGCCTGCTCTGGATGGCGTTTGACGAACTCCCCCACGGCCTGCCTGCGACTTTCACGCAAGCCTTCAGCCGACATTTGCTGGCGAACGCATTGTAGTTGCGAAGCATCCACTTTTGAGACTTTTTCCATGAGCGGCCAACTCGAGTCGTTGTCCTTCATTGTTTGTATCATCTTGCCGAGAGGGAACGCACGCACTATCAAGTCCGTGAGTCGGTCAACATTTATTGACGAAGGCGCTTGCGTTTCGAGTTCAATCACAGGCGATATGTTTGCAGATGACGCGCTACAGTAACTTACAACATCAGATATGATTTTCCTGGAGGCCTCCCTCCCGGCCAAGTAGCCGCTATAGTGGCTGAAGACTTGAGTGTCCACACCAAAGAGCACCAGATCTCGAAGTGTTTTGTACTCATCGTCAGCCATGAAGCTGATAAGTTTGTGTTGCTGTTGCTCAGCAAGTTCGTCATACTTTTTACCGGCATTTGGCACACCAATAGATGTGAATGTTTCTTTCCCTCCGGACTCCAAACCTGCCTGAATAACAGCGCCAAAAGTAACTTCAACTTCTTGATCCAACGTCAATACATCAATGGCATCTTGTACTTTGTCTGGATGACGCTTGATAAACATCACCACAGCCTGTCTGCGATTTTCGCGCAGAGCTGCGGGAGACAGTTGCTGACGAATGCACTGCAATTGTGATGCGTTTACTTTCGCGGTTTTTTCCCCGAATGGCCAGTTTGAGTCGCTATCAAGTTGTTTCTGTATTCCCGCTGTAATAGGGGCGGCACGCATCACCAAATCCGTAAGCCGATCAACATCCGATGCGGACGGCGCATCTTCAGCGGCGGCGGGGTTGGCGAACAAAAAAACCACCATGACTAAAAAAGCTGCCGTCACACCACGCCGCGCCAACCGATCAGAAAGAAATTTCGCTGCCATCATCTCAACGCTTTGCGCCCTCCATCATCGCGATGAAGCGGTCGAACAGATAGCTCATTTCGCCGGGGCCGGGGCTGGCTTCGGGGTGACCCTGGAAACTGAACGCGGGTTTGTCGGTGCGGGCGATGCCTTGCAGACTGCCGTCGAACAACGAGACGTGCGTCACGCGCAAATTGGACGGGAGTGTGGCGGCATCCACCGCGAAGCCGTGGTTTTGGCTGGTGATGAATACGCGCTTGTCGTCCATGTCCTGCACCGGATGATTGGCGCCGTGGTGGCCGAATTTCATCTTGACGGTTTTCGCGCCGCTGGCGAGCGCGAGCAGTTGGTGGCCGAGGCAGATGCCATAAGTCGGAATGCCTTTGTCCACGATTTTTTTGATCGCGGCGATGGCGTAATCGCACGGTTCGGGGTCGCCGGGGCCGTTGGATAAAAACACGCCGTCCGGGTTGAGCGCGAGCGCTTCCTCGGCGGTCGCCCTGGCGGGCAGCACGGTCACCGCGCAGCCGCGCGCGGCGAGCATACGCAAAATGTTGCGCTTGATGCCGTAATCAAACGCGACGACTTTGTATTTGAAATCTTCGACCGGCGCATAACCCTTGCCCGGCACCCACTCGCCCGCGTTCCACGCATAAGGCCGGTCGGAAGAAACAACTTGCGCGAGATCCATGCCCGCGAGTCCGGGAAACTCGCGCGCGAGTTGCAGCGCCCGCGCCTCGTCCGCATCGCCCGCGATGATGCAGCCGGATTGCGCGCCTTTTTCGCGCAAAATGCGCGTGAGCTTGCGCGTGTCTATGTCGGAAATGGCGACGACGTTGTTGCGTCTGAGATAATCGCCGAGCGATTCCGCGCAGCGCCAGTTGCTCGCCACGAGCGGCAGATCGCGGATCACCAGACCCGCCGCGTAAACCTTGCCGGATTCGACATCCTCGGCATTGACGCCGGTGTTGCCGATGTGCGGATAAGTGAGGGTGACGATTTGGCGCGTGTAGGACGGGTCGGTGAGAATTTCCTGATAGCCGGTCATGGCCGTGTTGAACACCACCTCGCCGACCGTCGCGCCCGATGCTCCGATGGAAATACCGCGAAATACCGACCCATCGGCAAGAACGAGAATGGCGGGCGGATTTTGCGACACCGGAGGCTCCTGAGCTTATGGTATTTGTGACATAAAGAAGCGGGACGAACCGTGTCGTTCCCCCCGCTGATTTGCCCGCCATTATAGCCGAAGTGATGGCCGGCATCAAACCGGATTGCGCTCAGGCGATCTGCACCACCCGGCAACGCTGGCACAGCGGATAATCCGCGAGAAAATCGGCGATCCTGTCCCGCATCGCCGCGAAGGAGTCGCCATACAGATAAAGCGCGGTTTCGGTCGCCCCATCCCACCAACTGAAAATGGAACCCATGCCTTCGATGCGCTTTTCCAGTTCGCTGTACACCACGTTGGAATCGCATTCCCGATAAACCTCGGGCGGAAGATCGGTTCCGTTGAGATACACGCCCAACCCTTCCAGTTTGCCCAGCGGAATATCCGCGCGCTCACCGCCAAACTTGAGCCAGGAACCCTGGGGCGCGCCCAGCCGCTCAAGCTCGCCAATCACGCGCTGAAGAGTCTGCTCCGAAAGACTCTCCACCTCGATTTCAACATCGCAGTACGCGACCTCCCCATCGTTCTCCAGCAACGTCCCGCCGCCGCTGGTCTGCCCCAAACCATGCTCCTGCAAAAACGCATCAAGCGGATCCTCAAACAAATCGCCGCGATGCAGCGGCTGCAATTTGGCATTTAGTTGCGCCGTGATGAAAGGCATGATTTTTTCCTTGGCCTGTCCGGGTGAGGAAGAGCTACAGTAGTTTCACAGGATGGGTAGCGCGAATGCGAAACCCATTCAGCAACTACAGCCCCAACACATCCCGCATATCAAACAAGCCGTTTTTTCTGCTGCCGATAAACTTGGCGGCGCGGACTGCGCCCAGGGCGAAGGTCGCGCGGCTGCTGGCTTTGTGGGTGAGTTCGATGCGTTCGCCGGTGGCGGCGAAGAGGACGGTGTGGTCGCCGACCACGTCGCCGCCGCGCACGGTGGCGAAGCCTATGGTGGAGGGGTCGCGTTCGCCGGTTATGCCTTCGCGACCATAGACGGCGCATTGGGCGAGATCGCGTCCCAGCGCGTTTGCCGCCGCTTCGCCGAGGCGCAGCGCGGTTCCTGAGGGGGCGTCAACTTTGTGGCGGTGATGCGCTTCAATGATTTCGATGTCGTAGCCCTGGTTCAGCACTTTGGCGGCGGTTTGCACCAGGTTGATGAGCAGGTTCACGCCCACGCTCATGTTGGGCGCGAACACGATGGGGATTTCTTTGGCGGCATCGGCGATGGTTTGTTTTTGCGCGGCGTTGAAGCCGGTCGTGCCGATCACCATGCCCGCGCCCGCTTTGCGGCAGGCGGCGAGATATTCCATGCTGGCTTCGGGGCGGGTGAAATCTATGAGCGCATTCGCGCCTTGCAAGGCTGCGGCGCTGTCTGCCGTGATTTTGATGCCGCAGGCTGCGCCGAATAATTCGCCCGCGTCGCGTCCGAGGTGCGGGCTGTCGGCGCGGTCGAGCGCGGCGTGCAGTTTGAGATCAGTGTCGGCCAGCGTGGCTTCCAGCAGGGCGTGTCCCATGCGGCCGGAACTGCCTGCGATAACGATATTCAGCGCCATGTCAGAACCCGATCTTTTCCAACATGCGCTCGAAATAGCCGGGGCTTTCTTCCGACGGCAATTCATCCGCCGGAATCGTCGCGGGCTTGGTCGGCTCGCTTTTGGTCGGTTCGCTCTTGGTCGGAGCCGGTTCCGGCTTGGACGCGGGCTTGGGTTCCGGTTTTGGCTCCGGTTTTGGTTCCGCTTTGGGCGGCTCGGCGACAGGCTCAACCTTAGGCGCGACCGGCTTGGAAGTCGGTTCCGCTTTGGGTGCAGTCTCGGCGGGCGGATTGACCACGGGTTTCGGCGCTTCCAATGTTTCCTTGCCGGATTTGGACGGTTTCGTTTCCGTCGGCGCGGTTTCGCCGCCTGCGGGAATCACGTCGCCACGCACGCGCTTCAGCTTGTCATCCTCAAATTCCATCACCACATGGCGCTGCTCAATGAGCTTGCCTTCCTTTATCATGCGGTAGATATAATCCCAGCGATCCGCGTGGAAACTGTCGGTGAGCAGCGGCGTGCCCATGATGAAACGCACCTGCGCCTTGGTCATGCCGGGACGCAGTTGCATCAGCATTTTGGACGTGACGTAGTTGCCCTGCTGCACCTCCACCTTGTAAGGCGTGATGGACGGCAGATTGGCCGAATAATTGGAACACGCGGCGCAAAAAAACGCCGCCATGAAAAGGGCTGCTTTACGCATCGGTATGACTTTGACGGAAAATGGCGTTAATATACCACGACACTCATTTCAGGTTGCGTCCACCACTATGAAAGACCCTCAAGACCTCAAAAACGCCGGACTCAAGGCCACCTTGCCGCGCCTCAAAATTTTAAGCCTGTTTGAATCCAGCAAGGAACGCCACCTCACGGCGGAAGACGTTTACAAGATACTGCTCGCCAGCGGCGAAGATGTCGGCCTCGCCACCGTTTACCGCGTGCTGACCCAGTTCGAGCAAGCCGGCCTGCTGCTGCGCCACCATTTCGAAGGCGGCAAATCAATCTTCGAACTGAAACAGGAAGGCCACCACGACCACATCGTCTGCGTGCAATGCGGCCGCGTCGAAGAATTTTGCGACGACGAAATCGAACGCCGCCAGCAAAAAGTCGCCACCGATCGCGGCTTCAAAATCCACGACCACTCGCTGTACATCTACGCGGATTGCACCAAAAATCCGTGCCCACACAAGCGGTGAACGGAACAACGGGAGACCGGAATGACGGATGTTGAAATTGCGGGAATGAAAGAGGCTTTCAAGCAAACCGATGCAATTTTCGCGCTGGAAGGCTTTACGCCGACCGATCAGAAGCGTGCCATTGATGCCGCTGTGCTGGCCGGTCGCGTGACGCTGACGCAAGTGATCGAAGAAATGCGCGAATATGCCATGCGGCACAAAACCACCAAAGGCTTTATCCAATCCCGCGCCTGGGCTTGAGCACGCCGCATGGCAAACCCGTACACCGACGAAGTCGGCATCTATCACAACAAATTGGGCATCACCGATGCCGACGAACTAAAGCGCGTCGAATACGACTTAACCACCCGCAGAGCGCAGGAAATTTTGGCGCATCGTGTTGATCTTGGCGTTCAAAACTTTGGGTTGGCGCGTCAGCAAGCCATCCACCTGCATCTTTTTCAGGACGTATATGAATGGGCAGGCAAAGTCCGTACCGTGCCGTCTTCCAGACGGATGGATAACGGCATGGTGTCAGTCTTTGCCGAACCTGCCGACTTGGAGCCGCGCTGGCGGACGCTGGAAAAGAAAACCCATGCCTACATCACCACCGGCGGTCTTACTTTCGCGCAGAAGCGTGAAGCATTAACAGGTATTTTCATCGAAGCCAACCATCTCCACCCTTTCCCTGACGGCAATGGCCGCAGCCTGCAAGTGTTTATGAAACAACTGGCACAGGCACAGGGCATTGATCTGGATTACAGCAAAGTCAATGCGGAAGAATGGAACCACGCCAGCGCCGTCAGCGGAACCCATGGCGAACTTTTCGAGCACATGCACCTGATTCCCGTCAAACCCGATCTTGAGCCAATCAGTAAAATTTTCCAAAAAATTGTCAGTTGACCCGAACCTGTCTGTTTTCAATTTCCCCCAAGATAAAGAAACTAAATCACGCGCTATGCGCTGCTTTTGGATGTTTGCTATTCTGGCAGCGTCTTTAGGGGAGAAAACATCGTGACGATAACCCGCGTGCTGTACAAAGTCTGGCGTGTGCTGCGCTGGTTGTTGCTGGCAGTGATTTTGCTGGTGCTGGGCTTCATCGCCCTCGTGTGGTGGGAAAACCGGCACGACGAACCGCTGCTGCCCGAAGTCGCCGAAGCCATCCGTTTTGAGCCGCCCACGCCGGAACAAATGCGGGATAACGGGTATTTCACCATGCTTGGCTTGCGCGCGCCGCCGGATGAGGATGCGGCGGAAGCGGGGCAGCGGTTTTTCGCGGCGCAAATGAAAAATTATGCGCGTTATCTGGATACGGGTGAAACAATTTTCAGCGTCGAAGCCTACTCTCATCAACGCATAGACTGGGAATCCATGCGCTGCGAGGCGGAAGTGGCCGATTGCTACGCTTATTATCTTGAGCACGCGCAGAAAATAAAATCAAAATTGTCTGATCCGATGGTGTTGACCGAACGCTATCTGTCGTTGCTGGGCAAGCCGACTTACGAAGAAATTGTTCCGCCATACATTGCCGGCATCCCTCTCGGCTATGCAGATGTTGCTGCCGCATCCATTTTGCTCGACATACAGGCCGCGCTGTTGCTAAATGAAAATCGCACGGATGAGGCGCTGACGCTGCTGGAAACCAATGCCAAAATTCACCGGCGGATGATGCAAGGTTCGCGTACTTTGATGGGAGCATTGGTTGCGCTGGCGATGGATATGCGACAGCAACGTCTCATCAGCAGCGCCTTGCGCCATATTCCCGCGCTGAGTTCCGAACAGGCGCAACGACTGGATGCCCTTGTAGAATCGTCCATGCCGGTGCCGCTGACTCATGCACTTGAGGGGGAACGACAAATGATACTGAACGGGATACTTGAGACTACGCGACACAGGCCATCGTACCCGGATTCGCCCAAGGAGTATCAGGAGCCACACCAGATAAATTGGCTGACGGAATTGGCGCTCGCCTTGGCGTACCTGCCCAATGCGACCGCCAATGATGAGTATTCGAGATGGAAAGAAATCGTTCGGCTTTCCCTTGTGCCAGCGGATCAACTGGAGATGGAAGTTGATGCCATCAAGCAAAAATCCACTGATGCTTTCAACGATAGCGGACTGCTCCCTTTTCCGTTACGTAATTTTGTGGGCAGCGCAATGATAGAGGTCTCCAGCCTCGCTTGGGTTGAATACGTTGAACGCGCTCACGATGTCGAAGCCTATCACCGCCTGATTCGTCTGCAAATCGCCGCGCTGCGTGAGCGTGTGCCTTTTGAGAAAATGCCGACGTGGTTGGCCGATCAGCCGCCGGAATTGCGGAATCCCTACACGTTGCAGCCTATGGATTGGGATGCCGCCACGCAATCGCTGGTATTCACCGGAGCGCAGAGGAACACACAAAATCCCGCGCCGGGAAATGTTTTTCGCGTTTATCTGGGCAAGCCGTAGGATTTGGTTTCTCTTCACTCATCCTTCCTCCCCGATCGCCAGATCGAGATAATCAGCCAGATTCCGAACAGCGAGGCCATGAAGAAGCCGAGGAAACCGAAGGCGGGCAGGCCGAGCAAAGTCGGGCCGCCTTTCACGGTCATGACGATGGA
>JAITWS010000097.1 GCA_031285185.1 Methylobacillus sp.
CTCACCCCAACCTACATGTGCTGCATGTGCAGCAAGGGCGGGTTTGAAACCCGCCCCTACGCCTGCCTCCCCATCGCTGCGCGACAGGAGGTATCCCAAAAACCCCTCAAAAATTTTCAAGCGCATTGACGAACAAGGCCGCCGGATCGCAGTCGGTTTGCGCGGCGATTTCGACCAGGCCGGTGGGGCTGGTAACGTTGATTTCGGTGAGGTGGTCGCCGATGACATCAAGGCCGACCAGAAACAAGCCTTCGCGCTTGAGCGTTTTGCCGACTTCGACGGCGATTTCGCGGTCGCGTTCCGACAAGGGTTGCGCGATGCCCGTGCCGCCGGCGGCGAGGTTGCCGCGCGTTTCGCCCGCTTTGGGGATGCGCGCGAGCGCGTAGGGAACCGGCTCGCCGTTGATGACGAGGATGCGTTTGTCGCCTGCCTTGATTTCGGGCAGGTAGCGTTGCGCCATCACGGTGCGGCGTTCGTCGTGCGTGATGGTTTCGAGAATCGCGCCGATGTTGTGATCTGCGCGGTGCAGGCGAAAAACGCCGCTGCCGCCCATGCCGTCGAGCGGTTTGACCACGATATCGCCTTGGTCGCGCAAAAATTCGCGGATCGCGGAAATGTGGCGCGTGACGAGGAAAGTCGGCGCGAAATGCGGAAAGCGCGCGACGGATAATTTTTCGTTCCAGTCGCGGATCGCGCGCGGATGGTTGAGCACGCGCGCGCCCTGATTTTGCGCGAGTTCCAGCAGGTAAGTGCTGTAGATGTATTCGGTGTCGAACGGCGGGTCTTTACGCATGAGCACGGCGTCGTAAACCGTGAGCGGCTGCGTGGAGGATGCGCCTGTCTTGAACCATTCCGCGCCGTCATGAAACGCGAATGGCGCGGCGTCCAGCAATGCCGCGCCGTCGCGCAAACTCAATCCACCCTGCTCCGCGACGAACAATTCATGCCCGCGCCGCGCGGCTTCGCGCATGATGGCGAGGCTGCTGTCCTTGGCGATTTTGAGTTTGGCGAGCGGGTCGAGGATGAAGGCGAATTTCATGCGGCGGATGCCGACGGAGCGGTTTCCTTGAGTTCGATCGCGGCGGCGAGCAGGGCGAGGCGGGCGATCACGCCGTAGGCGTAAAAGCGGTTCGGCGTCGCATCCGGTTTGCCGACACAATCCGGCAGCGAACAGGCGGTGTCAAAAGCCAGCGGGACGAAGTGCATCCCCGGCGCATTGAGATTTTCGTCCGTGCCGCGCCCGGTGTGCACGCGGTAAAAACCGCCCACGACGTAGCGATCCATCATATAAACCACCGGCTCGGCGACGGCTTCGTTGATGCTTTCGAAGGTGTAAACGCCTTCCTGAATGATGACTTCCTCGACCTGCAAACCTTCCTTGACGACCGCCATTTTGTTGCGCTGTTTGCGATTAAGATCGCGCACATCGTCCGGGCTTTTCACCGTCATGATGCCCATGCCGTAAGTGCCCGCGTCCGCTTTCACGATGACGAAAGGTTCCTGTTCGACGCCGTATTCGCGGTATTTGGCGGTGATGCGCGCGAGCAGATCGGCAACTTGCGCCGACAAACAATCCTCGCCCACGCGCGCGTGAAAATCTATCATGCCGCAGCTTGCGAAAAACGGATCAACCAGCCAGGGATCAATTTCGATGAGCGCGGCAAATTCGCGCGCGACGCGGGAATACGCCGCGAAATGACGCGATTTGCGGCGCACCGTCCAACCCGCGTGCAGCGGCGGAATGAGCGCCTGTTCAATGCCGCTGAGCAGCGCGGGCGTGCCGCCCGAAAGATCGTTGTTGAGCAAAATCGCGCACGGATCGAAATCGTCCAGCACCAGCCGGTTGCCGACGCGCTTCACCGGCTCCAGCACGAGCTTGTCGCCCTGCGGCAATTCGAGCGTGGTGGTCGCGGTGATCTCGGGCGAAATGCTGCCGATACGCACCGTCAACCCGGCGCGACGCAGAATGTCGGCCAGCGCCACGACATTTTGCAGATAAAACGTGTTGCGCGTGTGGTTCTCGGGAATCAGCATGAAACGCTGCGCGGAAGGGCAAACTTTTTCCACCGCCGCCATCGTCGCCTGCACGCACAGCGGCAGAAAATCGGGATTCAGATTGTTGAATCCGCCCGGAAAAAGATTGGTGTCAACGGGCGCCAGCTTGAAACCGGCGTTACGCAGATCAACCGATGCGTAAAACGGCGCGCCGTGTTCCAGCCATTGCGTGCGCAGCCAGTATTCAATGCGCGGCATCGCGTCGAGGATGCGCTGTTCCAGCGTGAGCAGGGGGCCGTTAAGCGCGGTGGTGAGATGAGGAACCATGATGCCGAATTGTAGCGCAAAAAATGTCCTCCAGAATTTGTCCGGTTTTCAAGAGAGCTTGCAAGGGAAATTTGTCCAAAAATCCCAAACAGTGGTTTAACTCTTTTTCTTTCTGTGAAACAATCACGGCCTGTGAGCAAATGAAGGCATCAAGACCCATGAGCGACAAAGACATCAAACCTCTCGAACACTACCTCGGCAACGCGATCCGCGATCTGCGCACGGAGCACGGATTGACCATTGCCGAAGTTTCGCTGCGCGCGGGCATCAGCCGCGGGATGCTTTCCAAAATCGAAAACGCGCAAACGGCAACCAGCCTCGACACGCTGGAACAAGTCGCGAACGCGCTCGGCGTAACGCTCTCCCATCTCTTCCGCAATTACGGTCAGCCGCGCGACGGCGCGCAACTGGTCAAAAAAGGCGAAGGCATGGAAGTGGTGCGGCGCGGAACCAAGCGCGGACACACTTATCATCTTCTGGCCTACGATCAGGGACCGCGCAAACACTTCGAACCTTTTCTCATCACCTTGCAGGATGCGGGCGAAGAATTTGGCGCGTTTGAACACCCCGGCACCGAGTTTCTCTACATGCTGACCGGCGTGCTGGAATACCGCGTGGGCAACGAGATTTATGTGCTGGAACCGGGCGATTCGCTTACCTTCCGCGGCGAAATCCCGCATCGCCCGGACAAATTGCACGGCGCGCCGATCCGCTTCCTCTCCATCATCCACTACGACAGCCCCGAGGAAATGCTGGGCGAGTGATGGCTTCACGCGCGGCTTTCATTGACTGCGAGGTAACGTAAGAGTTACCATTATGCCGGTAACAATTGAAGAATACTTGACCGAAGGTGGAAGAAATCACTACAAAGAGTGGTTCGACGCGCTTGCTGTCGAGTATGCGGCCAAGGTCGCTGCCGCGCGAGCCAGAATGATGGCCGGGAACATGGGCAATGTGAAACCGATTGATGGCGCATTGAAAGAATATCGGATTGATTGGGGACCGGGAATCAGGATTTATCTCATTCAGGATGGAGACGCGCTGATTGTGTTGCTTGGCGGCGGCGTAAAAAGCGGCCAAAGTGCCGACATCAAACATGCCAAAAAACTGCGCGATGAATACTTCGCTCGCAAAACCGAACTGAAGAAAAATCGAAAAGGAAAGTAATGGAAAAACTCACTGTGGATTCAAGCGCGACGGTACACGCCAGAATTAAATTCGACCCCGCTTTCGCGGAGGCTTTGTTGCGGGAGGCCACCGATATGTTTCTCAACGGCGAAGCGGAGGCGGCGCGTTTGTTGTTGCGGGATGTGGTCAACGCAACGGTGGGCTTTGAGCAGATCGCCGCCGCAACCAACCGCCCGAGCAAAAGCGTGCATCGTATGCTTTCCGCGCGCGGCAATCCGACGATGGAAAATCTGACGGCTGTTTTCACGGCGATTCGCCAAGTGCTGAACGTTTCTTTTGAAACGCGCACCATACACACTGCATAAAGCAAAGGAACCCCCATGTTGAATACCCAAACCATTGAAGAAATCTCCGGCAAGATCAAGGAAATGCTCGCGAAAACTCCGGCGGCGGATTTGGAGAAAAATCTGCAAGCCTTGTTGCGCGGCGTTTTCGCCAAGCTGGATTTGGTGACGCGCGAGGAGTTCGACGCGCAAACCGAAGTGTTGCACCGCGCGCGCGCGCAACTGGACGCGCTGGAACAACGGCTGTCCGGGTTGGAAGCGCGCGAACCGGGATAAAACCCGCCCCGCCGCCGACGAAAAACCACACGGAAAAAGAAAAACAAAAACATGGGAATCGCCGTTTTATACAGCCGCGCCCTTGCGGGCATGGACGCGCCGCTGGTGACGGTGGAAGCGCATCTCGCCAACGGCCTGCCCAGTTTTCAGATCGTCGGCCTGCCGGAAGCCGAGGTGAAGGAAAGCCGCGATCGCGTCCGCGCCGCGCTGCAAACTTCGCGTTTTGAATTTCCCATGCGCCGCATCACCGTCAATCTCGCGCCCGCCGATTTGCCCAAGGAAAGCGGGCGTTTCGATCTCCCCATCGCGCTCGGCATTCTCGCTGCGACCGGGCAGATTCCCGCCGACAAACTCACGGAATACGAATTTGCGGGCGAACTCGCGCTCACGGGCGAATTGCGCCCCGTGCGCGGCGCGTTGGCGATGACGTACAAAGCAAGCCGCGACGGACGCGCCTTTATCCTGCCGCGCGAAAGCGCGCATGAAGCGTTTCTGGTCAAAACCGCCACGGTGTATCCGGCCAACAGCTTGCTTGAAGTGTGCGCGCATTTGAGCGGACAAAATCGCTTGAGCGCGATCACCGGCGAAGCGATCATCGCGCGGCCTGAATATCCCGATCTTGCAGATGTGAAAGGTCAGGCGCTGCCGCGCCGCGCGCTGGAAATCGCCGCCGCCGGACAACATCATCTGCTCATGGCGGGGCCGCCCGGAACCGGAAAATCCATGCTGGCCGCGCGTTTCCCCGGCATCCTGCCGGAAATGAGCGAGGACGAAGCGCTCGAATCCGCCGCGATCCAATCGCTAAGCGGCAGCTTCAAACCGGAAAACTGGAAACGCCGCCCCTACCGCGCCCCGCATCACACCGCCTCCGCCGTCGCGCTCGTGGGCGGCGGAAGTTTTCCGCGCCCCGGCGAAATATCGCTCGCGCATCATGGCGTATTGTTCCTCGACGAACTGCCCGAATTTTCGCGCTCGGTGCTCGAAGTTTTGCGCGAACCGCTGGAATCCGGCCACATCACCATTTCCCGCGCCGCGCGGCAAGCGGATTTCCCCGCGCGATTCCAGTTGGTCGCCGCGATGAACCCCTGCCCCTGCGGTTATCTCGGCCATCACAACAACAAATGCCGCTGCACGCCGGATCAAGTCGCGCGTTACCGCGCGCGCATCTCCGGCCCCCTGCTCGACCGCATTGATCTGCACATCGAAGTCCCCGCCCTGCGCGACGACGAACTGCAAAGCGCCGCCCCTGGCGAATCCAGCGCCGCCGCCCGCCCGCGAGTGCAAGCCGCGCGCCAACGCCAAATCGCGCGCCAACGCAAAGTCAACGCCAACCTCGGCACGCAGGAAGTGGACGCTTACTGCCTGCCCGACGCCCCCGGCGCAGCCCTGCTCAAACAAGCCATCACCCGCCTCAGCCTCTCCGCCCGCGCCTACCATCGCATCCTCAAAGTCGCCCGCACCATCGCCGACCTCGCAGGCGACGAACGCGTGGAATCCAGACACATCGCCGAAGCAATACAGTATCGGCGCGGTGAGGTGTAGGGGGCAGAAAAGGGAAGAGCGCCAGCGAATGCCCCGGCTACACCAAAACCCCGATGCCCAACATCTACCCCATGCCCTTTATGATCTCCACCGAAACCGCCGTCGCGCTTGGTATCATATTGGTTTGATTGGCGCTGTTCCCGACTGATGAGCGATTCCAGTTTCATAACCATTGCCTCTTTTTCCTTCCCGCATGAGGCGCATATCGCGCAGGCGAGCCTGGAGGCGGAAGGCATTCCCGCGTTTATCGCCGATGAGCACACCATCAACATGCAGTGGCTTTTTTCAAACGCGCTGGGTGGCGTCCGAGTCCGCGTGCCGCGTGAATTTGCGGAAAAGGCGCGTGAGATATTGGCACAGGATTACTCGCAACTTCTGGACGAAGAATTTGGCAAGGACGACATCCATTGCCAAAAATGCGGCAGCGCGAATGTGGAACCTTATACCGAAGGAAAAAAGCCCGCATTCCTCGTATTTCTGCTTCTGGGATTTCCCCTTTTCTTTTACCGCCACGGTGTGAAGTGCAAAGACTGTGGCGCTTTCAGCAAAACATGATGAATCTTGTGAAGTATCCCGCGCTTAAATATTGGTTTGATTATTGCGAAAGTGTGAGTGCAGGCTCACTTGATGAAAACGGAATTGAAAAGATCGGTGCTGATGCTCTTCTTGAAAATTTTTCGCACTTTTCCATTTTTCCAAAACATCACATCCTTGTATCCGTCACGCCCACGAAACCCCGCGACATATACATCGTCGCCTGATGTATAAACGATCTCAGCGCTTTCATCTCGACTTCCACTGGTGAGTTTTTGTGCGACTCCGTTTTTCCAAAGGGTCGCAACGGCTGTATCGGGTGCGATGTACTCGGTTCCGGCAACATACACATCATTGCCCGACACATAAACGTATTTGGCAATCGCCCAATGGCTTTCATCGCTTAGCTTCTGTGCGACCCCATTTTTCCACAAAGTAGCGACAGATATATTCTTTGCTCCTGACCGCATATTCACGGATCCTGCAAAATATACATCATCGCCTGAGACATAAACGGAAGCGACCGACGAACCCCTATTCCAAATCTGCGCCACCCCGTTTTTCCATGTAACTCCAGTAACTCTATTATCCATATTATGGCCGAGCACATACACATCGCTACCCGAGGCGTAAACAAAATGTGCATCTCCGCCAAACCCCATGGGGAGCTTTTGAATTGCCCCGTTTTTCCAAAGCACCACATCAAAACCAAGCGTCCCGGCAACATACACATTGCTGCCCGATACATACACGGAAGAAGCGTGCCCAATCTCCTTTCCGTCACCAAGTTTTTGCGTGACCCCATTTTTCCAAAGTACGGGGTTTCCATCGCCTCCGGCAACATATATATCGTTACCCGATACATGCACGAAAAGAGGAATCGGCACTCCCTTCAGATCAAATTTTTGTTTCACTCCGTTTTTCCAAAGCGCGGCTCCATTATCATCGTTGCCCACGATATACACATCCGGCTCTCCATCCGCCGCGCCGCACTCCGCAAGTGGCATCACCGCAAAAAACAGCGCGATTCCACAAACGATTAATTTGTTCGTCACTCCACCGTCACCGATTTCGCCAGATTGCGCGGTTTATCCACGTCGTTTCCTTTGAGCAGCGCCGCGTGGTAGGCGAGAAGTTGCACCGGGACGGTGTGGAGGATGGGGGAAAGCACGCCGACGTGGCGCGGGGTGCGGATGACGTGGACGCCTTCGCTGGCGGTGAAGTGGCTGTCGAGGTCGGCGAAGACGAAGAGTTCGCCGCCGCGCGCGCTGACTTCCTGCATGTTGGATTTCACTTTTTCGAGCAGGGTGTCGTTGGGGGCGATCACGACGACGGGCATGTCGCGGTCAACCAGCGCGAGCGGGCCGTGTTTGAGTTCGCCGGCGGGATAGGCTTCGGCGTGGATGTAGGAAATTTCCTTGAGTTTGAGCGCGCCTTCGAGCGCGATCGGATAGTGCGCGCCGCGTCCGAGAAAGAGCGCGTGATGTTTATCCGCGAACAGTCGCGCCCATTCGCGGATTTGCGGTTCGAGGTTGAGCGCGTGTTGCACGCTGCCGGGAAGATGGCGTAGCGCGTCGAGAAAATTTTGTTCCTGTTCCGGCGCGAGGTTGCCGCGTTGTTTGGCGAGCGTGGCCGCGAGCACGAACAGGCCGACCAGTTGGGTCGTAAATGCCTTGGTGGAGGCTACGCCGATTTCGGCACCCGCGCGGGTGTAAAACACAAGGCGCGAGGCGCGCGGAATCGCGCTTTCCTGCACGTTGCAGATCGCGAGCGTCAATTCCTGTCCGAGCGATTTGGCGTGTTTGAGCGCCTCCATCGTATCCAGCGTTTCGCCGGATTGCGAGATGGTGATGATGAGTTGGCGCGGGTTGGCGACCGAGGCGCGATAGCGGTATTCGCTTGCGATTTCCACATTGGTCGGGATGCGGGCGATACTTTCCAGCCAGTATTTCGCCGTCAATCCGGCGTAATAACTCGTGCCCGCGGCGAGTATCAAAATGCTGTCCACGCGCGCGAAAACGTCCGCCGCGTCCTGACCGAACAAGGCTGTGCCGAACGCGCCGTCATCAATTACCGCTTCCATGGTGTCGGTCAGCGCGCGCGGTTGTTCGTGGATTTCCTTCTGCATGAAGTGGGTGTAGGGGCCGAGTTCCAGCGAGGCGAGCGATACCGCGCTCAGATGCACTTTGCGCTCAACCGCCTGCCCCCGGTTGTCCAGCAGCCTGATTCCGCTTTGGCGCAGTTCCGCGACATCGCCGTCTTCCATGTAGATCACGCGGCGCGTGGCGGAGAGTACTGCCGACACATCGGACGCGACGAAATTTTCGCCGTCACCCAGGCCGATCAGCAGCGGACAACCTTGACGCGCGCACACCATGATGTCCGGCTGGCGCAGGTTCACGACCGCAATTGCATACGCGCCCGTGAGTTCCGCCACGGCGAGCCGCGTGGCCGCGAACAGGTCGCCGTTTTGTTTGAGGTGGTGATGAATCAAATGCGCGATGACTTCGGTATCAGTCTGCGATTCAAACACATAGCCCAGCGCCTTGAGCCGCGCGCGTTGTTCTTCGTGATTTTCGATGATGCCGTTGTGCACGACCGCGATTTCGCCGCCGGAAACATGCGGGTGCGCGTTGGATTCGGTCACGCCGCCGTGCGTTGCCCAGCGTGTGTGGCCGATGCCGACCGTGCCGCCCAGATTTTCGGCGGCGGCTTTTTGTTGCAGCTCCGCGACGCGACCCACGGCGCGGACGCGCTTGATGTTTTCTCCGTCGAGAATCGCGATTCCGGCGGAATCATAGCCGCGATATTCCAGACGGCTCAAACCTTCGATGAGGATGGGGACGACATTGCGTTGCGCGATTGCGCCTACGATTCCGCACATGTTATTTCTTGCCCTTGACCGGACGTTGCCAGTTTTGCACCGTAATTTGCTGCGCGCGTGACAGCGTGAGCGTATTTTCCGGCGCGTCGCGCACGATGGTGGAACCCGCGCCTATCGTGGCTCCGGCTTCCACCGTGACCGGCGCAACAAGTTGCGTGTCCGAACCGATGAATGCGTTGTCGCCGATTACTGTGCGATGTTTGTTCGCGCCGTCGTAATTGCAGGTGATCGTCCCCGCGCCGATGTTGACGCGGCTGCCCACGGTCGCGTCGCCGATGTAGCTCAAGTGATTGGCCTTGCTGTGCGCTGCGATCGCGCTGTTTTTCACTTCGACGAAATTGCCGATGTGAACGTCGTCGCCCAGCACCGTGCCGGGACGAATGCGGGCGTAAGGCCCGATGCGGCAATCCGCGCCTATGGTGGCGTCTTCGATATGGCTGAACGGCGCGATCTGCGCGCCTTCGCCTATGGTGCTGTCGCGGATGACACAATAAGCGCCCACGCGCGCGTTTTTGTTGAGATGCACGTCGCCTTCAAACACGCAGCCGACATCCACTTCCACATCGTAGCCGAAGGTCAATCTGCCGCGCACGTCTATGCGTTCCGGGTCGGCCAGTGACAGGCCGCGCTCCATGTATCCGCGCGCCAGCTCGCGCTGCCAGGCGCGTTCCAGCGCGGCCTTTTGCGCCTTGCTGTTCACGCCCTGCACTTCCCATTCATGCGCCGGATGCGCGGCGCGGACTTCCACGCCTTGCGCCACAGCCATGGCCACGATGTCGGTCAGATAAAATTCGCCCTGCGCGTTGTCATTACGCAGTTGTTGCAACCAGCCGCGCAGAAGATGCGTGGGCGCGGCGAGAATGCCGGTGTTGATTTCGGTGATCGCGCGTTCGGCGGGCGTCGCGTCTTTTTCCTCGACGATGCGCGTGATGCGTCCCGCGGCATCGCGCACAATGCGGCCATAGCCGGTGGGGTCGGGGAGGTTGATTGTGAGCAATGTCAAAGCATTAGTAGGGGCGGGTTTGAAACCCGCCCGCGCGTCTTGCTCGATACCCAGCATCTGCCGCAAAGTTTCCGCTTGCGTGAGCGGGACATCGCCGTAAAGCACCAGCGTGAGGCTGTCGTCGGCAAGATGCGGCAACGCTTGTTGCACCGCATGACCCGTGCCGAGTTGCGGCTCCTGCAAAACAAACACCGCATCGCA
>JAITWS010000022.1 GCA_031285185.1 Methylobacillus sp.
CACTTATGCGACCTTCGGCCCCGACCGCAAGCTGAAATATTCGCCCTATCTCAATCCGCGCCTGATAAACGGCGTGCGTTGCCTTGCGGTGGATATGAAGCTCAAGGACGTGAACCCCGAAGGTTTCGCGCAGTTGATGAGCTTCGCCGAGACCAACCAGCTCAATATCAAGGACGCGGAAGGCAACAGCATTCCGGTTCCGGCGATTTGAAATACATAATGCAAAAGATTTGATGCAACATGAATGCGAATAAAACACCCCACTTCACTTGCGGCGATTTTTTCGCTAGGATATAAAAACTCCCTTTTCCGGCTGTTCCGAGTTCCAGACTTTCTGAACGCCCCAATCACACGGAATCAACGAGGTTCAACATGAGCGAACATATTGTGCATATCAGCGACGACACTTTTGAGCAGGAAATCCTGCAATCCCAGCTACCCGTGCTGGTTGACTATTGGGCGGAATGGTGCGGCCCGTGCAAAATGATCGCCCCCATTCTGGACGAAGTGGCCAAGGAATACGGCGGGCGGCTCAAGGTCGCCAAGCTGAACATAGACGAAAACCAGCAGACGCCGCCCAAATACGGCATACGCGGCATCCCGACATTGATGCTGTTCAAAAACGGCAATGTCGAAGCCACCAAAGTCGGCGCGTTGTCCAAATCCCAGCTCACCGCATTTATTGACAGCCATATTTAAAGCCGTTACGCTGATGTCTGGCTCCTTCCCAACCCATAGATGAAACAACAGGAGCCGGGCGTCAAACCCGTTTTATCCAACTTTTCTTCCCCTCCCCGCAACCGAATCACACAATTTCCCAGCGAGTTCCGCACATGCACTTATCTGATCTGAAACACCTCCCCGTCACCGAACTGGTCGAGATGGCGATTGCCAACGAAGTCGAAGGCGCAAGCCGTATGCGAAAGCAGGACTTGATCTTCGCGCTATTGAAAAACAAGGCGAAAAAAGGCGACAGCATTTTCGGCGACGGCACGCTGGAAGTGCTGCAGGACGGATTCGGCTTTTTGCGCGCGCCGGACAGTTCCTACCTCGCGGGGCCGGACGACATTTACGTTTCGCCGTCGCAAATCCGCCGCTTCAACCTGCACACGGGCGACACCATCACCGGCGAAATCCGCACCCCCAAGGAAGGCGAACGCTATTTCGCGCTGGTCAAGGTGGATACCGTCAACGGCGAATCGCCGGAAAACACCAAACACAAAATCCTGTTTGAAAATCTCACGCCGCTCTTCCCCACCGCGCCGCTCACGCTGGAACGCGACATCCGCGGCGAGGAAAACATCACCAGCCGCGTGATAGACATGATCGCGCCCATAGGCAAAGGCCAGCGCGCGCTGCTCGTCGCCAGCCCGAAATCCGGCAAAACCGTGATGATGCAACACATCGCGCACGCCATCACCGCCAACCACCCCGACGTCGTGCTCATCGTGCTGTTGATTGACGAGCGCCCGGAAGAAGTGACGGAAATGACCCGCTCGGTGAAAGGCGAAGTGGTCGCCTCCACCTTCGATGAACCCGCGACGCGCCATGTGCAGGTCGCCGAAATGGTGCTGGAAAAAGCCAAGCGCCTGGTCGAACATAAAAAAGACGTGTGATTTTGCTCGACTCCATCACCCGCCTCGCGCGCGCCTACAACACCGTGGTTCCCAGCTCCGGCAAAGTGCTCACCGGCGGCGTGGACGCCAACGCGCTGCAACGCCCGAAACGCTTTTTCGGTGCCGCGCGCAACATCGAAGAAGGCGGCTCGCTCACCATCATCGCCACCGCGCTGGTGGATACCGGCAGCCGCATGGACGACGTGATCTACGAAGAATTCAAGGGCACCGGCAACATGGAAATCCACCTCGACCGCCGCATGGCCGAAAAACGCCAATACCCCGCGATCAACGTCAACAAATCCGGCACGCGCCGCGAAGAGCTGCTCATTGACAAGGACATCCTGCAAAAAATCTGGGTGCTGCGAAAACTGCTCTACCCCATGGACGACCTCGAAGCAATGGAGTTTCTGCTCGACAAAATCAAATCCACGAAGAACAATGCCGAGTTTTTCGACGCGATGCGGCGCGGGTAAAACGCCCGCAGTTTCCTCTTCCATTTGTTTTGGAGAGGGTCGGGCGGGTTTAAAACCCGCCCCTACTTGAAAAACAATCCGATTTCCCGGATAATCGCGGACTTTCTTGCGACAGCACCCAGTTTGAGGACAACAGAATGAAAGCCGACATTCATCCGGACTACAGCGCCATCACCGTAACATGCAGTTGCGGCAACAAGTTTGAAACCCGCTCCACGAGCGGCAAAAACCTGAACATCGAAGTGTGTTCCAAATGCCACCCGTTCTACACCGGCAAGCAAAAAATCGTGGACACCGCCGGTCGCGTCGAGAAATTCCGCCAAAAATACGGCATGTAATTTCCGCATGACCAAACAGCAAAGGCAGCCTCGGCTGCCTTTTTGTTTGTCGGAACAGCGCCCGCAGCTTTGTAATGTTTTGTATTATAATGAATACAAATCAGATGCCCTTGGAGGTGGCTTATGGGAATCCCCAAAACTGTCAGGTTTGACGATGAACTGGAAAAGCAGGTTGAGCAATACATTGATGCGAACGGTATCCGCTTCGCGCAACTCGTGAACATGGCCGTGGCGAAATTCATCGCCGAGCCTCAAGTGATTGAGCTTGCGCCCGTGGATACCGCCGCATTCATGGCGACCGCGCAAAAAGCGTTCAAGAAGCACAAAAACGCAATGGATAAATTGAAGTGAAGGTGTTGTTTCCAACTGCGGAAACCATCGTCGCCGTGAACAGGTATATTTGTGAGCAGGGCGGCAATCCTCACCATTGTTATGACATCGGAAAAATCGAAAGCGCCGTTACCACGGCTTTTTATCCCGGCAGCTACCCGTTCACGCATGGCGGCATCGCCGGTATCGCGGGCGCTTTGTGTTTTTATCTGGCGCAGAGCCATGCCTTCATGGATGGAAACAAGCGCACGGCAGCCTTGGTTGCCATCGCCTTTATGAATCAGAACGGGCTTGATCTTCAATATCCCATGGATGAGGCGCGCGACATCAATGCGCTTGCGGAGATCATTGAAAATTGCGCGGACGGGCAGGTGGGGAAAGATCAGCTCATTACATGGTTTGAGTCGCACAAAACCAAGCTGCCGATAACACATTAACCGGAACGTATCCATCCAATGGCATTTGAATTTGAACACGATTGGCAGGCCAGTCTGGCGACGCCCAAGCCCAGCATCGGGGAGAGCGCCAAGACCAATTTGCTGTTGCTGCTGTGTTTTATCTGGCTGACCGTGGGGCTGATCGGCCATCATCCGTGGAAGCCGGATGAGGCGACCACGGTCGGTGCGGTCAAACATTTGCTCGCGGGCGGCAGTTGGGCGGTTCCGTCGGTGGCGGGCGAAATCACGCTCGAATATCCCCCGCTTTATTATCTGAGCGCGGCGTTGTCCGCCAAACTCACCTCGTTCTGGTTGCCGTTGCACGACGGCGCGCGGCTGATTACGGGATTCTGGATGGCGCTGACCTTGCTCATGGTCGGCATGAGCGGGCGCGAAATGTGGGGACGCGGCGCGGGACGGCAGACGACGTTCATTTTCATCAGCAGCATCGGGCTGTTTTTTTCGGCGCATCAAATGTCGCCCGAAATCGCGGGATTAACCGGCTACGCGACGGCTTTCTACGGCCTCGCGCTGACGCGGCGGAGACCGTGGCGCGCGGCTCCGCTCATCGGCAGCGGCATCGCAATCGCTTTTCTTTCGAGCGGCATCATCGCCGCCGCCATCATTTTGACCACGGCTTTGCTCCTGCCCCTTCTGTTCCGCAACTGGCGCATCAAACCTTATTTCGTCAGTCTGCCAACCGGCCTGCTGTTCGCCGTGCCGTGGATCGCGCTCTGGCTCGTCGCGCTGGCGCAACACTCGCCCGATCTGTTTCAAGCCTGGTGGTTGTCCGAGCGCCATACGTTCGGCAGCGCCAACATTTTGTATTTCGGGAAACTGCTGTTGTGGTTTTCCTGGCCTGCGCTGCCGCTCACGCTCTGGTCGCTCTGGCATTTCCGCAGCCACTTGTCACGGCGCCCGCAGTTTCAGCTTTCGCTGGTATTTTTTGCCGTGACGCTGATCCTGCTCGGCCTCAACGCGGAAGGCCGTGACCCGCTTGCGCTGCCGTTGCTGCTGCCGCTCGCGATCATGGGCGGCGCGGCCATAGACAAGCTGTGGCGCGGCATGGCGAGCGCGCTGGATTGGTTCGGCATCATGCTGTTCGGCTTTGTCGGCTTTCTGGTCTGGCTCGGCTGGTTCGCGATGATGACCGGAATGCCCGCGCGCCTTGCCGCGCGTATGCACGTTCTTTCGGCGGCTTATGTGCCGCATTTCGGCTGGATCGCCTTTGGCATCGCGCTCGCGATCACGCTGATCTGGATCGTCACCGTGTTTCACAACAAGCGCTCCAATCGCGCCGCCGTCACCGATTGGGCGCTGGGGATCACCATGGTATGGGGCTTGCTGATGACGCTGTGCCTGCCCTGGCTGGATTCGGCCAAAAGTTATGACGGCATGTTCGCCGAAATGAAAAAGACATTGCCGCAACAATTCGGCTGCATGACCACGCGCAGCGTCGGCAGCTTTCAATCGGCCATGCTGGATTACTACACCGACATCACACCGCAGCGTTTTGAAAAAACGCAGCACATGGGTTGCGATCTGCTTCTGATCCAGGACGAACGCGGACACGAAAAAATCAACCCCGGCCCGGATTGGGAACTGATCTGGAAAGGCAAACGCCCAAGCGACCGCCGCGAAAGTTTCCGGCTTTTTCAACTGAAGGAAAACAGTTAATTCCCCTTCCATGAAGCCTGTCCTGAGCCTGTCGAAGGAGTTGGGGTGAGGGTGGGGGTTCTGCGTAGGGGCGGGTTTTAAACCCGCCCTTGCATTCTCCCCTCGCCCCTTGTGGGAGAGGGGTGGGGGAGAGGGGGTGCGGCGCGTTGCGCCGCGATGTTATTGTGACAAAGGGCAGGTTTGACCAGCCCGAAGGGCGCAGGACAGCCGAAGGCTGGTTCCGCGAAGCGGAATTTTGCACAGCAAAACAAACCCGCCCCTTGGGTTTTTGCGAGGGCACTGTTGCAAAAACCCCACGCCTTGCTCTTTCTTGCATAAATATTTTTCAATATTTGTCACAAAGTATATCTATTGTGCATAATTCACA
>JAITWS010000059.1 GCA_031285185.1 Methylobacillus sp.
GGCATTGTGAACCTGATTTACGGCTATCGCCGCAAGCTCACCAAACTGGCGATCGGCTGAGGAAACCACATCATGGAACTGTTCCACTTCAAAAAAGACATTCCCTTCATGAGCTATGGACGTCTCACCACGTCCATCTCGCTCATCACCTTCTGTCTCGCGATATTTTTCCTCGCCACGCGCGGCCTCGCGCTGGGCGTGGATTTCACCGGCGGCACGCTGATGGAGGTGAGCTATCCGCACGCGGCGGACGTGCCCCAGATACGTTTGGCGATTGACGGCCTCGGCTTCAAGGACGCGACGGTGCAAAATTTCGGCTCCGACAGCAATGTGCTGCTCCGCCTGCCGATCAAAAAAGGCGTGAGCGCGGGTCAACTTTCGGAAGAAGTGATGACCGCGCTGCGGGCGCACGACTCCAAGGTCGAGCTGCACCGCGTGGATTCCGTCGGCGCGCAAGTCGGCGAGGAGCTTTACACCAACGGCGCGATGGCGATGCTGTTTGTCTGCATCGGCATCATGGCCTATCTCGCAATGCGCTTTGAATGGCGCTTCGCCGTATCTGCCATCATCGCCAACATGCACGACGTGGTGATTATTCTGGGCTTTTTCGCGTTCTTCCAGTGGGAATTCAACCTCACCGTGCTCGCCGCCGTGCTCGCCGTTCTGGGCTATTCGGTCAACGAATCGGTGGTGGTGTTCGACCGCGTGCGCGAAAATTTCCGCAAAATGCGTAAAGCCTCCGTGCCCGAAATCATAGACAACGCGATCACGCGCACCATGTCGCGCACCATCATGACCCACCTGTGCACCCAGCTCGTGGTGTGTTCCATGCTGTTCTTCGGCGGCGAGGCGCTGCACAACTTCGCGCTCGCGCTCACCATCGGCATCTGCTTCGGCATCTACTCCTCGGTGCTGGTCGCCAGCCCCATCGTCCTCGCGCTCGGCATCTCGCGCGAAGACATGATAAAACCCGAGAAAAAAGAAGAGGCGGACGGCGCGCCTTGACAAGTTTCCGCTGTTGCGCGGAAACTTGTCGCATCTTTTTCACTGACCCGCATCCCCTTTGGACAGTATCCCATTAGTGTGGCAACTCGGCGCGCTGGCCGGGTTGCTCATGATAGGCGCGTTTTTTTCCGTTGCCGAAACCAGTCTGATGTCGCTCAACCGCTATCGGTTGCGGCATCTTGCCAGGATCGGGCATCGCGGCGCGCGGTTGGCGAGCGGTTTGCTCGCCAAGACCGACAAGCTGCTCGGCGTCATCCTGCTCGGCAACAGTTGCGCCAATGCCGCCTCCGCGACGCTGGTCACGGTGATCTGCGTGAACATGTTCGGCAAGGGCGAGATGGTGCTCGCGGGGGCGACGCTGGTTGTCACGTTCGCGATTCTGGTCGTCAGCGAAATTTCGCCCAAGGTGATCGCCGCCACCTACCCGGAGCGGCTCGCGTTCGCGTGCAGTTACATTCTTTATCCGCTGCTCAAAATCGCCACGCCCATTGTCTGGTTCGTGAATCTGTTTGTCAGCGCGTTGCTCGCGCTGTTGCGGGTCAAGACCAATTTCAGCGATTCCGATCATGCGATCAGCATGGAGGAGCTGCGTACCATCGTCACCGAATCCGGCAAGTTCATCCCCAAAAAACATCGCAGCATATTGCTCAACCTGTTTGAGCTGGAAAAAACCACGGTGGATGATGTGATGACCGTGCATACCCAGATTGAGGCGGTGAGTTTCGACGCGCCGCTGGAAACCATTTTGCACCAGATCGCCACCAGCCATCACACGCGCATGTTGGTGCGGCAGGGGTCGGCGGAAGAGGTCATCGGCGTGTTGCACATTCGCAAGGTGTTGCACCACATCCGCAGCGGCGAGGCCGATCTGGATATGCTGCGCGAAGTGTTGACCGAACCTTATTTCATCCCTTCCGGCACGCCGCTTTACACGCAGTTGCAGCAGTTTCAGGAAAAGCAGCAGCGGCTTGCGCTGGTGGTGGACGAGTACGGCGAAATCAAGGGTCTGGTGACGATGGAGGATATTCTCGAAGAAATCGTCGGCGATTTCACCACGCAATCGCCCATTCACAGCACGGCATTTCACCGCCAGCCGGACGGAAGCTGGCTGGTGGATGGCGGCATTTCGCTGCGGCGGCTCAACCGCAAACTTGATCTCGCCTTTCCGCTGGACGGCCCGCGCACGCTCAACGGGTTGGTGCTGGAACATTTTCAGGATATTCCCGAACCCGGAACCGCCTTCAAGATCAGCGGCCACACGGTGGAAATCGTGCAAGCCCAGGAACGCATCGTCAAAAGCGTGCGGATTTATCCCTAGCCCCTTGAAAAAATCCGTTTAAGGCTCACAATAAGAACACGTCATGGCGAAGATACACGAAGACACCGTTCTCGAACGCGAAACGACGCGACAAAAGCCGCCGCCCTTGTACAAGGTGTTGCTGCTGAACGATGACTACACGCCCATGGAGTTTGTGGTGGTGGTGTTGCAACGGTTTTTTGCCAAGAACCGCGAACAGGCCACCCGCATCATGCTCAAAATACATAACGAGGGCAGTGCGCTGTGCGGCATTTATCCGCACGGCATCGCGGAAACCAGGGTGACCCAGGTCACCGCTTTCGCAAGGGAGCACCAGCACCCCTTGCAATGCATCATGGAGCAGGAATAGCCCTGCTCCCGAACCTCCTCCCCTTGATATGGGAGGGGATAGCCAGAGGTAATGAAATGATCGCGCAAGAACTGGAAGTTTCCCTGCATATGGCGTTTATGGACGCGCGCCAGAAACGCCATGAACTCATCACGGTCGAGCATCTGCTGCTCGCGATGATAGACAACCCGACGGCGGCGCAGGTGTTGCGCGCCTGCGGTGCCGATCTGGAAATCCTGCGCCGTGAATTGACCCGCCATATCGAAAACCACATGCTCGCCGTGAGCGGCATGGACGAAGTTGAAACCAAGCCCACGCTGGGCTTTCAGCGCGTGATTCAACGTGCCATGCTGCATGTGCAATCTTCGGGCAAAAAGGAAGTCACGGGCGCCAATGTGCTGGTCGCCATTTTCGGCGAAAAGGATTCCCACGCCGTGTTTTTTCTGCATCAAATGGGCGTGACGCGGCTTGATGTGGTCAATTTCATTTCGCACGGCATCGCCAAGGTCGCCGAAAACACCACCGCCAAACGCGCCGAAGCGGAACAGGAAACCGAAGGCGGACAAGCCTCGGAAGGCGCGCTGGAAAGTTTCACCCAAAACCTCAACGCGCTGGTGCTCGCCAATCGCATTGATCCCCTGATCGGGCGCGGGCCGGAACTGGAGCGCGTGGTGCAAACCTTGTGCCGCCGCCGCAAAAACAATCCGCTGCTGGTGGGCGAGGCCGGTGTCGGCAAAACCGCGATCGCGGAAGGTCTCGCGCGCCGCATTGTTGAAGGCGCGGTTCCTGAAATCCTCGCCGCCGCGACTGTTTACGCGCTCGACATGGGCGCGTTGCTCGCGGGCACAAAATATCGCGGCGATTTTGAACAGCGCCTCAAGGCCGTGTTGAAAAAACTGGCCGACAATCCCAACGCGATTCTTTTCATAGACGAAATCCACACGCTGATCGGCGCGGGCGCGGCCAGCGGCGGCACGCTGGATGCGTCCAACCTGCTCAAACCCGCGCTGTCCAACGGCACGCTGAAGTGCATAGGCGCAACCACCTATCAGGAATATCGCGGCGTGTTTGAAAAAGACCACGCGCTGTCGCGCCGCTTCCAGAAGATAGACGTTTCCGAACCCAGCGTTGCCGAGACGGTGGAAATTCTCAAGGGCTTGAAATCGCGTTTTGAGGAACACCACAGCGTCAAATACACAGCATCCGCGTTGAGCACGGCGGCGGAACTTTCGGCGCGTTACATCAACGACCGTCATCTGCCCGACAAGGCCATAGACGTGATTGACGAAGCAGGCGCGGCGCAACGCATCCTGCCCAAATCGCGACAGAAAAAAATCATCGGCAACAAGGAAATCGAGGACATCATCGCCAAGATCGCGCGCATTCCGCCGAAGAATATTTCAAGCGACGACCGCAACGCGCTCAAAACACTGGATCGCGATCTCAAAGCCGTCGTGTTCGGCCAGGATCAGGCCATAGACGCGCTCGCCGCCGCCGTGAAAATGGCGCGCAGCGGCCTCGGCAGTTTGCAAAAACCGATAGGCTCCTTCCTTTTCTCCGGCCCCACCGGCGTCGGCAAAACCGAAGTCGCGCGCCAGCTCGCCTACACGCTGGGCATCGAACTCGTGCGCTTCGACATGTCGGAATACATGGAACGCCACGCGGTCTCGCGGCTCATCGGCGCGCCGCCGGGCTATGTCGGATTTGAACAGGGCGGCCTGTTGACCGAAGCGATCACCAAACATCCGTATTGCGTGCTGCTGCTCGACGAAATCGAAAAAGCGCACCCCGACATTTTCAACATTTTGTTGCAGGTGATGGATCACGGCACGCTCACCGACAACAACGGACGCAAGGCGGATTTCCGCAACGTGACCATCATCATGACCACCAACGCGGGCGCGGAATCGCTCTCCAAAACCGCGATGGGCTTCACGCAATCCTCCGGCAGCGGCGACGAAATGGCCGAGATCAAGCGTTTGTTCACGCCTGAATTTCGCAACCGGCTGGATGCCATCGTGTCGTTCAGCCCGCTCAATCACGACATCATCATGCGCGTGGTCGAAAAATTCCTCATGCAATTGGAAGACCAGTTGCACGAGAAAAAAGTCGAGGTCGCATTCACCGACGCGCTCAAGGAATATCTCGCCAAAACCGGCTTCGATCCCAAAATGGGCGCGCGCCCAATGTCGCGCCTGATTCAGGACACAATACGCCGCGCCCTCGCCGACGAACTCCTGTTTGGCCGCCTCGCGCAAGGCGGCAGCGTAACCGTGGACATCAGCGCCGACAACAAAATCGCGCTGGTGTTCGACGAAAACACGGACGACTCAAAACCGGAACTCGCCGCCAGCGAAGCGGAATAACAACTGCGAAAGCGGAGCCGCATTTTTCCGCAGTCAAAGCTGGCTGGCTATGGCTGTTTTCCGGTCTCGTGGTTATCATGGGAACACTATGCCTATCCTGCTCATACTGACCGTCGCCATTCAAGCGTTTTTCATCTTTCACGTTTTCCGCACCGGCCGCCCTTATTGGTGGGCGTACATCATTTTGGCGGCTCCGGGCATCGGCAGTCTTGTTTACTACTTCGTCGAAATTTTCCCCAACTCGCGTCAGGAACATCAGGCGAAAAAAGCCGCGCGCGACATCGCGCGCGCGCTCAAGCCGGATGCGGAATTGCAGCGCCGCACGCAGGAGCTGGAAATCTGCGGCAGCATGGACAACAAAATGGCGCTCGCGGAAGAATGCGAAGCGGTCGGTATGTACGACGAATCCGCGCGGCTCTACCGCAGTTGTCTCGCGGGCGCGTATGCCAACGATCCGCAAATAATTTTCCGCCTCGCCGTGGCGGAATTGATGCGCGAGGAATTGGCCGAAACCGCCGCGCTGCTGCAACGGCTGGAAAAAGAGCATCCCAAATACAAGCCGCTTGAAGTAAAACTTCTGCGCGCGCGCCTGCTGGAAAAAACCGACGCCCCCGCCGCGCTGACGCTCTACGAAGCACTCGCGCCCATCTACACCGGCCTCGAAGTGAAATGCCGCTACGCCGCGCTGCTGCGCGAACTCGGCCAGGAAACGCAAGCGCGCAACCTGTTCGAAGAAATCGTGCAACACGCCAAACGCTACAACATCCAGCACGAAGGCGAACGCGAGTGGGTGCGTTACGCGAAGGCGGAGTTGCGGGCTTAGAGAAAACAAGGAGCGGGTTTCAAGCCCGCTCTTGCAAATCCAGCGCCTGTTCCAAATCGGCGATCAAATCCGTTGCATTTTCTATTCCGATGGAAAGTCTGGCCATGGTGTCGGTGATGCCGATGGCGGCGCGTTCGGCGGGGGTGAGGTCGTGGTGCGAGGTGGTGTGCGGTTGCGTGACGAGGCTTTCCACGCCGCCCAGGCTTGGGGCGAGGCTGAAAATTTTGAGTTTTTCGACCATGCGCGTGGAGTCGGCGGAGCTGCCTTTATAGTCGAATGTCACCATGCCGCCGAAGCCTGTCATCTGGCGTTTGGCGA
>JAITWS010000064.1 GCA_031285185.1 Methylobacillus sp.
GCGAGCAGTTTCGTAGGTTGGGGTGAGCGTAGCGATGCCCAACATTTCAACGTTGGCCATGTTGGGGTTCGCAAGCTTACCCCAACCTACATACTTTCTTTTGGACAAGCAAAAGAAAGTAACTCGCCCGCCGGGGCGAGACCCGACCAAACCAAATTTGCTTTGCCGAGAATGTGCGTTCATCCTTCGACTGGCTCAGGACGAACGGGTTTTTGTTTTGTTCTGGACCCCCGCCTGCGCGGGGATGAACGGAAAGTATGTAACCTTCGCCTCTTCCCCGCAGAACGCGGGTTCACGCTCCCGGCGCGGGTTGCGGCGCGGTGGGCGTTGCGGCGGAGGAGTCGCCGCTGTTGCGGGGCGGCATATTTTTCGCGTTTTGGCTCGGTTTGGGCGGGCGCGGGGAGCGGCCTGCCATGATGTCGGCGATTTGCTCGGCGTCTATGGTTTCCCATTCCAGCAGCGCGGCGGTCATGGCTTCTACCTTGTCGCGGTTGTCTTCGAGGATTTTCTTCGCGAGCGCGTATTGCTCGTCTATGATGCGGCGGATTTCCGCATCCACTTTTTGCATGGTCGCGTCCGACAAGCTTTTGTGCGTGGTGATTGAGCGCCCGATGAAAACCTCGCTGTCGTCCTCGCCATAGACCATGGGTCCCAGCGTTTCAGACATGCCGTAGCGCGTGACCATGTCGCGGGCGATGTTGGTGGCGCGTTCAAAGTCGTTGGATGCGCCCGTGGAAACATTGCCCACGAAAATTTCTTCCGCCACGCGGCCGCCGAACAGCATGGCGATTTGCGCGAGCATCTGGTCTTTGTAGAGACTGTATCTGTCCTGTTCCGGCAACGCCCATGTCAGGCCGAGCGCGCGCCCGCGCGGGATCACGGTGACTTTGTGCACCGGATCACAGCCCGGCAGCGTCATGCCGATGATGGCGTGGCCGGATTCGTGATAGGCGGTTTTCTTTTTGTCCTCGGGCGTGATGACCATGGATTTGCGTTCCGCGCCCATGAACACCTTGTCCTTGGCTTCCTCGAAATCCGCCATATCCACGAATTGCTTGTTGCGCCGCGCGGCGAAGAGCGCGGCCTCGTTCACGAGATTGGCGAGATCGGCGCCGGACATGCCGGGGGTGCCGCGCGCGATGATGCTCGCGTCCACATCCTGCCCGATCGGGACTTTACGCATGTGCACCATGAGGATTTGCTCGCGACCGCGAATATCCGGCAGCGGCACGACCACTTGCCGGTCGAAACGTCCGGGGCGCAAGAGCGCGGGGTCGAGCACGTCGGGGCGGTTGGTCGCGGCGATCACGATCACGCCCGCCGTGCCTTCAAATCCGTCCATCTCCACCAGCAACTGGTTCAAGGTCTGCTCGCGCTCGTCGTTGCCGCCGCCCAGACCCGCGCCGCGATGACGGCCAACCGCGTCTATTTCGTCTATGAAGATGATGCAGGGCGCGTTTTTCTTGGCGTTCTCAAACATGTCACGCACGCGCGCAGCGCCCACGCCGACGAACATTTCCACGAAGTCGGAACCGGAAATCGAGAAGAACGGCACTTTGGCTTCGCCCGCGATGGCTTTGGCGAGCAGCGTTTTGCCCGTGCCGGGGTTGCCCACCATGAGCACGCCGCGCGGAATGCGTCCGCCCAGTTTCTGGAATTTGGACGGGTCGCGCAGAAACTCGACCAGCTCGCTGACTTCTTCCTTGGCCTCGTCGCACCCGGCGACATCCACGAAGGTGATCTGGTTGTTGTTGCCGTCCAACATGCGCGCGCGGCTTTTGCCGAAGGAGAACGCGCCGCCGCGTCCGCCGCCCTGCATCTGACGCATGACGAACACAAACACGCCTATCATGAGGAGTATCGGGAACCAGGATACGAAAATGTTGGTGAGCAGCGACGGTTTTTCCTCGACCGTGGCTTCGACCGTCACATTGTTTTTCATCAGGTCGGTCACCATCCACAAATCGTAGGGCGCGCTGGTGGTGAAGCGTTTGCCGTCTTTTTTCTCGCCGCGCACGATGCTGCCTTCGCGCGTTTCCTCGATGGAAACCTTGGCGATGTTGCCGGCTTTCACTTCCTGCATGAACGTCGAATAGGCGATCTGCTGCGGATCGTCCGGCCTTTTGATGGCGGAAAACTGGTTGAAAACGGCCAGCGATACCAGAATCAGAATCAGCCAGACGGCGATGTTTTTACCGAGATTGTTCAATGTCCCGTTCCTTGAAAATGGGGGAGATGGAGTTCATTCTAAACGCATTTGGCCGGTTGGCATAATTTGCCGACCGGCCTGTTCATCCTTCGACAAGCTCAGGACGAACGGGTTAGCGTTTTTTCAGCCCCAACAAAAAAGTTTCGCTGCTGCGGTCGCGCGATGCCTTGGGTTTGCGCGTTGCCACCTGCCCGAACATTTCGCGCATGGCCTTGAGATTTTGCTCGTAGCCGCTGCCCGCGAATACCTTGACCAGCAAATTGCCGCCGGGTTTCAGCCAGTCGCGCGAAAATTCCAGCGCCAGCTCGACCAGATGCGCCACCCGCGCCTGATCCATGACGCTGATACCGCTGATATTGGGTGCCATGTCGGAAATTACAAGATCGGCCTGCCGCCCCACGAGTTTTTCCTCAAGCTGTTTCAGCACGGACTCTTCGCGGAAATCGCCCTGCAAAAAATCCACGCCCGGAATCGGCGCCATTTCGAGCATATCCAGCGCGTATATTTTGCCGTTGCCCTTGAGCCGCTCCGCCGCCACCTGCGACCAACTGCCCGGCGCGGAGCCGAGATCAACCACGGTCATGCCCGGCTTGATAAGCGCGTCGCGGTCGTCAATTTCCATGAGCTTGTAGGCGGCGCGGGCGCGATAGCCGTCCTTTTGCGCGCGTTTCACAAACGCATCGCTCACATGTTCCTGCATCCACGCTTTGCTGGTACGGGTGCGTTTCACCTGTTAAAATTCGCCATGCTTAAATTGAACTCCAGACAAACCAGCCATTTGCGCGCGCTCGCCCACAACCTCAATCCGGTCGTGATGGTCGGCAACAACGGCCTTTCCGAATCGGTGATGCGCGAAATTGACATCAGCCTGACCGCGCATGAACTCATCAAAATCAAGGTGTTCGGCGACGACCGCGATCAGCGCAAACAAATGCTGGAAACCATCTGCGCGCAACTCAGCGCCGCGCCCATCCACCACATCGGCAAACAACTGGTGATTTATCGGCC
>JAITWS010000071.1 GCA_031285185.1 Methylobacillus sp.
CTTTCTTTTGCTTGTCCAAAAGAAAGTATGTAGGTTGGGGTAAGCTTGCGAACCCCAACATGGCCAACGTTGAAATGTTGGGCATCGCTACGCTCACCCCAACCTACGAAACTGCTCGCCGATCCGGGCGGCAGAAGGGAATTTAAAAGCGAGCGTTGTGCGTTCATCCTTCGACTAGCTCAGGACGAACGGAATTTTTGTTTTGACACCCTCACCCCAACCCTTCCCGCAAGCGGGAGAGGGAGAACAGCAGGGGGCGAAGGGCAAATGAAACAACCCATTTTGAAAGTGTCGTTTATGGAAAAAGATCAAGCTTCGTGGAGCCGCAAGTGATGCGTTTCCGTTGCGGCGCTTACACGCTGGATTGCTCGCGCCCGCTGGTCATGGGCATCGTCAATGTCACGCCGGATTCGTTTTCCGATGGCGGGCGCTTTGCGGACATTGAGGCCGCCGTGCGGCATGGCGTTGAACTCGCGGAGCAGGGCGCGGATTTGCTTGATGTCGGCGGCGAATCCACGCGCCCCGGTGCCGCGCCGGTTTCCTTGGGCGACGAGTTGCGCCGCGTCATTCCCGTGATCGAGGCGCTCGCGACCAAAACGCACGTGCCGATTTCCGTGGATACCTACAAACCCGAAGTGATGCGCGCGGCGCTCGCGGCGGGCGCTTCCATGATTAATGATGTGTTCGCATTGACGCAGCCGGGCGCGCTGGAAGCGGTCGCGGCGGGCAACGCGGGCGTGTGCCTCATGCACAGCCAGGGCACGCCGCAGACGATGCAACTCGACCCGCATTACGACGACGTGACGCGCGAAGTGCGCGAATTTTTGCGCGCGCGCGTGCAGGCGTGCGAGGCGCACGGCATCGCGCGCGACCGCATTTTGGTTGATCCCGGTTTCGGCTTCGGAAAAAATCGCGCGCATAATGTGACGCTGCTGCATGAGCTGAATGCGCTCGCCGAACTCGGTCAGCCCGTGCTGGTCGGTCTTTCGCGCAAATCGGTGCTGGGGCGTTTGACCGGCAACACGGTGGATGAGCGGCTGCACGCAAGCATCGCCGCTGCGGTGATTTCGGTGATGAAAGGCGCTAGAATCGTGCGTGTCCATGATGTCGGAGCG
The DNA here is from genome assembly GCA_031285185.1 of Methylobacillus sp. Taxonomy (GTDB): domain Bacteria; phylum Pseudomonadota; class Gammaproteobacteria; order Burkholderiales; family Methylophilaceae; genus MM2. The sequence continues at coordinate 1,116 of JAITWS010000071.1, forward strand.
ACGGTGGACGCACTTAAAATAGTCACAGCGGTGGAAGGTTTATGAGCAGAAAATATTTCGGCACGGACGGCATCCGAGGCCGCGTGGGTGAGGAGCCCATCATTCCCGAATTTGTCATGCGTCTTGGCTACGCCGCCGGGCGCGTGCTGGCGAGTTCGGGCGCGCATCCCGCCGTTTTGATCGGCAAGGACACGCGCATTTCCGGCTACATGCTGGAATCCGCGCTCTACGCGGGCTTGTCGGCGGCGGGCGTGGATGTGTTGCTGACCGGCCCCCTGCCCACGCCGGGCGTGGCCTATCTCACCCGCGCCTTGCGCGCGCAGGCGGGCATCGTCATTTCCGCCTCGCACAATCCGTTCGAGGATAACGGCATCAAATTTTTCTCCGCCGACGGCAGCAAATTGCCGGATGCGATTGAGCTGGCGATCGAAGCCGAACTCGAAAAACCCATGCGCGTCATGCCTTCCGCGCAGTTGGGCAAAGCGCGTCGCATCAACGACGCGGCGGGACGCTACGTCGAATTTTGCAAAAGCACTTTTCCCAACCAGATGGATTTGCGCGGACTCAAAATCGTGCTCGACTGCGCGCACGGCGCGACCTATCACGTTGCGCCCGATGTGTTCCACGAACTCGGCGCGGAAGTGATCGTCATCGGCCACGCGCCCGACGGCCTCAACATCAATCACGAATGCGGCTCCACGCACCCGCAAGCCTTGTGCGACGCGGTGCGGCAACATCACGCCGATCTTGGCATCGCCTTCGACGGCGACGGCGACCGCGTGGTCATGGCCGATGCCGACGGTCATCTGCTCGACGGCGACCAACTGCTCTACATCATCGCCGCGTATCGCCAGCGCGTCGGCAACCTCGGCGGCGGCGTGGTCGGAACCCTGATGACCAACCTTGCGTTTGAACACGCGCTCGCAAAACTCGGCATCCCCTTCGCGCGCGCCAAGGTCGGTGACCGCTATGTGCTGGAACTGCTCAACGAAAAAAACTGGCTCATCGGCGGCGAAAATTCCGGGCATATTCTCTGCCTCGACAAACACAGCAGCGGCGACGGCATCATCTCCGCGCTGCAAGTGCTGCACGCCGTCCGCGCGGGCGGAAAAACCCTGCGCGAACTCGCGGCGGATCTCACGCTGTATCCGCAAGTGCTGATTAATGTCCCCATGCGCGCGCGCATGGATTTGGATGCCAACGCCGCGATACGCGCAGCGGTCAAGACGGCGGAAACCGAACTCGCGGACAGAGGTCGCGTGCTGCTGCGCGCCTCCGGCACCGAGCCGAAAGTGCGCGTCATGGTCGAAGGCCAACAACGCGCGCAAGTGGAAACGCTCGCGCAACGCATCGCCGACGCGGTGCGCGAGGCGGCATGACATGACGGAAGAAAACCAGTTCAAAGGCAAAACCGGCCTACGCCGCCTCATCAACGCCTGTGGCTATTCGATGGCCGGACTCAAAGCGGCATGGAAAAACGAAGCCGCATTCCGGCAGGAAGTGCTGCTCGCGCTGATCCTGATTCCCCTCGCGCTCTGGCTCAAACCCGACGCGATTTCCCGCGTGCTGATGATAGGCAGTATGCTGCTCGTGATGCTGACGGAACTCATCAACTCCGCAATCGAAGCCGTGGTGGATCGCATCTC
>JAITWS010000078.1 GCA_031285185.1 Methylobacillus sp.
CAGGCGACTGTGGATGAGGTGTTGGAGCAGGAAGCGGGATTGCTGAAGGAAGGGGAAAAATTTCAGGATATTCAGGAAATTTCCAACTACCGGCAAGCACTATTCGCGGCGCGAGAATATTTGAAGGACTATCCGATCCGACTGTCTTTCGTGCGCGAGTTGCACCGCATTTTGATGAACAGCGTGCGCGGACAGGACAAAACACCGGGCGAATTCCGTCGTGACCAGAACTGGATTGGTTCCTATGGCTGCGCCATTGAACAGGCCAGCTTCGTACCGCCTAACCCCTTGCAACTTCCCGATCATTTACAGGCGTGGGAACGCTACTTGGATGGCAATGACATTGATTTTTTACTGCAGACAGCAGTTGTCCATGCTCAGTTTGAATTACTGCATCCGTTCAAGGATGGAAACGGGCGTATAGGCCGCATTTTAATTCCATTGTTTCTGTATCAGAAACAGGTATTGTCGCAACCGATGTTCTATTTATCTGAATACTTGGAAAGTCATCGGGATGAATACTATGCAAGACTCAAAGGTATTTCTGCCGCTGGCGACTGGAATGGCTGGATTGCTTTTTTTCTGCAAGCTGTGCTGGCGCAGGCGCGGCAGAACAGTCACCGCGTGACCGCCATCAAGGCGTTGTACGAAGAAATGAAACAGGCGATCCATGAATTAACGCGCTCACAGTACAGCGTGCATTTATTGGATGCGATTTTCAGCAAGCCGATTTTTCGCACCTCCGATCTTGCCGAACAGTTGAGCCGGGAGTTTGGCATCCACGAAAAAACCGCGCCCAGTCTGCTACGCCAGTTGCGCGATGGCGGTATCTTGCAGGAGTTGCAGGCAGCAAGCGGACGCCGCCCGGCGACTTTATGCTTTCCCCGACTCATCAATCTGGCCGAGGGACGGAATGTGCTTTGACGCCGTTGTGGAGTCGCCTTATGCAACAACCCTTCTTGTGGAGTCTGTTTTTATTTATAGACTCCTCAAAATGATTTCTTGAAGTTACACACTCCACAACGATGAGACGGATTAAAGGGCTATTAGCGGCGGACAGACTGGCGGTAAGCGGAATACTACCTATGCCAAGCCAGCGACCAGACGGGGGAACGAAGCAGCGGGTTCTTCATTATCTTTACCGCCGGATAATGAGACAGGAGAAAATAATAATTAATTGATTTTTAATTGATTTTCATGGGTTTCATTATCTGGGAAGAGGCTCAACCCTTGAAATTGGTGCGTAGCTTATGCTGCCAACTCTAAAGGCCAAGTTACACCAAATGGATCAAGCGGAGAGTGAAAGTTGATCGCTCTCGTTTCCCGCTCCAATTCCCTTCCTGCCGGTATAATTCCGGTTCCACATACATAAAAAGTTCCGGGATGATACTGGTCACTGGCGGCGCGGGGTTTATCGGCGCGAATTTCGTTTTGGATTGGCTGGCCGCGGGTGGCGAGCCGGTTGTCAATCTCGACAAGCTGACTTACGCGGGCAATCTGGAAAATCTCGCTTCCATTGCCGATGACGGGCGGCATGTTTTCGTGCGCGGCGATATTTGCGATCGCGCTTTGCTGGATCGTTTGCTGGCGGAGCACAAGCCGCGCGCGATCATTCATTTCGCCGCCGAGAGTCATGTGGATCGTTCCATCCACGCGCCAGCGGAATTCATGCGTACCAATGTCGAGGGGACGTTCACGCTTTTGGAGGCGGCGCGCGCGTTTTGGGGCGCGCTGGAAGGCGAGGCGAAACAAAATTTCCGTTTTCTGCATGTTTCCACCGACGAGGTTTACGGTTCGCTCGCGCCGGATGATGCGCCGTTTACCGAGCAACATCCGCATCAACCCAACAGTCCGTATTCGGCGAGCAAGGCGGCGAGCGATCATCTGGTTCGCGCGTGGCATCACACTTATGGTTTGCCGGTGGTCACGACCAATTGTTCCAACAATTACGGGGCGTTTCAGTTCCCCGAAAAACTGATTCCGCTCATGCTCGCCAACGCGCTCGCGGGCAAGCCCTTGCCGATTTACGGCGACGGTCTCAATGTGCGCGACTGGCTTTACGTCACCGATCATTGCGCGGCGATACGCGCGGTGCTGGCGCGCGGCACACCGGGCGAGACTTATAATGTGGGCGGCTGGAACGAGATGACCAATCTGGAAATTGTGCATCTCTTGTGCGATTTGCTGGACGAGTTGCGCCCGGACGCGGCGGGCAGTTATCGCCGCCTGATTACGTATGTGAAAGACAGGCCGGGACATGATCGCCGCTATGCGATAGACGCGCGCAAAATCGAGCGCGAACTGGGTTGGCGACCGGCGGAAACTTTCGCGACAGGAATACGCAAAACGGTCGCGTGGACGCTCGAAAATCAAGCGTGGGTGCGGCATGTGCAATCCGGCGAATACCGGCAGTGGGTGACGAAAAATTATGCGGAAAGGACTTGAAACGTGAAAGGCATCATCCTCGCGGGCGGCTCGGGCACGCGGCTTTATCCGGCCACGCTGGCGGTTTCCAAGCAATTGCTGCCGGTGTACGACAAGCCCATGATTTATTATCCGCTGACCACGCTCATGCTGTCCGGCATACGCGATATTCTTCTGATTTCCACGCCGTCGGACACGCCGCGTTTCGAGCAATTGCTGGGCGACGGCAGCCAGTGGGGATTGTCGCTGCAATACGCGGTGCAACCCTCGCCTGACGGACTCGCGCAAGCTTTTCTGATCGGTGAAAAATTTTTGGCGGGCGGTGCGGCGGCGCTGGTGTTGGGCGACAACATTTTTTACGGTCACGATCTCGCGCCCGGTTTGCAAAAAGCCGCGAACAAATCCGCGGGCGCGACCGTGTTCGCCTATCCGGTGACTGATCCCGAACGCTACGGCGTGGTCGAGTTCGACGCGCAAGGTCGTGCGGTGACGCTGGAAGAAAAACCGCGCCAGCCGAAAAGCCGCTACGCGGTCACGGGGCTTTATTTTTACGACGCGCAAGTGGTCGAAATCGCCAGATCGCTCCAACCTTCGCCGCGCGGCGAACTGGAAATCACCGATGTGAACCGTTGCTATCTCGAACAAAACAAACTCGACGTGCAGGTGATGGGACGCGGTCATGCGTGGCTGGATACCGGCACGCACGATTCGCTGGTCGAGGCTTCGCTGTTCGTGCAAACGCTGGAAAAACGGCAGGGACTCAAGATCGCCTGCCCGGAGGAAGTCGCGTTCCGCATGGGTTACATCAACGCCGCGCAACTGGAAGCGCTCGCAAAACCGCTGCTCAAAAGCGGTTACGGGCAATATCTGCATCGCGTGCTCACGGAGCGGGTGTTCTGATGCAGGCGCGACCCACGGCCATTCCCGACGTGTTGGTGCTGGAACCAAAAGTGTTCGGCGACGCGCGCGGATTTTTTTTCGAGAGCTACAACCGCCGCGCGTTCGCGCAAGCAACCGGCCTTGATATTGATTTCGTGCAGGACAACCACTCCGCTTCCGCGCAAGGCGTGCTGCGCGGTTTGCATTATCAGATTCAACAATCGCAGGGCAAACTCGTGCGCGTGGTCGCGGGCGAAGTGTTTGATGTCGCGGTTGATCTGCGGAAAAAATCACCCACCTTCGGCCAGTGGGTCGGCGAAATTTTATCCGCCGAAAACAAGCGCATGTTGTGGGTTCCCGAAGGCTTCGCGCACGGCTTTCTCGTGCTGTCCGAACGCGCGGAATTTCTCTACAAAACCACGCGTTACTACGCGCCGGAACACGAGCGTTGCATACGCTGGGACGACCCCGCGCTCGCAATCCGCTGGCCGCTCAAAGCCGCGCTGCAACTCTCCGCCAAGGACGCGCAAGGCGTTTCGTTTTCCGACGCGGAAGTGTTCGCATGAACATCCTCGTTCTCGGCAGTCGGGGGCAGGTGGGCTGGGAGTTGTCGCGTTCCCTGCTGCCGCTCGGCCACGTCATTGCGTTGAGCCGCGAACAGCTTGATCTCGCCGATGTATCCGCGCTGTGCGACGCGGTGCAATCCGCGCGCCCCGCGCTCATCGTCAATGCCGCCGCCTACACCGCCGTGGACAAGGCTGAAAGCGAAGTTGATGCCGCGATCAAAGCCAACGCCGTCGCACCCAGCATTCTGGCCGAAGAAGCCGCGCGCATCGGCGCGTTGCTGATCCACTACTCCACCGATTATGTGTTCGATGGCAACAGCGCGAAGCCCTACACGGAAACGGACGCGACCCTGCCGCTCGGCGTCTATGGCCGCAGCAAACTCGCGGGCGAACAAGCCATCGCCGCATCGGGTTGCGATCATTTGATTTTACGCACCAGTTGGGTTTATGGTGCGCGCGGGCAAAACTTCATGCGGACGATGTTGCGGCTCGCGCAAGAACGCGAAACATTGCGCGTCGTCGCCGACCAGACAGGCGCGCCCACCTGGGCAAGATGGATCGCCGACGCCACCGCGCAAATCGCGTTTCAGGCGCAACAAAAACGCGCCGCGCAAATGTTCGCATCGGGGCTTTATCATCTTACCTGTTCCGGCGCGACCACCTGGCACGGCTTCGCCGACGAAATCATTTCCGGCTACCGCCAACTGCATCCGCAAACGCCACTCACCGCGCGAAAAATCGAAGCCATCACCACCGCCGAATACCCCACCCCCGCCCGCCGCCCCGCCAACTCCCGCCTCGATTGCGCGCGCATCGCCGCTGATTACGGCATCACCTGCCCGGATTGGAAAGACGCGCTTGCGCTGTGTTTGCGGGAGTTGTAACTGTAGGAGTTTGCGAACTCCATCTTTGCAAACCTTGCGATGCGCAAAAACCAAATGTAAAAAATTTTTTGTTTGATGACGTTACTTGTAAAATTCCACCTTCGCCCTCGTAGCTCAGTGGATAGAGCATCCCCCTCCTAAGGGGAGGGTCACACGTTCGATTCGTGTCGGGGGCACCATATTTCGCATCAAGGAATTATCATGAAGTTCAGGCATTCCATATTTTTCTGCGCGCTTTCCGGCGCGTTGTTCAGCGGCGCGGTTTCCGCGCAGACTTTGAGCGAGGCGGTGGATCGCGCGATCAAATCCAATCCCGAGGTGTTGATGGATGCGAGCCGTCGGCTTGCATCGGATGAGCAGATCAATCAGGCGCGGGGCGGGTATCGTCCCAGGGTGGATTTGTCCGCCGGGCTGGGTTCCGAGTGGAGCGATAACACGGCCACGCAGCCGGGCAGCGATACCTTGTTCCGCCGCGAATCCGCACTCACGTTGTCGCAGATGTTGTATGACGGCGCGGCGACCAAAAGTCAGGTGGAGCGCGGCGAGGCGATGGTGCGTTCCGCGGCGTATCGCGTGGCGGGTACGTCTGAGGATGTCGCGCTGCGCGTGGTCGCGGCGTATCTCGAAGTCGCGCGTCGTCAGGAGCAGCGCGATCTTACGCGCGCGAATCTGGCCGCGCATGAACGCGTATTTGAGCAGATAAAATTACGCACCGACAGCGGCATTGGTCGTCGCGCCGATCTCGATCAGACGCAGGCGCGGCTTGCGCTGGCGCAAGCCAATCTGGTGGCGGCGGATGCCGCTTTGCGCGATGCGACCATACAATTCCGGCGCATCGTCGGCGAAATGCCGAATGCTGTCGCGCGTCCCGAAAATCCGCAAGGCGTGCCCGCGTCTGAAGATGAGGCGGTGAGCATCGCGCTCGGCAATCATCCGCTGTTCAATTCCGCCGAGGCTGACATTGATGCGGCCAAGGCGCAGACGCGCGCGACGGAATCATTGCTGCGTCCGCGCGTTGATCTGCAACTGGGCACGGATTGGAACAACAATCTGGATGGCGTGCATTATCGAAACAACGATGCCTACGCGATGGTGCGTTTCAAATACAACCTTTACAACGGCGGAACCGATCAGGCGCGCGTTGCGGAAAGCAGGATTCAGGAAATGCAGGCCGCCGAGGCGTTGAACAACACACTGCGTTTGATCGAGGAAAGCACGCGGCTTTCGTGGAGTTCGCTGCTGGCCGCGGGCGACAGTCTGCCCAAAATGAAAGAGCGCGTCGCCGCGAGCGAAAAAACCCGCGAAGCCTACGCCAACCAGTTCATCATCGGTCAGCGCACGCTGCTTGATTTGCTTGATTCCGAAAACGAACTTTACACCGCGCGCCAAAGCTATCTCGACGGCCAATACGTCGAGCTGCTCGCCCGCTATCGTCTGCTCGCCAACATGGGCAAGTTGCTCGCAACGCTGGGCGTAGCGCCGCGCGAAGAGGCGCGGGTGGGGAGTAGTTCCGGGAGCTGAGTTTTTCTTCTGAGAAGGGGGCGTTTAAAAACCTGTCCGCGCAGATGAAAACGCGGCACGTAGCGCCGCCCCCCTCTCCCCCACCCCTCTCCCACAAGGGGAGAGGGGTGTTTTGTACCGCCATCAATTTTTCCCCAGCATCGCCCGTATATTCGCCATCGCCGCGCGGCCTGTTTCCTTGTTGGCGGCGGGGTCGGCGCTTGGCATTCCCGCGTGTTTCACGTCGTCCGGCGGCAGTTCGGCGATGAAGCGGCTGGGTTCGCAGGGTTCGATTCCGCCGGCGCGTTTGCGTTTTTTGCACCATGAAATATGCAGCGAACGTTGCGCGCGGGTGATGCCGACATACATGAGACGGCGTTCTTCCTCGATGCGATCGGCTTCCACGGATTCGCGGTGCGGCAGGATGCCTTCCTCGATGCCGATGAGAAAAACGTGGCCGTATTCCAGCCCTTTCGCGGCGTGCAGCGTGGAAAGTTTCACCGCGTCCGGCTCGCCGTCCTCGCGGTTTTCCAGCATGTTCATCAGCGCGACGGTCTGCGTGAGTTGCAGCAGATTGCGCTCGTCCTCGTTGCCCTTGCGCGTGAGCCAGCCTGTGAAATCCTGCACGTTTTTCCATTTTGTTTCCGCCGCGCGCGGTTCTTCGGAATCGTAGAGGTGCATTTCATAGCGGATCGCGCCCAGCAAATCATCGAGCACTTCGCCCGCCGGGTCTTTGGTCGCGCGCTCCTGCAGGCGGTTGATGAAATTGCAGAAGGTGAGCAAATCTTCCAGTTGTTTGTGCGCGATGAGCGATTGAAATTCGCCCTCGAACGCGGCCTCGAACAGCGAGATGTGTTTTTGCGCGGCGTATTCGCCGAGGCGTTCCAGCGTGGTGTTGCCTATGCCTTTGCGCGGCGTGGTCGCGGCGCGGATAAAGGCGGGGTCATCATCTTCGTTGGCGACGAGGCGCAGATAGGCGACGAGATCCTTGATCTCGGCCTTGTCGAAAAACGATTGCCCGCCGGAAACGGTATAGGGGATTTTGTGCTCGCGCAGTTTCTCCTCCAGCAGCAGCGATTGATGATTGCCGCGGTAGAGAATCGCGTAATCCAGGAAGCGCGTGCGATGCTCGAATTTGTGCGCGAGCAACTTCATCACCACCGCATCCGCCTCGTGTTCGTCGTCGCGCATCGCGGAGACGGTAATCACATCGCCGGTTCCGTGTTCGCTCCATAATTTTTTCTCGAACAATTTCGGATTGTTGGCGATCACCGCGTTGGCGGCGCGAAGAATGCGCGCGGTGGAACGGTAATTTTGTTCCAGCTTGATGACTTTGAGCCGGGGAAAATCGAGCGTGAGCTGGCGCAGATTTTCCACATCCGCGCCGCGCCAGCCGTAGATCGCCTGATCGTCGTCGCCCACCGCCGTGAAGCGGCCTTCCACGCCGGTCAACAATTTCACGAGGCGATACTGGCAGGCGTTGGTATCCTGATATTCGTCAATGAGCAAATACTTGAGCTTGCGCTGCCAGCGTTCCAGCGCCTCGGGATGCTGCACGAACAACTCCGCAGGCAGCTTGATGAGATCGTCAAAATCCACCGCCTGATACGCCTTCAAGGTCTGCTGATAAATCCGGTAAACCCTGGCGGCGGCGAGCGCGGCGTCGTCATCCGCAGTCGCGACGGCTTTGTCCGGCGAGATCAACGCATTCTTCCATGCGGAAATTTGCGTTTGCGTGCGGCGCAACAATTGCTTGTCCGTCGTCGCCAGCGCATCGGCGAGCACCTTGAAACTGTCCGAAGAATCGAGAATGGAAAACTGCGGTTTGTAACCGAGCAGCTTCGCCTCCTGCCGCAACATCTGCAAACCCAGCGAGTGAAACGTGGTCACGGTCAAACCCTTGACCGGCTTGCCGTCCAGCAACTTTCCGACGCGCTCCTGCATTTCGCGCGCGGCCTTGTTGGTAAACGTGATCGCGGCGATTTCGCGCGGCTGATAACCGCACTCCTCAATGAGATGCGCGATCTTGTGCGTAATCACGCGCGTCTTGCCGCTGCCCGCGCCCGCAAGCACGAGCAAAGGCCCGTCAAGATACTTGACCGCTTCGCGCTGCGGGGAATTGAGTGTGGGTTGCATGAGGAGGAACCGTAAAAAGCCGCGCAAGTTTACCGGCTTGCGGCGCGGGTGTCACGGGCGAAATTTTCGCGCGCGGGGGCGGCCTCACACTTTTTGTATCGGAGCAGGGTATTGCGCCACCCACGGGTCGGTGGTGACCAGAGTGATGCCCTCGACGATGGATTGCGTGATGAGTATCCGGTCGAACGGGTCTTTGTGTATGAACGGCAGAACGGCGACGGCAACGGCGTGTTCGCTGGTGATGGGCAGCTCGACGTAACCATTGTCGAGCAATCCGCGCCGCAACAGTTGCGGGTCTGCCTGAAAATCGGAACGCCCCAAACCTTGTTTGATCGCGATTTCCCACAAGCTGGCGGCGCTGAACAACAGTTCATTGCCCGCGTCATTTATCAGCTTTCGCGCGGCGGCGGGCACTCGTTTCGGCTGGCCTGCCGCCCATAGCAGCAAATGCGTGTCGAGCAGCAGTTTCAAGTCCGGGTGCTCCCGAACAGTTGCTCGATTTCTTCGCTGCCCATGCGATCAAAGTCATCCGGCACGAAAATCTCGCCCGCGAGAAACCCCAAACGGCGCTGCTGATTTGCCGCTGGCGCATCCAGCGGCACAACCTTGGCCAGCGGCTTGCCCGCCTTGGCAATGACAAACGGCTTTCCTTTGGCCGCTTGTTCAACAAGGCGGGAAAGATGCGTTTTGGCTTCGTGGATGTTGATGGTTTGCATGTCGGATGCACCAGTAAACTAAGTTATGTTAGTTTAACTTGAAAATCCGCATTTGTCGCTGTTTCGTGTTTCGGCACCGCCCTCAGGTAAAATCACTTCTTTTCATTCCCCAACGCAAATTCATCATGGCTCAATATGTTATGTCCATGCTCCGCGTGAGCAAGGTCGTGCCGCCCAAGCGGCAAATCATCAAGGATATTTCCCTGTCGTTTTTTCCCGGCGCGAAGATCGGTTTGCTCGGTCTCAACGGCTCCGGCAAATCCACCGTGTTGCGCGTCATGGCGGGCGCGGACAAGGAGTTTGAGGGTGAGGTGCAGTGGCAGCCCAATCTTTCCATTGGTTATCTGCCGCAGGAGCCGGTGCTCGATCCCGCCAAAACCGTGCGCGAGGAGGTCGAATCCGGGCTGGGCGCGGTGATGGAGGCGAAGCGGGAACTGGAACGCATCTATGCCGCTTATGCCGAGCCGGATGCGGATTTCGACAAGCTCGCGGAGGAGCAGGCGAAGTATGAAAACATTCTCGCCGCGAGCGGTTCGGATCTGGAAACGCAGTTGGAAATCGCCGCCGACGCGCTGCGTCTGCCGGAGTGGGATGCGAAGATTGAACATCTTTCCGGCGGCGAAAAACGGCGCGTCGCGCTGTGCAAGCTGTTGCTGTCCAGGCCGGATATGTTGTTGCTGGATGAGCCGACCAACCACCTCGACGCGGAATCGGTCGAGTGGCTGGAACAGTTTCTCACGCGCTTTCCCGGAACCGTGGTCGCGGTCACGCATGATCGTTATTTTCTCGACAACGCCGCCGAGTGGATATTGGAACTCGACCGTGGCGAGGGCATTCCGTGGAAGGGCAATTATTCGGGTTGGCTGGAGCAGAAGGGCGAGCGTCTCGCGCAGGAGCAAAAGCAGGAGGACGCGCATCGCAAGGCGATGAAACAGGAGCTGGAATGGGTGCGGCAGGGCGCGAAGGCGCGGCAATCCAAGAGCAAGGCGCGACTCGCGCGTTACGAGGAAATGAGTAGCGTCGAATATCAGCGTCGCAACGAAACGCAGGAAATTTTCATTCCGCCGGGCGAGCGCCTCGGCGACAAGGTGATCGAATTCAAAAATGTTTCCAAGGGTTTCGGCGACCGTTTGCTGATTGACGATTTGAGTTTCAGCATTCCGCCCGGCGCGATTGTCGGCGTGATCGGGCCGAACGGCGCGGGCAAATCCACCTTGTTCCGCATGATGATGGGCAGGGAGCAGCCGGATTCCGGCGAAATCGTCATCGGCCCCACCGTGCAAATCGCGGCGGTGGATCAATCGCGCGAAGGGCTGGAAGACAAGAAAACCGTGTTCGAGGCCATCGCGGGCGGCGCGGACGTGCTCACCGTGGGCAAGTTTGAAATGCCGAGCCGCGCCTACATCGGACGTTTCAATTTCAAGGGCGGCGACCAGCAAAAAATCGTCGGCCAACTTTCCGGCGGCGAGCGCGGACGTCTGCATCTCGCCAAAACGCTGATCGCGGGCGCCAACGTGTTGTTGCTGGACGAACCTTCCAACGACCTCGACGTGGAAACGCTGCGCGCGCTGGAAGACGCGCTGCTGGAATTTTCCGGCTGCGTGCTCGTCACCTCGCACGACCGCTGGTTTCTCGACCGCATCGCCACGCACATCCTCGCCGCCGAAGGCAACTCGCAATGGGTTTTCTTCAACGGCAATTATCAGGAATACGAAGAGGACAAAAAGAAACGACTGGGCGAGGAAGGCGCGAAACCGAAGCGGATACGTTACAAGCCGATCAGCCGGTGAGCGAGAGTATATGCGTCCCATGAATTTCACTTTTTGTCTTGTCCGCGCCTTGTTCGCCGCCGCGCTCATGCTGCTCGCCGCGCCCGCCTTCGCCGCGCCGCCGTGCAAGCCCGATCTGACGCAAATTGTGCTGCCCGACGGCGGGCGTTTTTGCGGTCAGACGCAGGACGGAAAACCGCAGGGGCAGGGGCGCATAGATTGGCCGGACGGACGTGTTTATCAGGGCGGATTCGTCAACGGCGTCATGCAGGGCAAAGGCAAATTCACGAGCGACTTGGGCTGGGCTTATCAAGGCCAATTCGCGCGCGGCATGATGCAGGGGCAGGGCACATTGACGGTGCGCGGCAGCTTCACTTACGAAGGCCGTTTCAAGCAGAACAAACCCGATGGGCAAGGCCGTTTGACCGACAATTACGGAAGCGTGATCGAAGGCCGGTTTGACCAAAATTACACTGCGGTCGGCGCGGCGGTCGTGATCTGGCCTTCAGGCGAGCGTTTCGAGGGATCGCTGCGCGGCAACGCGCCCTCGGGCGAAGGCGTGTGGACGCGCAAGGATAAAGCCGTTGTGCGCGGAACATTTGAATATTTCGAGGTGCGCGGCTCGGCGCGCATTGAATATCCCGACGGCTCCATCTACACCGGCGAAGTCGGCAGTGGGCAACAGGCATGGGGCAAGGGCGAATTGCGCCGCGCCAACGGCGAGGTTTACACGGGGCAATTCGCCGAAGATAAATTCGACGGACAGGGCACGCTCACGCGCCTCAACGGCAGCGTGAGCGGCTATTGGCGCAAGGGCGAATTTATCGGCAGCGCGGGCGACGGCACGCTGGAGGACACGCCCGAACTGGCGCGACGCAATGTCGAAACCGTGCTCTACAACCAGCAGGAATTGCTGCGGCAACAATATGACGCGGTGCAATCCGGCGATTCCGTCGCGCCGCGCATGTACGCGCTGTTCGTCGCAGGCGACGGCGGGCAGGAAGTGTTTCGGCGCGAAATCGCTTTTGTTGACGATTTGTTCGCGCGGCGTTTCGGCACGCGCGGGCATTCGATCAGCCTCGTCAACAGCCGCAGCAGCGCCGAACATTTGCCGCTGGCCACGTCACGCAGCATCGCGCAGTCGCTGCAAACGCTGGCGGAAAAAATGAATCGCGAGCGCGATTTTCTGTTTGTGTACATCACCAGCCACGGCTCCAGAACGCACGAACTCGCGCTCGGTTTGAACGGTTTGGTGCTGCCTTATTTGTCCGCACAAAAGCTCGCCGACATGCTTAAGGCGAGCGGCATACGCAATCAGATCATCGTCATTTCGGCGTGTTATTCGGGTGGCTTTGTGCCGCCGCTGCAAGGCGAACGCACATGGGTCATCACCGCCGCGAGCGCCGACCGTACCTCGTTCGGCTGCGACGATGAACGCGACTTCACCTATTTCGGCGACGCGCTGTTCAAGCAGGCGCTGCCCACCGCGCTCACGCTGAGCGTCGCTTTTCAACAAGCCGATCAACTCGTCGGCGAATGGGAAACGCGCGATGCCAAGGCACAGGCTGATGCCGCGCCCGAAGCGCAATCCGGCGATGAGGATCAGGCGCGGGAAAATCAGCATTCCAAACCGTTGTCAGTCGTCAGCCCGGAATTTCAGGGCGAAGTTGATGCGTGGTTTCAAGCGCATCCTCCGGCGGAATGAACAGGCCGATGCGCGCACTGCGATATTGGCGCATGACGCGCCCCGGGTTTTTGCTCATCACGCCCGTGGCGTGCGCCATCGGTTTGGCCACCGCGCACGCGGATGGTCATTTTGACGCATGGCTCGCCGCGATCACGGTGTTGCTCGCCACGCTCGCACACGCTGCGGCCAATGTGTTGAACGATTACGAAGATGCCGTCAACGGAGCCGATGCCGCCAACCACGGCGCCATCGCGCCCTTCACCGGCGGCGCGGGATTCATCCAGCGCGGCGAAGCCACACCCGCGCAAACACGCATGTTGGCGGCAAGCCTGGCCGTATTGCTGGTGGGCGTGGGGCTGGCGCTGGTCGCGTGGGTCGGCATCGGCTTGTTATGGATCGGTCTCGCGGGCGTGGCGCTGGGCTGGGCATATTCCTCGCCGCCGCTCAAACTCATGGCGCGCGGATTGGGTGAGTTGGCGGTGGCGCTCACCTGGTGGCTGGTGGTGATCGGCGCGGATTATGTGCAACGTCAGGAATTTTCATGGATGCCATGCGTGCTCGGATTGCCTTACGCGCTGCTGGTCGCCAACATTTTGCTCGCCAACGGATTGCCCGATGCCGCGGGCGATGCCGCCGTGGGCAAACGCACGCTGGCGGTGCGCCTGGGCGCGCGTGGCGCGGCGCTGCTTTATATCGCGCTGATGCTGCTCGCGCATCTCTGGGTCGTTATCGGCGCGATGCTGGAAATGCTGCCGCAAGCCGCGCTGTGGTCGCCCGTATCCACGCCTTTCAGCCTCGCCGCCGCCGCGCTGATCGAGCAACGCGCAGCCACGCCCCAACGTCTGCGACCCGCGCTCGTGCTGACCATCGTCGCCTGCATCGTTCACGGCGCGGCGATGGCGGCGGGGCTGTTTGGGCGTTGATTAAGAAACAAGCGGAGAAGCGTAAAATGGCGGCTTTGAATTTGAACAGGCGGATAGTCGTATGCCCACCGTTCTGAGGCAAGGGGCGTATCGGTTTTACTTCTTCAGCCATGAGCCGAACGAGCCGCCGCATGTGCATGTGGATCGGGATTCATGTTCGGCGAAGGTCTGGTTGCAGCCGGTTGCGTTGGCGCGTAATGTTGGATTCAGCGCCAGCGAATTAACCGGGATCATTCGCATGGTGCAAACACAGCAGTTGGTATTAAAGGAGGCTTGGGATGAGTATTTTGGCAATCAGCGCGGATGAGCGCGTGAAAGATGTGAAAGTCGGCGAGGATGATCTGGTGGTCAATCTCATGGATGGTCGCGCGATCAGTGTGCCGCTGGCATGGTATCCGCGCCTCCTGAACGCGACACCGGCACAGCGCGATCATTGGCAGGTATGCGGCGGCGGCTTCGGGATACACTGGCCGGAGATAGACGAAGACCTTTCGACCGAAGGGCTGCTGCGCGGCGCGCCTGCGCCGCAGACACACTAACCATGAACACAGATTTCATCCTGCAAGCCGCCGAAGCCGTCAATGCGGCCATACTCGCGCATGAGCCGGAGATTGAATCGCTGGATCGCGCGATCGGCGACGGCGATCATTTCATCAATATGAAACGCGGTTGCGCGACGGTGGCGGCCATGCGCGCGGAGTTGGCGGAATTGTCGCCCGATGCGGCGCTGCAAAAAGTCGGAATGAAGCTGCTCTCGACCATAGGCGGTGCGTCCGGGCCGCTCATCGGCAGTTTTTTCATTGCGATGGGCAAGGCGGGCAAGGAGGCGGAAACGCTGCCGCAAATTGCCGCCGCGTTTGCCGCCGGAGTGGAGGCGATCAAGCTGCGCGGCAAAGCCGATGTGGGCGAAAAAACGATGCTGGATGTGCTGATTCCCGTGGCGCAAACTTTCACCCGTCTCGCAAACGAAGGTTGCGCGCGCGACGAATTATTGCGAACCATCAAACGCGAAGCGGAGCAGGGCGTGCTCGCGACGCGCGACATGATCGCAACCAAAGGCCGCGCCGCGTTTCTCGGCGAACGCGCGGTCGGCCACATAGACCCCGGCGCGAAGAGCAGCCAGGTCATCATCTGCGCCGTTTGCGATCTGGCGCTGGTTTGAAATGACATGGAAGCTATTCAAAACTACCGTTCGCCCTGAGCTTGTCGAAGGGTGAACAACCATGGAGCGTGACCACTCATCCTTCGATCCTTCGACAAGCTCAGGACAGGCGAAGCTCAGGACGAACGGATGAGTGTCAATGAGAAAAGAGGAAATCATCATGAAAAAATTCATCAATCAGGTGGACGATTTGCTTGCGGAAAGTTTGTCCGGTTTCGCGTCCGCGCACCGTGACATCGTTCGCCTCAATCTCGATCCCAACTATCTCGTCCGTGCGGAAAAAGCGCAAAACAAGGTTGCGCTGATTTCAGGCGGAGGTTCCGGCCATGAGCCGTTGCACAGCGGTTTTGTCGGCGTCGGAATGCTGGATGCGGCCTGTCCCGGCCATGTGTTCACCTCGCCCACGCCCGACCAGATGCTGGCGGCGGCGGAGGCGGTCGAGTGCGGCAAGGGCGTGTTGTTCATCGTCAAAAATTACGCGGGCGATGTGATGAATTTCGAGATGGCGGCGGAGATGCTGTCGTGCGAACACGCCACGGTGATTACCAGCGACGATGTGGCGGTCGAAAACTCGACCTACACCACGGGTCGGCGCGGCGTGGCGGGTACGGTGATCGTCGAAAAAGTCGTGGGCAGCCTCGCGGAAACGGGCGCTGATCTGGCGACATGCAAAGCCTTGGGCGAGCGCGTCAACCGTCGCACCGCCTCAATGGGCGTGGCGCTCACAAGCTGCACCGTTCCGGCGGCGGGACGACCGACTTTCGACATCGGCGCGGACGAACTGGAAATGGGCGTGGGCATACATGGCGAACCGGGACGCCGCCGCGAAGCGTTGCGATGCGCCGACGACATCGTGGCCGATCTGGTTCATGCGATTCTGGAAGACCTCAAACCCGCGCCCGGTTCCGAGGCGCTGCTCATGGTGAACGGCTTTAGCGGCACGCCGCTCATGGAACTTTATCTGCTTTATCACGCCGCCGAAAAGTTGCTCAAACAGCGCGGCATCAACATCACGCGCTCGCTCGTCGGCGACTACACCACGTCGCTCGAAATGGCGGGCGCGTCCATCACGCTGTGCCTGCTCGACGACGAAATCCGCCGCCATTGGGATGCGCCCGTGCATACCGCCGCGCTACGCTGGGGAAGATGATGAACGACAAGGAACAGGTTGCCAAACACGCCGCGCGTCTGGTGCGGGACGACATGCTGATCGGCCTCGGAACCGGCTCGACCGCCAACTTTTTCATCGAGGAATTGGCGCGACGTATGCACGAGGAAAATCTCAAAATACGCGCGGTTTCCAGTTCCGTGGTGAGCGCGATCAAGGCGCGCGATCTTGGTTTGCCGCTGGTTTCCGCGGATCAAATCAGCCGGCTGGATTTGTATGTGGACGGCGCGGATGAAGTCGCGCCCGACATGACGTTGCTCAAGGGGCGCGGTTACGATCTTGTGCGCGAAAAATTGCTCGCGCGCGCGGCAGATCAATTCATCGTGCTCGTGGATCAAGGCAAACTCGTGTCGCGCATCGGCGAAAAATTTCCGATTCCGATCGAGGTCATGCCCTTCGCATGGCAACTGGTCAAACGCGCGATTGAATCGCTGGGCGGCGCGGGCGATCTGCGCCCCAATGCCGCCAAGGACGGCCTAGCCATCACCTCGCACGGCAGTCTGGTGCTGGACATGACCTTTGATGCCACGCTGGATGGCGGTGAACTCGACGCGCGCTTGAACGCGATTCCCGGCGTGGTCGAACACGGTATTTTCCACCGGCTCGCCCACACGATTTTCGTGGCGCAAGACGGGCGCATCGAAGAACGTCACGCGCAATGACGCGCCATCTCGAACTGCTCGCGCCCGCCAAAAACGCCGAATACGGCATGGAGGCGATCAAGCACGGCGCGGATGCCGTCTATATGGGCGGCCCCGCGTTCGGCGCGCGCGCCGCCGCCGAAAACACGGTGGAAGAGGTCGCGCGCGTGGCGGATTTCGCCCACAAATTCCACGCAAAAACATTCGTCGCGCTCAACACCATATTGCACGACAACGAGCTGGAAGCCGCGCGGAAACTGGTTTGGCAGCTTTACGATGCGGGCGCGGATGCGCTCATCGTGCAGGATATGGGGCTGCTCGAAATTGATTTGCCGCCGATACAACTGCACGCCAGCACGCAGACCGACATACGCACGGTGGAAAAAGCGGTGTTCCTCGATCAGGTCGGATTTTCGCAACTCGTGCTCGCGCGCGAGCTGGATTTGCCGACGATACGCGCGATCCGCGCAGCGACGAATTGCACTCTGGAATTTTTCGTGCACGGCGCATTATGCGTCGCGTTCAGCGGACAGTGTTTCATCAGCCACGCGCACACCGGGCGCAGCGCCAATCGCGGCGAATGCTCGCAGGCGTGCCGCCTGCCGTATGCGCTCGAAGACGCGCAAGGCCGCGTGCTCGCCAACGACCAACATCTGCTTTCGCTCAAGGACAACGACCAGAGCGCCAATCTGCGCGCGCTGATCGCTGCGGGCATTGATTCGTTCAAAATCGAAGGGCGGCTCAAGGACATCACCTATCTCAAAAATTCCACCGCGCATTATCGCCGCCTGCTTGATGAGATCATGGACGAGCAGCCCGAACTCGCGCGCGCCTCAAGCGGGCGCTGCGTTTACACCTTCACGCCGCAGCCCGAAAAAACCTTCAACCGCAGCGCGACGGATTATTTCGTCAACGGGCGCAAGGGCGATATCGCCGCGTTTGACACGCCCAAACACGCGGGCGAGGAAATCGGTCGCGTCACGCGCATCGCCGAAAATCATTTTGAAGTCGAAACCGAAATCGAATTGCACAACGGCGATGGCATCAGTTTTTTCGACGTGCACAAGGATTTGGTCGGCCTGCGCGTCAACACCGCGCAGGGCAACAAACTTTATCCGAACGAAATGCCGCAAGGTCTGCGGCGCGGTGCGACGATTTACCGCAACCGTGACCACGCCTTCATGCGCCTGCTGGAAAAGGAATCGGCGCGACGCAGCATTCCCGTTTCCATGCGTCTGATTGAAACGGATGACGGCTACGCGCTCACCGTGACCGACGCGGACGGCCATAGCGCGACCGCATCACTCACGCACGAAAAGCAAGCCGCGCAACAAGCGGAACGCGCCGAGGCGGGCTTGCGCGAAAATCTCGCCAAACTCGGCGGAACGGATTTTTCTGTTTCCGCGATTACGCTGGAATGGACGCAACCCTGGTTCATTCCCGCCTCCGCCGTCAACGCGCTGCGACGCGAGGCGATCACAAAACTCGAACACGCGCGTCTCGCTGACTACAAACGCCCGCCGCGCCGCGCTGCCGCGCAACCTCCCGCGATTTATCCCGAAAACACATTGAGCTATCTCGCCAACGTCTATAACAAAAAAGCGCGCGCGTTCTACGAAAAACACGGCGTGCAAGCCATCGCCGCCGCCTACGAAGCCAACGA
>JAITWS010000089.1 GCA_031285185.1 Methylobacillus sp.
GCCAACCCGGAAGGCTCCAAGGAGCTTGCTGACCTGGGATGTTATATTGCCCAAGACTTCCATAACGAACTTGATGGTGTTCGTGAGGGGTTGCTGGCGAAACTATGACATGCTGGTGCGCAAGCTGATTTAATTAGGCTGGCGCACCAGCCTTTTCCAATTGCGAGGAGGGGGCAGCAAGTCTTTGATGGGGGTATATTTGGGGGTATATCAACAAGCCAGTTTTTGCAGACCAGCATGAAATAAGGCTTACAAGAGACTGTTTTGTAGCCTCCCAACCATATAATTTCCAGCACCATTCAGGAAAGCTCGCGCATTTCGCTTGATTGCAAAAATTGCTTGCATATGATTGCAGTGAATGCAATCATTGCGGGCATGAACAGCAAACAACGCAAAACCCTTGAAGCCGTGTTCGCTACGCCAACCCACAAAACGCTGGAATGGACGGCAATCGAATCGCTGCTCAAGGCCATAGGCTGCGATGTCATCGAAGGCAACGGCAGCCGTGTGCGTTTTGTAAAAGACTTACACGCGACGGCTTTCCACCGACCGCATCCCTCAAAGGAAGCGAAAGCCTACCAAGTGGAGCAAGCGCGTGATTTTTTAATCCTGATTGGAGTGACCCCATGAATACCATGACCTACAAAGGCTACACGGCTCGCGTTGAATTTGATGAGCGCGATGCGATTTTTGTCGGGCGTATTCTTGGCATCGCCGACGTAATCGGCTTTCATGGTGAAACGGTAAACGAACTCACTGCCGCCTTCCACGAGGCGGTCGAAGATTATTTCGATCTCTGTGCGAAGATCAGCAAGCCGCCCTTGAAACCCGTTAGTGGAAACATGATGTTGCGCGTACCGCCCGACGTGCATCTCTCCGCGCTGATCGCCGCCGAAGCCAAGGGAAAAAGTCTCAATCAGTGGGCAATCGAGGTACTGAAAAAAGCAGCGATGCCCGCGCTCGCTTGAACGATGGACATTGCGGGCGGGCGGAAATCGTTGCCAATCTGCGCAAAACCTGCCGAAACAAGACTTGCGCCCAGCCGCATTTAAGCTTTAAATAATCCTCATATTTTTTGTCTGTGTATCATGGCGCGCAGGATGGGGGTTTCTATGGGCAAACTGGTGATCGCATTGTTGGTGGGCATGATTCCGTTGGCGGCTTCCGCCGAGATTTACAAATGCAAGGACGCGCGGCAGCGGATCGTGTATCAGGATGAGCCTTGCGCGGCGAAGCAGAAGCAGCTTGGCACGGTGGAGGAAATGCCGCCGGTTTCGGCGGAAGATGAGCAGCGCGCGCGGGAGCAATTGAAACGTTTGCAGGAAGAAAACCGCTATCAGGATCAGAAGCGTCTCGCGCAGGAGAAAATACATGCGGAGGAGGCGCGGCAATTGGCGGCAGTGGAAGAGGCGCGTCAGCGTGAGCTTGCCGCGGCGGAAGCCGAGCGCGCGCTTTCGTCGGCCTATGTGCCGGTTTATGGATCGGGCTACGCGCGCCGGTCGCGCAACAATAATGCCTCCACGGGAGTAACGATACGCCCCAGCCAGCCGTGCGTGATCGGCTATGTGGGCGACCGCAGTTGCCAGCAAGCGATGCCGCCAAATTCGGCACCGCCGGGCAAACCCGGAAAGCCGTCAGGAGGAAATTCCTCAAAACCTTCCCACCGCTGATTTGGATGATGTGAAAACGGCTGCCGAGGCAGCCGTTTTTGTTTGCAAGCGGTTACTTATTTTGTGCTGGATCCCCGCCAGAGAGAGAACTCCAGTGGTTGCTAACTGCCCAGCATCGGCATGGGCAGCAGGTAGTGATCCAGCAGCAGCGCGGCGAAGAGCAGGGTGAGATAAAGAATCGAGTAGCGGAAGGTGCGTTTGGCGAGGTTGTCGCTGTAGTTGCGGTAAAGGCCGATCGCATAGGCCATGAAAATCGCGTTGAGCGCGCCGGAAGCGGCGAGGTAAATCCAGCTGCTCATGCCGCTGCCGAAGGGCATGAGCGTGACAGCGACGAGGATGATGGTGTAAAGCAGAATGTGCAGCCGCGTGAATTGTTCGCCGTGCGTGACCGGCAGCATGGGCAGGCCGGATTTGGCGTATTCGTCGCGGCGATACAGCGCCAGCGCCCAGAAATGCGGGGGCGTCCACGCGAAGATAATCAGGAACAAAATCAGCGCCTCGGGCGAAACAACGTTGTTGACCGCCGCCCAGCCGAGCACCGGCGGCATCGCGCCGGATGCGCCGCCGATGACGATGTTGAGCGGCGTCGCGGGTTTGAGGAAGATGGTGTAGATGACCGCGTAGCCGAGGAAGGTGGCGAAGGTGAGCCACATCGTCAGCGGGTTGACGTTGAAATACAAAATGGCGAGGCCGAGCGCGCCGACCAGCGTGGCGAACACGGCGGTTTGCAGCGAGGAGACTTGTCCCGTGGGCAGCGGTCGCGCGCGCGTGCGCGCCATGCGCGCGTCTATTTTTTGCTCGATGAGGCAGTTGAACGCCGCCGCCGCGCCGGAGGCGAGCGCGATGCCGAGGGTGGCGTTGAGCAAAAGATCAAGCGGAACCATGCCCGGTGTGGCGAGGAACATGCCTATCATCGCGGTGAACACGATGAGCGCGGTCACGCGCGGTTTGCACATCAGAAAAAAGCTTTGGAAGCTGATGCGTAGGCGTTGGAATCGGATTGCGACGATTGCGCTCATGTTTGTCTCCCTGACCTCTCGGTCGTTTTCGAGTTTAATACCACCAATGAAACCAGCAACAAGGCCGCGACCGCGTTGTGCGCGACGGCGACCGGCAGCGGCAGGCTGAACATCACATTGCTGATGCCGAGGCCGATTTGCAACAACAGCAAAACGGCGATGATTGCGCCCAGCGCGCCCAACCCCGGCGCGCGCATCGTGCGCGCGGCCAGCCAGCCGAGATAGAGCAGGGTGACGAGCGCGCCCAGGCGATGCGTCCAGTGAATCGCGGTCAGCGCCGCGAACGGAATTTGCGCGCCGTCGGCGGTTTGGCCGAGTTCGCGGATCATGTGAAACGCGTTGGTGAAATCTGTGGGCGGCAGTAACGCGCCCTGACACAGCGGAAAATCCGCGCAAGCAAGCGCGGCGTAGTTGGAGCTGGTCCAGCCGCCGAGAAAAATTTGAATCGCGAGTATGACCAAGCCCAGCCGCGCCCACGGTTTGAGCGCGTTGTTGCGCTCGCCGAAGCGGGAAGAAAAACTGCCGAAACGACGATGCGCGAGCCAGGTCAGCAGCGCCAATGTTGTCATGCCGCCGAGCAAGTGGGCGCTCACGATCGCGGGTTTCAGCAACAGCGTGACCGTCCACATGCCGAGCGCGGCCTGAAACCCCACCACGAGCAGCAGCGCCGTGGGCAGCGCGACGGGCGCGTGGAATGCGCGGCGCTTGCGCCATGCGGTGACGCACAGCGCGAGCAACAGCAAACCCAGGGTTCCCGCGAAATAACGGTGCACCATTTCCTTCCAGGCTTTATGCGCTTCCAGCGGCGCGTTGGGGGAATGCGCCAGCGCATCCTCGGCTTGCGGCACGCTGAGATGACCGTAACAACCCGGCCAATCCGGGCAGCCCAGCCCTGCGTCCGAGAGGCGCACATACGCGCCGAGCACGACCACGCAAAAGGTCAGCAGGGCAGCGGCGAGCAGCAGACGGTCGAAGGTTTTCATCATCCCACCCACGAAAAATTGAGCAAGCGGGTCATGTCTTTTTGCAAGCCTCTGGGGTCAAAGCCCGCCGGATAACTCATCATCAGATTGCCCAGCGGATCAACGAGATACACGCGACCGGCGGTGGCGGCGGGTTGGTCGGGCAGATCAAATTGTCGCGCGAAGTCGGCGGCTTCGGTTCCGGTGAGAATGACGAGATCGGGATAGCGTTGTTGAAGCGATTCCAGATCGTCGTCGGCGCGGGTCACGATCAGCACGCGCTGCGCGCGGCTCATTTCCTTGTTGAGCGTGACGTGCACCTGCCGCATGAGATGCAGGCGCTGTTGGCAATCCGCGTCGCATGTTTCATCCGCGATCACAACCAGATGCCATTTGTCTTTCCACTGCGCGGCGGCGAAAGGCCGGCCTTGCAAATCCGTCATCGCGGGCGCTAGCAAGGCTTTGGGCGGCTTCAGCAGTTCGCCGTGGCTTTCGCCGCCGGGGCGATAGTCGAGGCGCACCATGAGCAGCACCGCGATCAGCGGCAGCGAAAACAGCGCGAGCATGATGAACATCATGCGGCGGCCTTTGCGTTGTTGCGCGGTTTCGGCCATTTACGCCTCGACTTTCCTGAAAGCCAAAAACAGCCAGATCGCAATCGCGGCCACGGCAAAGCCGTACCATTGATAGGCGTAGCTCAAATTCATTTCCATGCGCTCCGCCGGTTGCGGCCAGTTGCGCGCGAAACCGCCCGCCGCGCTGTCCGGCGCGAGGCGGATGACGAGCGGATGCAACTCGAACGGCACGGCTTGCCGATAGCGTTTCATATCCATGTTTTGCCAGACGCTGTTCCATTTGTTGTAAGTAGAAGGGCCAGGGGGTAACACTATTTCCAGCGTATAAAATTTTTCGGAAGGCAGCCACAGATTGCCGGTGATTTCGAGCGGCTCCTCCGGCGTTTCTATTGTCGGGATTTCGCTGTGCAGTGCGGGCGCGGGAATCCAGCCGCGATTCACAAGGATGCGGCGCTCCGTGCCTTCGATATGGAAGGGCGTGACCACATGGTAACCGGCGCGGTCATTGTCCATCTGGTTGTCGAGCAAAATCTGGTAGCGCGTTTCATAGCTGCCGCGAACGCGCACATTGCGGTAGCGCCATGTTTTTGGGTCGGCGATGTTGTCCGGCAAGGCAGTCGGCGCTTCCTGCATGTGACTGTCGAGCTGCGTTTGCAACGCTTGCTTGGCTTCGGCCTTGTGTTGTTGCCACAAGCCCAACCGCACGAACAGCGCGGCGCAGAGCAGCGCGGCGAGTGCGGGTACAAGGCGGTTGCGGAAATGATATTTCATTGATTTATACCGGGGAGCGTTTCATAATCGAACGCACGATCAAACGCGGAGTCCGTCATGTTGCTGAAAGTTTTCATTGTCATCGTATTGCTGGTCATCGTCGGCAGTCTGTTTTCCGCGCTGTTTTATCTCATCAAGGATAAAGGCGAGGGCAGCCGCACGGCGAAAGCGTTGACCTTGCGTATTTCCCTGTCCCTCGGCCTGTTTTTGCTGCTGATGATTCTGTATTACTTCGGTCTCATCGGTCAGCCGCGCTGAGTGATTTTCCCCGACGAAAAGCGGCGTCCTCACGGATGCCGCTTTTCATTTGTCACAGCCAGTAAACCAGCACGAACAGCAACAGCCAGACCACATCCACAAAGTGCCAGTACCACGCCACGCCTTCAAAGCCGAAGTGGTGGTCGGCACGGAAATGCCCCTTCATGCTGCGGAGCAGGATGACGATCAGCATGATGGTTCCCAGCGTCACATGGAAGCCGTGGAAGCCGGTCAGCATGAAGAATGTCGCGCCATAAGCGCCGCTGCCGAGCGTGAGGCCGAGTTCCTGATAAGCGTGGTGATATTCATACCCTTGCAGAAACAGGAACGAAATGCCCAGCAACACCGTCAGCGCGAGACCGGCGATGAGTTGCTTGCGGTTGTTCTTGAGCAGTCCCCAGTGCGCCCAGGTGACGGTCACGCCCGAGGAGAGCAGGATGAGCGTGTTGATGGCCGGAATGCCCCACGCGCCCATGGGGGTGAAATTGGCGGGCGAATATTCCTTGCCGAGCACAATGCCGCCGGGGCCTGCGGTCGGCCAGCCACCGGCATAGCCGGGGTGCGGGGTGAAATTCGGATCGAATCCGGCGAGTTCCGGCACCGAGATCACGCGCATGTAAAACAGCGCGCCGAAGAACGCGGCGAAGAAGGCGACTTCGGAGGCGATGAAGACGATCATTCCGATGCGGAAGGAGCGGTCTTCCCATTTTTTGTACATGCCGCCTTCGCTTTCGCCGATGATCTTGCCGAACCAGCCGAACAGCACATACAAAATGCCCAGAACCCCCAGCAGCATTGACCATTTGCCTGCGCCGTGGCCGTTGATGTTGAAGATGAACCCTCCCGCCAACAGCAGAAGGCTGGCCGAAAGAATGACCGGATAAATGCTGGGGTTGGGCACAAAGTAGTGGCCTTCATGTGTTTGCGTGGTCATACAAAAACTCCTTACAGTGCTTTTTAATGTGCTGTTGCTTACATTGCCGCGCATTATTGCGCGGCCTCCCTAATTCGCCGCCGGAGCGACGTGATAAAACGCATACGACAAGGTGATGGTTCCTATGTCTTTCGGCAGGTCGGGGCTGACATAAAACCGCAACGGCATTTCCTTCACCTCACCCGCTTTCAGCGCCTGCTGCTGAAAGCAGAAACACTCGATCTTCTTGAAGTAGAACGTCGCCTGCGACGGACTGACGCTGGGAACCGCGCGACCGACGACGGTTTCGTTGGTCATGTTCTTCGCCTCGAACGTCGCCAGCATGATTTCACCCGGTCGCACTTTCATGCTGTTTTCCTTCGGGTGAAAATTCCACGCCAAACCCGGCATCACGCTGCTGGTGAACTCCACATTCACCCAGCGCGATTCGTCCACTTTCATGTTGTTTTGCACCTCGACCGGCAAACCCTCGGTCTTGCCATTCAAGCCGGTCAGATCGCAAAACACGTTGTACAGCGGAACCAGCGCGAATGCGAACGCAATCGCCAGCGCCACCAAACCCATCAATTTCCACGCCAGCCGCTTGTTGGCCGCCGCGCGTTGTTCCGCGTCCATCATTTCGCCATCACGAATATCGCGATCAAATACCACGCCACGACGAATGCGCCGATGACAAATCCGATGCGTATGTTGCGACGTTTCTTCTCACTGCTTTCCTGATTCATGGTGTTTCCAAAAACGCCCCGGCGCGATGGCCGGGGCAGGTTGTGTTATTTGACGACCGGCTGCTCGCTGAAGCTGTGATACGGCGGCGGCGAGGGCAGCGTCCATTCCAGTCCTTCCGGGCTTTCCCACACTTTGTCGGTCGCTTTTTCACCACCGCGCACGGTGCGGATGATGTTATAGACGAAGATCAGTTGCGACAGACCGAGCGTGAACGCGCCTATCGTGGAGATCATGTTGAACTCCGAGAATTGCAGCGCGTAATCCGGGATGCGGCGCGGCATTCCGGCCAGCCCCAGAAAGAATTGCGGGATGAAGGTCACGTTGAATGCGATCGCGGTCAGCCAAAAATGCAGCTTGCCGAGTTTTTCGCTGTACATGTGGCCGGTCATCTTCGGCAGCCAGTAGTAAACCCCGGCCATGATACCCATGATGCCGCCCGCGAACAGTGTGTAATGGAAGTGCGCCACCACGAAATAGGAGTGGTGATATTGCGCGTCCGCCGCGACATCCGCGAGCACGAGGCCGGTCAGACCGCCGATGCCGAACAGGATGATCCAGCCGACGGTGAACAGCATGGGCGTTTCAAAGGTCATTGAGCCTTTCCACATGGTCGCGATCCAGCAGAAGAACAGCACCGCGAGCGGCAACGAGATGGACATCGTGCTGTACATGAAATAGAGCAGCGCGGGAGTCGGCAAGCCCACGGTGAAGAAGTGGTGCGCCCACACCACGACCGACAGAATGCCGATCGCCCAGAAGCTGTAAACCTGCGCCTTGTAGCCGTAAGTGGGCTTGCGCGCGAAGGTGGTCAGAATGTGCGGAATCAGACCCCACACCGGCAGCAGCACGATATACACCTCGGGATGACCGAAGAACCAGAACAGGTGCTGGAACAGGATGGGATCGCCGCCGCCTGCCGCGTCAAAGAAGTGCGTGCCGAAGTGACGGTCGGTCAGCAGCATGGTCACGCCGCCCGCGAGCACGGGGATGGTGGCGATCAGCAGGAAGGCGGTAATCATCCAGCCCCACGCGAAGATCGGCATTTTCATGAGCGTCATGCCGGGCGCGCGCATGTTGAAGATGGTGACCAGCACGTTGATGGAACCCATTACCGAGGAAATCCCCAGCAGGTGAACCGCGAAAATCGCGAAGTCCGTGCCTATGCCGCCTTGCACGGACAGCGGTGCGTAGAATGTCCAGCCGGTCGCAACCGCGCCGTCGCCGATGCCGAACAGCGCGAGCACAAAGGGCGCGAGCAGCAGCATTGCGGCGGGCGGCAACAGCCAAAAACCCCAGTTGTTGAGGCGTGGCAGCGCCATGTCGGGCGCGCCCAGTTGCAGCGGCAGCATCCAGTTGGCGAAGCCGGTTGCGGCGGGCATGAGCGCCGCGAAGATCATCACGAGCGCATGAACGCCGATCAGCTGGTTGAAAAATTCCGGTTGCATCAACTGCATTCCCGGCTGGAACAGCTCGGCGCGGACGGCGAGGATCATGATGCCGCCGATGAGGAACATGATGAGCGAGAAGGTCAGGTACATCGTGCCGATGTCCTTGTGGTTGGTGGTGGTCAACCAACGCATGATGCCCGTGGGATGATCGGCGTGGTGGCCGTCGTGGTGTGTTGCGGTTGCGGTGCTCATGTAAGTCTCCTTGAATCCGAATTAACGCAGAGCTTTGATCTGGGAAGGTTGCACCAGATCACCCATGGTATTTCCGAAAGAATTGCGTTCGTAAGTCACGACGGCGGCGATGTCGGCATCGCTCAGCATGGTTTTCCATGCCGGCATCGCATTTTTGCCGTTGAACACGCGGTCAACGTGGCTGTCCGCAAGCAGTTTGCCCGAGGCATCGAAATTCGGCCCGTTGATGATCTTGCTGCCCGCGAGCGCCGGGAATGTGGGCGGTATGCCCTTGCCGTCGGGCTGGTGGCAGGCCGCGCAATTCTTTTCATACACGGCTTTGCCCTGGGTCATCAATTCTTCCTGCGACCATTCCTTGCCCGCATCGGCGGAAGCGGCGCTCATTTTGGCTTTCTGCTCGGCGACCCAGATGTTGTATTCCGCTTCCGGTTTGGCTTCCACCACCACCGGCATGAAACCGTGGCCTTTGCCGCACAGTTCCTTGCACTGGCCGCGATAGGTTCCGGGTTTTTCAATCTGCACCCAGGTTTCGCGCAAAAAGCCGGGAATGGCGTCGCGCGCGGAACCGAAGGCGGGAACCCACCAGGTATGAATCACGTCATTGGCAGTCAGCAGAATGCGGACTTTTTTGTTGACCGGCAGCACGAGCGGATTATCCACTTCCAGCAGATAGTGCTCGTTTTTGGCGGCTTGGTTGGCAATCTGATCCGGCGTCGTGGTCAGCGTGCTCACGAACTGGATGCCTTTCGCATCGCCGTCCATGTATTCATACTGCCAGCGCCACTGACTGCCGGTCACCTTGACGACCATTTCCGCGCCGTTCTTGGTGTCCTGCATGAGCAAAACGCTGTGGTACGCGGGGATGCCCATGAGGATGAAATCAATGTAGAGCAGAATGGCGAACGGAACCAGCGTCCAGAAAACCTGCGCCTTGGTGCCGGGGCCGGTGAAGCTGGCCGGTTGATGGCCTTTGCTTTTGCGGTGCGCGTAGATCGAATAGATCATGATGCCCAGCACCACAACGAAAATAATCATGGTGATAACCATGAACTTGTTATGCACATGCAGCGTGTCCGCCGCCATGGGCGTGGCGGGTGTGGGGAAATTCCATGCGTACTCGGCGCGCGCGGCGAAAGACCACAGCACCAACATCAACCCCATCCCAACCTTTTGCAAAAATCGAAAGACCATTCTCACTCCCTATATCGCGCCTTGGTAAACCGCTCCGGTACGCATTTTCAGTTGACTCGCCACGACCAATCGTTGCCGATCGCTCATGAACTTGCCGACTTCAAACTCCTTGCCATGCGACCGCAGCCACAAACGATGCTCTCCGCCGGGCGCTTCTTTTAACACCACCTGCGCCCAATAGCGGTTCAAAACAATCTGGCTCATGCTTTTGTGATGCTGTTTTTCTATCGCCAGCCTGTCGCCCGAGATGGTGATGCTTTCATAATCATCCGCATGTTTCAGGACAAAATGAAAGGCATACGCCAACGCAAGCAACTCCAGCCCCGCGAACGGGAAAACCAGCCACGCGCCGAGCAGACCGAACGCAGTTGCAACCGACAGGGAAAAGAGTGCGAGTACCGCGACAACTCGAAATGTCTCCTTGCGGGACATGGAGTGATTGGGACGAGCAACTACCTTGTAATCTATAACCGATGTTGCCACCGATTCTCCTCCGGCAAACGACTGCGTTTCACATTACTTATTTGTTATCGTTGCCTGCGACAAACTGTCGCAGACGGGACACAAAGTAGCATAAAGAAATTTTGGTGACAAGCTAAGTTATTGACGCTAAAAGGATTATTTTATCCTGATTAAAACGCGGCGATCTTCCGGCGTGACACGGGCGGCAAATGGCCGCGGAACAAGGCGCGGCTTGGGCGTGAGCTGTCTTGGGTTAGAATGTATGCGCGCGACGGAGTGCCGCGCATTTGGTGCCGGGAGGGGGAGTCGTCGAGCTAGGAGCTACGCGGGGTTGCGAGGGTTTTGGTGTAATCTTGGTGTGAAGAAATTTATTTTACTGCGTGTATTGTATCACGGGGCGACCTTGATGGGTCTGCGGATTCACCGCCCATACACCTACAATTCTGTAATCGGGCATCACTGCACAGCCGTAGTTTTCGCCTTCTTTGCTGTAGTCAGAATGCACGCTGTAGAAACTTTTCGATGAAATCCAGACAGCGTTGCCGCCGCGCCCGGTATTATCCAAGTTAGCGACTGACTTGGTTACTTCGAGGTTACATGCGTGCTGCAATTGCCGTGTTGTTGCAGGATCTACACGAGACATCCCGTTAGTCTGGAGCACCTCATCAACCTTTTGTGTTTCTGCGGTGCGCTGGCTGGTTTCGTGCGTTCGCTCTGATTTGAAGTGGCCGTAAACGAGCATTGCGATGATAATCCCCACTATAGGGCCTAAACATCCTCCAGGTTCTTTGTCAGCCACAACATCTCCTTTTGTAGTGCGTAGTACCCAGACGGGCGAAAATTTTTAATCCCCCGGGGCGAATAGCCCCTTATTGTTATGAGCTACATCAGAACGCTCTCGCCATTTTGTTCACATCCTCGGCGGCGGGGCCGAGCAGTGACGCAATGAACGAGCCGCCATAATTCTGCGAGTTGAGCGCCTGCTCAAAGACCTCGCTCCTACCCATGAGTCCCGCGCGCTCTATGCCACGCATGAGGGTCTCTGTCACGCCGCCCTGCGTGCCGCGCACGTCGAACTGGGCAGCATGTTTCACCATGTCAGTCATCATCATCCACGGTATGGCTGCAAGCAACGGCATCGCTGCCATGTAGTTCCCGTGTTTCGCTTCGCTCTGCATACGGCCCAGAACGAAGTGGCTGAACGCCCAGGTGAAACGGCGCATGTGCGCGACAAGCGCGAAGTGCGGGTCGTTCATCCAAAGCGTGTTAGTCGCCGCGTCAGGACGCACGACGGACTCCGTTACGAACTGGTAGATCGCATCTTGAATCTTCTCGTTGCCGTAGTCAAGCTGTCCGTCCTTGCCGAGTTTCACATCGTCCTTGGTCAGCCCAAGCTCCTGCAAGAACCGCGCGCTGTGCTCGTTCTTGCCCTCTGCGTGCGTCTTGATGAACTCGACCGCTCCCTTCGTGGCAGCGACGCGCATGGAGCGATCCCACTGTTCCATGCCGTTCATACGGAAGAACAAGTCGTTGGCCTTGCGCGCCATGCCGGACAGATGCAAACCGGGGTTGTACATGTCGCTCAGGCCGTTTGTAATCTGCGCCTGCGCTACGCTGCCCATGAACTCCGCGAGCTTCTCCCACTGATCCTTAGGCGCCTTGCTGTCCTTCGCCCACGCGCGCGTGAGCACGTCCTTCACACCACGCCCCATGTCCTCGAACACCGTGCTAAAGTCATTCTTGCGAAACGCCAGCGTGAGCGGATCCATGAGCTGACTGAAAATACCGTAGGGCAGGGTGGCGATGTTCTCCGCTGTAATCACCAAGCCCATGATCTTGCGAACGCCAGGGCTGAGGTCTCTCCCAAGCCGCTGATGCGCCGCGTCAACAATATCGCGCATGGTGGCCTTCTGACTGCCGGTCGCGTCAATATCACCGTCTTCCAGCAACTCCTGCACCGTCTTGCCGTAGCGCTCACGGCTCATGATGTCCGCGCGCGCAGCCTCGGCCTGCCCGATGTTGCTGCGGATGAACGAGGCCATGCTATCTTGCAGGTTGGCATCCAGCCACTTGTCCCGCGCGGCCAGCCCTGCGGCGTTGGTGTTAAACAGCGCGTCTCCGCCCTTGTACTCATGGTCTTTTATCATGTCATCCACGATACGGCGCAGG
>JAITWS010000123.1 GCA_031285185.1 Methylobacillus sp.
ACAAAACCCGCGTCATTACTAGATAATACGCGGGTTTATTGTTTTATGGCGTCCAACAAAGTCCATTGACATCCGGGGGTACATGGGGGTATAAATCGGGGGTATATCGTGTAACCCAAAAAGGATATACCCCCAATTTATACCCCCATGTACCCCCGGATGTCAATGGACTGTGTTGGACGCCATAAAACAATAAACCCGCGTATTATCTAGTAATGACGCGGGTTTTGTGGACGTTGTTGGATGTTGCTGGATGATTATATGGTGGGTTGGGAGGGGATCGAACCCTCGACCAACGGATTAAAAGTCCGCTGCTCTACCGCTGAGCTACCAACCCTGGAGAGGAACCCCGGAAGGGGCGCTATTATCTCGGAAAGTGGCGGCGCGGTCAACGCAAACCGGGGAAGCGGCCTTGCATCGTTCGCATGAGTTTGCCCATGCCGCCTTTGGAAAACATTTTCATCATCTTTTGCATGTCTTCAAACTGGGTGAGCAGGCGGTTGACTTCCTGCACCTTCACGCCCGCGCCGGCGGCGATGCGGCGTTTGCGCGAGGCCTTGAGCAGTTCCGGTTTGCGGCGTTCCTGCGGGGTCATGGAGTTGATGATGCCTTCGATGCGACGCAGCGCTTTTTCGCCGACTTCGGGGTTGACCTTGCTGGTCATGTTGGCGAGTTGCGCGGGCATTTTGTCCATGAGCGCGCCCATGCCGCCCATTTTCCGCATTTGCAGCATCTGGTTTTTGAAATCTTCCAGATCAAAATTTTTGCCCGACTTGACCTTATCGGCGAGTTTTTTTGCTTCGTCAATATCAACATTTTTTTGCGCCTGCTCAATCAGGCTCAACACGTCGCCCATGCCGAGCACGCGCGAGGCCATGCGCTCGGGATAAAACGGTTCGAGGCCGTCAACTTTTTCGCTGACGCCGATAAATTTGATCGGGCGACCAGTGACATGCCGCACGGAAAGCGCCGCGCCACCGCGCGCATCGCCATCCAGCTTGGTGAGCACCACGCCGGTGAGCGGCAGCGCCTCGTTAAAGGCGCGCGCGGTGTTGACCGCGTCCTGCCCCTGCATCGCATCCACCACAAACAGCGTTTCGACGGGATTGAGCGCGGCATGAAGTTGCCTGATTTCCGCCATCATCGCTTCGTCAATCGCCAGACGACCGGCAGTGTCAAAAATCAGCACGTCATAAAAATGCCGCCGCGCGTGATCGAGCACATTGCGGGCGATTTCTTCCGGCTTCTGGTTGACGCTGGAATCGAAAAAATCAATGTCGAGCTGGTTCGCCAGAGTACGCAATTGCTCGATCGCGGCGGGACGATAAATATCGGCGCTCACCAGTAGCACTTTCTTTTTCTGCTCCTTGAGCAAGCGCGCGAGCTTGGCGGAAGTGGTCGTCTTGCCCGCGCCCTGCAAACCGGCCATGAGAATGATCGCGGGCGGCACGGCGGCGAGATTGAGCGCGACGTTCTGCTCGCCCATGAGCTTGGTCAACTCTTCGTGGACAACCTGAATCACCGCCTGACCGGGCGTGAGGCTTTGCAACACCTCGCGCCCCTGCGCGCGTTCCTTGACGTGGGCGATGAAATCCTTGACGACGGGCAGCGCCACGTCAGCCTCAAGCAAGGCCATACGCACTTCACGCAGCGCGTCCTGGATATTTTCTTCGGTGAGCCGCGCGTGTCCGCGCAGAGTTTTGACGACGTGTTGCAGCCGTCCGGTCAGGTTTTCAAGCATGTGGGCTGTGATATAGTTGAGGCAATCTTGGAATTTTAACCGAAGAATGCTGGACTTACTCCCCAATTTAATCGTCGCCGGATTTTACGCGGCAGTCGCGTTCGATTTCTGGCGCGGCGGAAAACCCGATTCCGCGCCCGATTCCCCGCGCAAACACGCGCCCTGGCATCAAATCGCCATCGGCATCGGCCTGTTGCTGCACGGCATTTTGCTCTCCAAATCGCTATTCACCGGCGGGCTGAATCTCGGCCTCACCAACGCGCTCTCCGCGATTTTCTGGCTCACCGTGCTGATCTACTGGATCGCCGACATCAAACGCGAACTGCACAGCTTGCAAGCGTTCGTGCTCCCGCCCGCCGCCGTGTTCGTGCTGCTGCAAGGCATTTTCCCCGAAACGCATCTCGTCACTTACGCCGACAAACCTGCGTTTGTATGGCACCTCGTGATCTCGATGCTGGCCTACAGCCTGCTCACCTTCGCCGCCCTGCACGCGCTGCTCATGGCGGTCGCCGAACGCAGCCTGCACCGCAAACCGACCCTGCTCCGTCTGCCCGAATTTCCGCCATTGCTGCCGATGGAAAAACTGCTGTTCCGCATCATCACGCTCGGCTTCGCGCTACTGACGCTAACCCTCATCAGCGGCATCGTATTCTCGGAAGAACTCTTCCACCAGGCACTGCGCTTCAACCACAAAAACATCTTCGCCCTCATCTCCTGGGCGATCTTCGGCGCGCTGCTCATAGGCCGCTACCAACACGGCTGGCGCGGCAAAAAAGCCATCCGCTGGACACTCAGCGGATTCGCCCTCCTCCTGCTCGCCTACGTCGGCAGCAAATTTGTGCTAGAGATTTTGTTGAAGCGGTAGGTAATCACCCCAAGTCGGGTTCCCGCTAATGCCGTACTTTTTTGCTTCGAACCGTAACCCGCTTTGCTCACCCGCGCAAGCTGATGATCGGCCACCCGGATTTTTCGGCGTGGGCGCGTAATATTGGGTCGGGATCCACGGCGACGGGGTGGGTTACTGCTTTCAGGAGTGGCAGGTCGTTCATGGAATCGCTGTAGAACCAGCTTTCGTTGAAATCCGTCAATTGTTGGCCGCGTGCTTGCAGCCATTGGTTGAGGCGCGTGATTTTGCCTTCCTGAAAGCTGGGGGTGCCGATGGCGTGGCCGGTAAATTCGCCGTTGATTTCTTCGGGGTCGGAGCCGATGAGATTTTCGATGCCGAATTCGCGCGCGATGGGGCGGGTTACAAAGGAGTTGGTGGCGGTGATAATCAGCATGAGGTCGCCTGCTTGCCGGTGTTTTTCCACGAGCGCCTTGGCTTTGTCCGTCATCATGCCGCGAATTTTTTCCTGCATGTATTTTGCGTGCCACGCGTCGAGTTGTTCGCGCGGGTATTGCGCGAGCGGTTTTAACTGGAATTCGAGGAAGGCGTGGATGTCCAGTTTGCCTTTTTTGTAGTCGTCGTAAAATCCGGCGTTGCGCGCTTGATGCGTCCGGCGATCCAGCACGCCTTGCGAAATGAGAAATTCCGCCCATTCATAATCGCTGTCTCCGGCCAGCAGGGTGTTGTCGAGGTCAAACAGGGCTAAACGCAAGGTGTGCTCCAAAAAAATATCAATGCTGTCAGGGTTCAATTCCCCTTCTGTGAAGGGGTGTCTCCGAAGGAGACGGGGTAGTTCATCTTGAAAATCGTCGCGGTAGCGACACAAAATATGTGCGCCCCTGCGGTGCGATTTTTATTTTGACACTACCCCGTCCGCTTCGCGTCCACCCCTTCATGGAAGGGGAATTAAAACCGCATAACGCTCACTCCAGCCCGCGTGGAGAGAATTGCGCGGGCGGGTTTGAAACCCGCCCCTACATTCCGTCTCGCCACTTTCGCGGAAAAGAAAAGCACGCATCTCACAACTGCGGATGCGCGCGTTCCAAGCCGGAATAAAGTTTGTTGAGGCCGTTCAGGTAAGCCTTGGCCGAGGCGATCACGATGTCGGTGTCCGCGCCCTGACCGTTGACGATGCGGCCGCCTTTGGACAGGCGCACGGTGACTTCGCCTTGCGCGTCGGTTCCGGTGGTGATGTTGTTGACCGAATACAGCAACAACTCCGCGCCGCTTTTGGCGATTTGTTCGATGGCCTTGAACGCGGCATCCACCGGGCCGCCGCCATCGGCTTCGGCGCTGTGTTCCGCGCCGTTGTCCAGCACCGTCACGCGCGCGTGCGGCGTTTCGCCGGTTTGCGAGCAGACGTTGAGATAGACCAGTTTGTAATTTTCGCTCGCCTCGTTGACGATTTCCTCGCTGACCAGCGCCTGCAAATCTTCGTCGAAAATTTCCGATTTTTTATCGGCCAAATCCTTGAATCGCGCGAAGGCGGCGTTGAGCGCGTCTTCGCTTTCGAGTTCGATGCCGAGTTCCTTCAACCGCGTGCGGAAGGCGTTGCGACCCGAGAGTTTGCCGAGCGTGAGTTTGTTCGCGTTCCAGCCCACGTCTTCGGCGCGCATGATTTCGTAGGTCTCGCGGTGTTTGAGCACGCCGTCCTGATGGATGCCGGATTCGTGCGCGAACGCATTCGCGCCGACGATGGCCTTGTTCGGCTGCACCGGGTAGCCGGTGATTGAGGAGACGAGCCGCGAAGTCGCGACGATCTGCGTGGTGTCAATGCGGCTGTCGCAGTTGAAGACATCCTTGCGCGTTTTGACCGCCATCACGATTTCTTCCAGCGAGGCATTGCCCGCGCGTTCGCCCAGACCGTTGATGGTGCACTCGACCTGACGCGCGCCGTTCATCACGGCGGCGAGCGAATTGGCGACGGCCATGCCCAAATCATTGTGGCAATGCGTTGACCAGATCACCTTTTCGGAATTTGGCACGCGCGCGATCAACTGCTTGATGCGCTCGCCCCACAACAGCGGAATGGAATAGCCCACGGTATCCGGCACGTTGATGGTGGTCGCGCCCGCGCGGATCACCGCGTCGAATACGCGCACGAGAAAATCCATGTCGGAACGCACCGCGTCCTCGGCGGAAAATTCCACATCGTCGGTATATTCCAGCGCCCATTTCACCGCCTGCACCGCGCGTTCGACCACTTGGTCGGGCGTCATGCGGAGCTTGTTTTCCATATGGATCGGGCTGGTTGCGATAAAGGTGTGGATGCGCCTTTTTTTCGCCGGTTTGATCGCCTCGCCCGCGCGTCGCACGTCGTTCTCGTTGGCGCGCGCGAGCGAGCACACGGTGGAATCCTTGATGGTTTCGGCGATGGTTTTGATCGCCTCGAAATCGCCCGGACTGGCCGCTGCGAATCCGGCCTCGATCACATCCACGCCCAACTTTTCCAGTTGACGCGCGATGCGGAGTTTTTCCTCCCTGGTCATCGCCGCGCCGGGGCTTTGCTCGCCATCGCGCAAAGTGGTATCGAAAATTATCAATTTCTGCATGTCATGCTCCATTCATTCAGTCGGAAGCGGATTTGAATCAACGCCTCCGCAAGGCCGCAACCTCGCACATTTTAACCGCGCGGCGGAAATGCCGCGCATCTTGGGTAAAGCAAATCAGGGGATGGATGTTCAGCGCGCGACGCGCAGCAGCAGACCGGCCAGCAAAAGGCCGAAGTGCGGAAGAGACAAGATGTTGTAGCGATTGAAAAACATGGCGGCACTATAGCGGGTTTTTGGTGGGGAGGCAACTTACTGCATTTTTGATGTCAGCCAATTCTCTATGGTCACGCCGGGATACTTGGAAAAATCCTTCACGTTGTTGGTCACGACCGTCACCCCGAGCGCCACCGCGTGGGCAGCGATCAATTTGTCGAGGATGTCTTTTTTACTCTCGCGGGTTGCCAGCCGAATCACCCCGTAGGCTTTACCGGCAGCCGCATCAAACGGCATCACCGGAATTTCCTCGGCAAGATTAACCAGATTTTTTCGTTCACGCGCCGGATTTGCAGCCACGGTCACGCCATATTCCAACTCGGCGTAGGTGATGGCCGACATCACCACATCGCCGCGATAACATTGTGCGAAACGTCGCGCAACTTCTTCCGGCTGGTTCTTCATAAGATAGATGCACATATTGGTGTCGAGCAGATAACGCGGCATCAAAGAACATCCCTCTCGGCCTGCTCCTGATCGCCACGCCCTTCGGCCATGAAATCCGGAGAAAATTTGGCGAACTTGGCAAGCACACCGGCTAATGATCGGCGAGCCGGACGAATACGAAGCTCATCACCAATACGCTCGATTTCGAGATCAATATCCGTGCGCTCATAAGCCAGATTAGCCGGGATGCGAACCGCCTGCGAGTTGCCATTTTTGAAGGCTCGGGTAG
>JAITWS010000137.1 GCA_031285185.1 Methylobacillus sp.
ACGCCCGTGGCGTGAATCACATGTTTCAATGTGCGCTGTTTCAACACGCGAAATTCCTCATTCAACAGGCCGCAATGATAGCACGAACGCGCCTTCATCGCCTCCGCGAAGCGCTTCCCGAAGGGTCAGAAGGATGAACCTCCAGCCCGATGAGCCACTCACCCTTCGACAAGCTCAGGGCGAACGGGGTAGGGATTACGCCCTCCTCTCCCATCAAGATGCCCAACGTTTCAAAGGTGGTCATGTTGGGGTTCGCAAACTCGCCCCAACCTACAGCTTCAAGCTCTGCAACCTTCGCCCGCCATTCGTAATGGCGCGCCTTGCCGACTCAATCCGCCTGTTTGCGTAAAAACGCCGGGATGTCGTATTCATCCATGCCGGTGTTTTTCATCGCCTCGACTTGCGCGCGGCGCGAGTTCGGCTGGAACACATCCTGCGCGTCGTAATCGCCGCCCACGAACACGGGCTGGTTATCCGTGCCGGTCATCATCGGCGTCATCACCTTGAGTTCGGGTTTCTTCTGCTGCCGTGCCACGCCGCCCGCGAGACCCGTCGCGACCAGCGTGATACGCAGGTCGTCGTTGAGCGATTCGTCGAACACGTTGCCGAAGAACACCGAGGCATCATCCGCCGTGAACGATTTGATGGTGTTCATCACTTCGTAGAACTCGTCCATGGTGAAGGTGTCGGCGCTCGACGTGATGTTCACGAGCACGCCGCGCGCGCCTTCGAGGTTGACGTTTTCGAGGAAGGGGCTGTTGACCGCCTGTTCCGCCGCGATGCGCGCGCGGTTTTCGCCCGAGGCGAGCGCGGAACCCATCATCGCCATGCCGTTTTCGGACATGACGGTACGCACGTCGGCGAAATCCACGTTGACCATGCCTTCGCCGTTGATGACTTCGGCGATGCCCGCAACGGCGTTGTGCAACACGCCGTTGGCCGCGCGGTAGGCTTCCTTCACGGGAACCTTGCCGCCCAGCACCTGGATGAGCTTGTCATTGGGAACCACCAGCAGCGAATCAACGTGCCGGGTCAATTCGGCCACGCCTTCCTCCGCGAGCTTCATGCGTTTGTTCTCGAACAAAAAGGGCTTGGTGACGACGGCCACGGTGAGTATGCCCAACTCACGCGCGATTTCCGCCACCACGGGCGCAGCACCCGTGCCGGTTCCGCCGCCCATGCCTGCGGTGATGAAGAGCATGTCCGCGCCGTCTATGATTTCGGCGATGCGTTCACGATCTTCCAGCGCGGCTTCGCGCCCCATTTCGGGTCGCCCGCCCGCGCCGAGTCCGCGCGTGAGTTCCGCGCCCAGTTGCAACTGGACTTTGGCGCGGCTCTTTTTGAGCACCTGCATGTCGGTGTTGGCGACGATAAACTCAACGCCGTTCACGTTGTTGTCTATCATGTGTTCGATCGCATTGCCGCCGCAACCGCCCACGCCGATCACCTTGATGACGGCCTCTTGTGAATCACGATCCATAATTTCAAACATTTGTTACCTCCTTTTTTTCCACCTAAACCAAAAAAACTGCTGTCAAAAAAACCATGTGAAAATCAAAAATGCCCCTGAAACCAACTCTTCATCTTTTGCCAGACCAGCTCGAACGAATTCGCGTCCAGACGGCTTTGCAACTGCCGCTCAACCTGCTGCTTGCCCATCAACACCAGCCCCACGCCAGTGGCGTAACGCGGATTTCCTATCACCTCGGAAAGCCCGCCCACATAACGCGGCAGACCGAGGCGCACCGGCATGTGGAAAATTTCCTCGCCCAGTTCCACCATGCCTTTCATCAAACTGCTGCCGCCGGTGATGACGATGCCGGAGGCGATCATTTCCTCCATGCCGCTGCGCCGCAATTCGTTCAACACAAACTCGTACAACTCGACCACGCGCGGCTCGATCACCTCGGCCAGCGTTTGCACCGACAACTCGCGCGGATCGCGTCCGTCCACGCCCGGAACCTCGACGATCTCCCGCGGATCGGCCAACTGGCGCAACGCGCATCCGTGCTTGATCTTGATATCCTCGGCGGATTGCGTCGGCGTGCGGAACGCGACCGCGACATCGTTGGTGATCTGATCGCCCGCAATCGGAATCACCGCCGTGTGGCGAATCGCGCCCTGTTTGAACACCGCGATGTCGGTCGTGCCGCCGCCGATGTCAACCAGACACACGCCCAGCTCGCGCTCGTCCTCGGTCAGCACCGCCGCGCTGGAAGCGAGCGGTTGCAGCACAAGATCGGTCACTTCCACACCACAGCGCGTCACGCATTTGATGATGTTTTGCGCGGCGGAAATCGCGCCGGTGACGATGTGCACCTTCACCTCCAGCTTTCTGCCGCTCATGCCTATGGGTTCGCGCACATCCTCCTGACCGTCAATGATGAATTCCTGCGTGAGCACATGCAGCGCCTGCTGGTCGCTCGGCAGCGCGATCGCCTGCGCGGTTTCCACCACGCGATCCACATCCACCTGCATCACCTCGTTGTCGCGGATTTTCACCATGCCGTGCGAATTGAGGCTCTTGATGTGGCTGCCCGCGATTCCGGTAAACACGCTCGTGATCTTGCAATTCGCCATCAGCTCCGCCTCTTCCAGCGCGCGCTGTATCGCCTGCACGGTGGAATCAATGTTGACCACCACGCCTTTCTTGAGACCGCGCGACGGATGCTGACCAAGACCCACCACCCTGAGGCCGCCGTCCACCTGCAATTCGGCGACGATGGCGACGATTTTGGAGGTTCCGATATCCAGTCCCACGATCAAGTTTTGCTCTTTCGTTTTGCTCATTTTTTCTCCCTAACTTTTTTTGCTTACTGGTCGCCGCGCGGCGAAACCGTTGGGATACCGCAGATCAACATACGCCACCTTCACATTCAGCTTGCCCAGCGTTTTCGGCCACGCCGCGACAAAACGCGTCAACCGCGCCTCCGTGTGCTCACGCCCCAACTGGATCACCATGCCGCTGTCCGTGCCGATTTCCCACGCGCGACGCGGCGAAAGCGCGAGCTGCGCCACACGCATTCCGCCCGGTTTCAGCAGTTCGCTGAATTTGCCGTATTGCCGCGCCACTTCGCCCACGCTGTCGCCGGGGCCGTAAAAAGTCGGCAGATCGCTGTCGGAGGCGGCGTGGAACAATTCGCCGTAGCTGTTGACGAGCGCGATGTTGCCCCAGCGCGCGAGTTCCCTGTGTTCCTCCAGCGTCACTTCGAGCTTGTCCGGCCAGTTGCGACGCACGCTCACATTGCGTACCCACGGCAATTTCTGAAACGCCTGCCGCGCCTCGGCCAGATCGAGCGTGAAAAAATTCCCGCGCAAATGACGATCCACAATCAGGCTGACCTGATCGCGCGTCACATGGCTCATCGCGCCTTCGACCCTGACTTCCTTGAGCGGAAAAATCGGCAGATGCAGCACCACGGACAACACCATGTAAAGCAGCAACGCGGCGGCCACGACAAACAAACCGTTGGCGAGTCGCAGCAGAATTTGCGGCTTATCCCACATGGGCGTCGCCCCTTTCTTCGGCCACCGTCGCCATGTCCAGTATCCGCAACACCAACTCGTCAAACGCGATTCCCGCCGCCTTCGCCGCCATCGGCACGAGGCTGTGGTCGGTCATGCCGGGCGACATATTGGCTTCCAGAAAATAATGTCCGCCGGATTCGTCCATGAGAAAATCCACGCGCCCCCAGCCGCGCCCGCCAAGCACGCGGAAGGCGTGCAACGCTTGCGCGCGTATCGCGTTTTCCTGTTCCGGCGGCAAACCGCACGGGCACAGATAGCGCGTGTCGTCGCGCAGATATTTCGCCTCGTAATCGTAAAATTCGTTGGCGGGCACGATGCGTATCGCGGGCAGCGCCTGCGCGCCCAGAATGCCCACGGTGTATTCGCCGCCGCCGACAAATTTTTCCGCGATCACGAGCGGATCGTATTGGGCTGCTTCCTCATACGCCGCCTTGAGCGCGCCCGCGACCTTAACCTTGCTGATACCTATGCTGGAACCTTCGTTCGCGGGTTTGACGAACATGGGCAAGCCGAGCCGCTTTTCCACCGCCGCGAAATCGCTCGCGGCAGTGAGCAATTCAAATTCCGGCGTGGGAATGCCCAGCGCCTGCCACAGCAATTTGGTGCGCCATTTGTCCATCGCCAGCGCGGAGGCCATCACATCGCTGCCGGTGTAGGGAATGCCCAGCAATTCCAGCGCGCCCTGTATCGTGCCGTCCTCGCCGAAACGCCCGTGCAGCGCAATGAACACGCGGTCGAAATTTTCCAGATCGTGCAGCGGTCGCTCCGCCGGATCGAAAGCGTGCGCGTCAACGCCGCCGCGCTTCAACGCCGCGAGCACCGCGTTGCCACTGTTGAGCGAAACCGCGCGTTCGGCGGAGCGCCCGCCCAGCAACACCGCCACTTTTCCGTAACCGCCGCTCACGATTTTTCTCCGATGATCTTCACTTCGCGCTGCAACTCCACGCCCTGTTTTTGCAACACCTCGTCGCGCATGTGCGCGATCAAACGCTCGATGTCGTCCGCCGTCGCATCGC
Source organism: Methylobacillus sp. (assembly GCA_031285185.1). Classification (GTDB taxonomy): domain Bacteria; phylum Pseudomonadota; class Gammaproteobacteria; order Burkholderiales; family Methylophilaceae; genus MM2. Next base: position 4,545 of record JAITWS010000137.1, read on the forward strand.
CCGTATTGACGATGAAATTCGCGTGCAATTCCGACACCTGCGCGCCGCCGATGCGATAACCTTTCAAGCCGCTGGCCTCGATCAGACGCGCCGCGAAATCGCCCGCAGGATTGCGAAATGTCGAACCCGCGTTGGGCAGATTGAGCGGCTGCGTCGCAAGACGTTTTGCGAGCAGCGCCTTGATTTTTTCCTCCGCCTCGCCCGATTCGCCCGCGCGCAACTGAAACCACGCGGCGACGAACCATTCCTCGCCCGGCAGCGCCACATGGCGGTAGCCGACTTCCATCTCGGTCTGGCTGCGTTGCAGCACATTGCCGTGGCGATCAATGGTGAACGCGCGGTTCACGATGCCCCAGGTTTCGCCGCCGAAACAACCCGCGTTCATCGCCAGCGCGCCGCCCACCGTGCCGGGGATGCCCGCGAGAAATTCCGCGCCGCGCAAATGTTCGCGCGCGGCAAATTTGGCGAGCTTGGCGCAGGTCACGCCCGCTTCGGCATACACGTTCGTGCCTTCAAAACGCAATTCGGTAAGCGCGTCGCGCATCAACACCACCGTGCCGCGCACGCCGCCGTCGCGCACCAGAAGATTTGAACCGAGACCGACGAAATGCACGGCTTCGCCCGGCGGCAAGCCGCGCAAAAACTGCTGCAAATCTTCCAGCCCGGACGGAATGTAAAGCCGATCCGCCGCGCCGCCGACGCGCCAACTGGTATGGCGGCGCATGGGTTCGTTCAGCAGCAGTTTTCCTTGCGTATTCATGCCGTGGCCGCCTCCCGCGTTTTGGCCGCGACCTGACCGATGGAACCCGCGCCCATCACGATCACCACATCACCGTCTTGCGCGATGCCGAGTATGGTTTCCGGCAACTCATTCGGCGTTTCCGCGAACAGCGGCTCGACTTTGCCCGCGACGCGCAAAGCCCTGACCAGCGCGCGTCCGTCGGCGGCGACAATGGGCGGTTCGCCCGCGGCATAAATTTCGGTCAGCACCACCGCATCCGCGCCCGACAACACGCGCACGAAATCCTCGAAGCAATCCCGCGTGCGCGTGTAACGGTGCGGCTGAAACGCGAGCACGAGACGACGCCCCGGAAACGCGCCGCGCGCGGCATCAATCACCGCCTGCATTTCCACCGGGTGATGGCCGTAATCGTCTATCAATGTGAACTGTCCGCCGTTGCGCGCAGGCACTTCGCCGTGGCGCTCGAAACGCCGTCCCACGCCCTTGAACTCGCGCAGCGCCTTGATGATGGCCGCGTCGGGAATGTTCAACTCGTTCGCCACCGCGATCGCGGCGAGCGCGTTTTGCACATAGTGCATTCCCGGCAGATTGAGCGTGACATCGAACTCGGTCACCTTGCCGTTGACGCGCCGCACGGTGAACAGCATCCGGTCGCCTTCGGCGCGCGCATTGACCGCGCGCACCATCGCGTCCTCGCTGAAACCGTAGGGCGTGACCGGCTTGCTGATGCGCGGCAAAATCGCGCGCACATTGGGGTCGTCCACGCACACCACCGCGCGCCCCCAGAACGGCAGACACTGTAAAAATTCGATGAACGCGCCCTTGAGTTTTTCGACATCGTGGCCATAGGTGTCCATGTGATCCTGATCTATGTTGGTGACCACGGAAATCACGGGCGAGAGATGCAAAAATGACGCGTCGGATTCATCCGCTTCCGCCACGATGTATTCGCCCTGCCCCAGACGCGCGTTGGTTCCGGCGGCTTCCAGCCGTCCGCCGATGACAAAAGTCGGATCCATGCCCGCCTCGGCCAGAATGCTCGCGATCAAACTCGTGGTCGTGGTTTTGCCGTGCGTGCCCGCCACCGCGATGCCCTGACGGAAACGCATGAGTTCGGCCAGCATCATCGCGCGCGGAATGATGGGAATTTTGCGTTCGCGCGCGGCGATGATTTCGGGATTGCTTTCATCCACCGCGCTCGATGCCACCACCACATCCGCCGCCGCGAGATTGCCGGTCGCATGGCCTTGGCGCACGGTCGCGCCCAGTTTCGCGAGCCGTCGCGTCACCGCGTTTTCGGCAAGATCGGAACCGCTCACGCTGAAACCCAGATTGAGCAACACCTCGGCGATGCCGCTCATGCCCGAGCCGCCGATGCCGACGAAATGGATGTTTTTCACCTTGTGTTTCATCGCGCCATCTCCTTGCAGATTTCAGCCACCCGCGCCGTCGCCTGCGGCTTGCCCAGCGCCCGCGCGCGCTGCGCCATCGCGAACAGTTTTTCGCGATCCAGTTCCTGAATCTGCCGCGCCAGAATCTCCGGCGTCATCGCGTGTTGCGGCAGCAAAATCGCCGCGCCGTTGTCCGAGAGATAACGCGCGTTGAAAGTCTGGTGATCGTCCACCGCCTGCGGAAACGGAACCAGCACGCTCGCCACGCCCGCCGCCGAAAGCTCGGCGACGGTGATCGCCCCGGCGCGGCAAATCACGAGATCAGCCCAGGCATACATCGCCGCCATGTCGGCGATGAAAGCGCGGGTTTCGGCGCGCGCATTTGCCTTGCGATAATTTTCGTCGAGCGCGGCGATATGTTTTTCCCCGGCCTGATGAACCACCTCGGGACGCGTATTTTCGGGCAGCAGCGCGAGCGCCTGCGGAACCGTTTCGTTGAGCGCGCTTGCGCCCAGGCTGCCGCCCACCACAAGCACGCGCAAAGGGCCGATGCGGCTGGCGAAACGCTGTTCGGGCGCAGGCACGGCGGCGATTTCCGCGCGCACCGGATTGCCGACCAGCTCGGCGCGATCACCGAACGCCGACGGAAACGCGGCCAACACCTTGCGCGCGAAACGCGACAACACGCGATTGGTCAGCCCCGCGATGGAATTTTGTTCGTGTATCACGAGCGGACGACGCAACAGCCAGGCCACCAATCCGCCCGGAAATGCCGCGAATCCGCCCATGCCCAGCACCACATCGGGCTTGCGCGCGCGCATCGCGCGGAAACTTTGCACGCACGCCACAAACACGCGCCCCGGCGCAAGCAGTTTTTGCAGCAAACCCTTGCCGCGCACGCCGCGCATACGGATGACTTCGACCGCGTAATCCTTGCCCGCGATAAGCCGGTTTTCCATGCCGCCCTCGGTCGCGAGCCAGACGATGTTCCAGTTTTCGCCGCGCAGATGATCGGCCACCGCCACAGCGGGATAAACATGCCCGCCGGTTCCACCCGCCATGACCATAAGCGTGCTCATGCGGATACTCCTTTTGCGAGGCGGCGATTTTGGCTACGGCCAGCCCTGCGGGCTTTAACTTGCATACGCAAGTTAGCCTCCGCCGAAATAGCCGCCATGCACTTCGTTGCCAATTGGGTCGGGAATTTCATCATCACGCGGATACTCCCTTGGCCAATCGTCTATTTTCCCAATCAACACGCAGCAGCATTGCCAGCGCGATGCAGTTGGCGATGATCGCGCTGCCGCCGAACGAGAGCAGCGGCAGCGGCAGTCCTTTGGTGGGGAGCAGCCCCATGTTTACGCCCATGTTGATGATGGCTTGCACGCCTATCCACACGCCTATGCCTTGCGCGAGCAGCCCGGAAAAATGGCGTTCATAGAGCATGGCTTCCTTGCCGACGGCGAAGGCGCGCATGACGATCCAGGCGAACAGGGCGATTACGACCGCGACGCCGATAAAACCGAGTTCTTCGGCGATGATCGCGAACAGAAAATCAGTATGCGATTCCGGCAGGTAATCAAGTTTTTCCACGCTTGCGCCCAGTCCCACGCCCAGCCATTCGCCGCGCCCGAAGGCGATCAGCGAGTTCGTCAATTGATAGCCTTTGCCGTAAGGGTCAGCCCAGGGATCCATATAGCCGATGACGCGCTGCCAGCGATAGGGCGAACTCACGACCAGCAAAATCGCGCCCGCATTTACAAGCCCGATCAGCACCGAAAAAATGCGACCGTTCATGCCGCCCAGCCACAGCACGGCCATCGTGATCGCGGCGATTACCGCGAACGCGCCGAAATCCGGCTCGCGCAGCAACAGCGCGCCCACCAGCAGCATGACCGCCACCATGGGCACGAAGCTCTTGGTGATGCTATCCATGAACGCCGCCTTGCGGACGGTGTAATCGGCGACATAAAGGGTGGCGAACAGCTTCATGAGTTCCGACGGTTGCAGATTGACGAAGCCGAGCGAAATCCAGCGCTGACTGCCGTTGACCTGCCGCCCGATGCCGGGAATGAGCACCAGCACCAGCAACACCAGCCCGATGATGAAAAGCGTGGGCGCAACGCGCTGCCAAAAACGCATGGGTATCTGAAACGTGACGAAGGCGACGCACAGCGCAACGGCGAGATACACGGCATGGCGCACGAGAAAATAAGTGGATTGATAGCCGAATGCCTTGGAAGAACCGGCATAAGTGATGGATGCGGAATACACCATCACCAGCCCCAGCCCGAGCAGCATGAGCACCACCCACACCAGGTTCCGGTCGTAGGTCGGCGCGGTGATTTTGTCGCGGTTGCTGAGCATGTACATCAGCGCAAACTCCTTACCGCGTTGATGAAAACTTCCGCGCGATGTTCGTAGTTGCGGAACATGTCGAAGCTCGCGCAGGCGGGCGAGAGCAGCACGATGTCGCCTGGGTGCGCGTAGCGCGCGGCTTGTTTCACCGCGTCGTCCATATCGTCCGCGCGTTTGAGCGGCACGCCGGTTTGCGTGAGCGCGTCGGCGATCAGCGGCGCGTCGCGCCCGATCAGCACGACGGCGCGCGCGTGTTTCGCCACGGCGGGCGCGAGCGGTGAAAAATCCTGTCCCTTGCCATCGCCGCCCGCGATCAGAATGTTGCGCCGCCCAAAGCTCGTCAACGCGGCCACGGTCGCGCCGACGTTGGTTCCCTTGGAATCGTCGTACCAGGTCACGCCGCCGATTTCCGCCACGCGCTCGACGCGGTGCGGCAAACTTTCAAATCCGCGCAGCGTGTCCAGCAGTGGCGCTAACGGAAGTTCGATCGCGCGACACAAGGCGAGCGCGGCGAGCGCGTTGGCGACATTGTGCAGCCCGGCCACGCGCAATTCGTCCGCGTCAAGCACGCGCTGCGAGCCGTGCGTCAATGTGATCTTCGCGTCGTCACGCAAAATGCCCCACGCGTTTTCGGCGGGCGGTTGCGACAATCCGAACGTCACGATTTCGCGTCCCGGCAACGCCATGCCCATGCTCGCGGCATCGTCGCGGTTCAGCACTTGCGCGCCGCCGTTCCGGAAAATGCGCGCCTTGGCTGCGATGTAATCGGCCATGCCGTCGTAGCGGTCGAGATGATCTTCGCTGATGTTGAGCACCGTCGCCGCATCCGGTTTCAGCGAGAACGTGGTTTCCAACTGGAAGCTCGAAAGTTCCAGCACCCACGCATCGGCTTTTTTGCCGTCGCGTTCCATCAAGGCATCAAGCGCGGCAGGCGCGATATTGCCCGCGACCACGGTATCCAGCCCCGCCGCGCGGCACATCGCGCCGACCATGCTGGTGACGGTGGTCTTGCCGTTCGCGCCGGTGATCGCGATGACTTTCGCGCCGCTGCCGGCGATGGCTTGCGCGAATAATTCGATGTCGCCGACGATGGGAATCCCGCGCCGCGCCGCCTCGACCAGCAACGGTTCGCGCAGCGCCACGCCGGGGCTGGCGGCAACCAGATCCATGCCGTCCAGCAATTCGTCGCGGAACGCGCCGCAGTGAAACTCCACATCGGGATGGTGTTTTTTCAGTTCATCCAGCGACGGCGGAAGATCGCGGCTGTCCGCCGCGCGGATGAAGTCCGCGCGCGCGTCCAGCCAACGCAAGAGCGAGCGCCCGGTCTCGCCGAGACCGAGCACCAACACTTTTTTGTTGTCCGCCTGCGTCATTTCATCTCAGCTTCAAAGTCGAAAGTCCCAGCAATACCAGCATCATGGTGATGATCCAGAAACGCACGACCACTTGCGTTTCCTTCCAGCCTTTCTGTTCAAAATGGTGGTGCAGCGGCGCCATGAGAAAAATGCGGCGACCCGCGCCGTATTTCCATTTGGTGTAGCGGAAATAGCCCACCTGCGCCGCGACAGACAGGGTTTCCGCGACGAACAATCCGCCCATGATGAAGAGCGCGATTTCCTGCCGCACGATCACGGCCACCACGCCGAGCGCCGCGCCCAGCGCCAACGCACCCACATCGCCCATGAATACCTGCGCCGGATAAGCGTTGAACCACAAAAAGCCCAAGCCCGCGCCCGCCATCGCCGTGCAAAACACCGCGAGTTCGCCCGCGCCCGGCACATAGGGAATGCCGAGATATTTGGAAAACAGCGCATGACCCGCGAGGTAGGAAAAAATCGCCAACGCGCCCGCAACCAGCACGGTGGGCATGATCGCGAGGCCGTCGAGACCGTCGGTGAGATTGACCGCGTTGCTGCTGCCGACGATGACGAGATAAGTCAGCACGATGAACCACGCGCCCATAGGCCACGTCAGATATTTGAAGAACGGGAAGATCAGCGTGGTGTGCACGGGCAGCGTCGCGGTGTAATACAACACCAGCGCCACGCCGAAACCGATCAGCGATTGCCAGAAATATTTTTCCTTCGCGGAAAGTCCCTTGGGGTTGCGATGCACCACTTTGCGCCAGTCGTCCACCCAGCCGATGATGCCGAAACCGAGCGTGACGATGAGCGTCACCCAGACATAACGGTTGCTCAAATCCGCCCACAACAAGGTGGAAATCGCGATTGCGATCAAGATCAGCGCGCCGCCCATGGTCGGCGTTCCGGCCTTGACCAGATGCGTTTGCGGACCGTCGTCGCGCACCGCCTGACCGACCTTGTACTCGGTCAGTTTGCGTATCATGGTGGGGCCGACGATGAAGGAAATACTGAGCGCGGTCAGCGTCGCCAGCACCGCGCGCAGGGTGATGTAGTTGAATACGTTGAAAGCGCGTATGTCGTGCGCGAGCCAGCGCGTCAGTTCAAGCAACATGCTTGTTTCTCCTGTTGTTATCCTGTGTGACCAGCGCGTTCACCACGCGCTCCATTTTCATGAAGCGCGAGCCTTTCACGAGCACGGTGGTGTCGGCGGACAAATGTTTTTCAAGCGCGGCGACCAGATTTTCCGGCGTATCGAAATGCGTCGCGCCGCTGCCGAAACCGGCGGCGGTTTCGCGTCCGAGATCGCCCAGCGCGAGCAATGTTTCCAGTCCCGCCGCCTTCGCATACGCGCCGATTTCGGCATGAAAACGTTCCGCGTCCGCGCCCAGTTCGCCCATGTCGCCCAGCACCAAAATGCGTTTGCCACCACACGCGGCCAGCACATCAATCGCGGCGCGCATCGAGGCGGGATTGGCGTTGTAGGTGTCATCAATAATCACCGCGCCGCGCTTGCCGGGTTTGCGTTGCAAGCGGCCTTTTACGCCGTCGAAACTTTCCAGTCCGGCAACGATTTTCGTGAGCGGAATTTCCAGCGCCACAGCGGCGGCAGTCGCGGCAAGCGCATTGCGGACATTGTGTTCGCCGGGCACATTGAGCCGCGCGGAAAAGGTTCCGGCGGGCGTGTTCACCGCGAGTTGCGAACCGTAATCCGCCGCCTGCCAACGCGCGTTCACCGCCGATTTTTCATGCGCGATGCCGAAATCCACCACGCGATGCGGTTTGGCGAGCGCGCCCCACAATGCGGCGTATTTGTCGTCGGCATTAAATACGGCGATGCCGTCGTCGCGCAGTCCCGCGAAAATTTCGCCCTTGGCTTGCGCCACGGCTTCCACCGAACCCAGACCTTCAAGATGCGCGCCGGAAGCGTTGTTGATGAGCGCAACATCGGGGTGGGCGATGCGCGTGAGCGTGTCTATTTCGCCCGCGTGGTTCATGCCCATTTCGATCACCGCGCAGCGATGCGTGTCGCGCAATTTGAGCAGGGTGAGCGGCATCCCGATGTCGTTGTTGAGGTTGCCCTGCGTGGCGAGCACGGCATCGTCATTGCCCGCCGCCTGGCGCAAAATCGCGGCCAGCATTTCCTTTACCGTGGTCTTGCCGTTGCTGCCGGTCACGGCGGCGACGGGGATGCGGAATTTACCGCGCCAATACGCGGCCAGCGCGCCGAGCGCGCGTTTGGTATCCGCGACTTGCAACAGCGGCGCGGCGTTGCCCGCCGACCAATCCGCGTTCACCAGCGCGGCGGCGGCCTTGCGTTGCAAACAATCGGCGACGAAATCGTGGCCGTCGAAATTTTCGCCCTTGAGCGCCACGAACAAATCACCGGGCGCGATCGCGCGACTGTCGCTGAAAACCGCGCCGAACATGGCATCGTGGCCGACCACCTTGCCGTTCACCGCTGTCGCCGCTTCGGAAAGACGCATCATCATGCGTGTTCCTCCAGCGCGCATTGCGCGGCGATGCGGTCGTCGAACGGATGTTTCACGCCCGCGATTTCCTGATAATCCTCGTGCCCCTTGCCCGCGATGAGCACGATGTCGCCCGCGCGCGCGTCGCGCACCGCGCGGTTGATCGCTGCGGCGCGGTCGGGTTCGGCGATGATGTCGCCGCTCATGCCGGTCAGTATCTGATGGATGATGTCCTGCGGATTTTCATCGCGCGGATTGTCGGAGGTGACGATGACGCGATTGGCGAGGCGCGACGCGATCGTGCCCATGAGCGGACGCTTGCCCTTGTCGCGGTTGCCGCCGCAACCGAATACGCAGATCAGTTTGCCGCGCCGCTGCTCGCGCAAGGCCGTGAGCACTTTTTCGAGCGCGTCCGGCGTGTGCGCGTAATCCACCACCACCAGCGGCTGCTTGCCGCCGCCGAACATTTGCATACGCCCCGCGACCGGGCGCAAATCCTTGATCGCATCCAGCGCCTTTGCCAGCGGGATGCCGCTTGCCAGCAAAGTCGCCAGCACCGCGAGCAGATTGCTTGCGTTGAAACGCCCCATAAGCGCGGCTTCGACACGCGCGTTTCCGGCGGGCGTGACGACATTCATGTGCAAACCGTTGTCGCGCAATTCCAGATTTTCGCCGCGCACATCGCCGTTTTTCAATCCGTAGGTGATGACGCGCAAATCGCGCCGCGCGGCATCTTCCGCGACTTCCGCGCCGAAATCGTCATCGGCATTGCTCACCACGCATTGCAAATCCGGCCAGTGGAAAAGTTTGCGCTTGGCGTCGGCGTAGGCTTTCATGGTGCGGTGATAATCGAGATGGTCGCGCGTGAGATTGGTCAGCACCGCGATGTTGAACGCGATGCCGTTGACGCGGCCTTGCGTCAGGCCGTGCGACGAAACTTCCATCGCCGCGCCCGCCGCGCCCTGCGCGAGATAATCGGCCAACATGCCGTGCAGCAAAATGGGATCGGGCGTGGTGTTGACCGCTTGCGACAACGCGCCGGGAAAGCCGTTGCCGAGTGTGCCTATGACCGCCGTTTTCTGGCCGAGCCGGGTGAGCGCGGCGGCGAGCCAGTGGCTGCACGATGTTTTTCCGTTGGTTCCGGTGATGCCTATCATGTGCAGACGTTGCGACGGATCGCCGTAAAATTCGCTCGCGATGCCGCCCGTCGCGCCGCGCAGATTCACGACAGGCGCGTTGGGCACATCCCATGCGTTTTGCCACGCGAAATTTTCACGTTCCCACAACACGCCGGAAACGCCTTGCGCCACGGCTTGCGCGATGTAGTCGCGCCCGTCGGTGTTTTCGCCGGGGTAGGCGAAAAACACGCTGCCCGACACGGCCTTGCGGCTGTCCGCAGTGATCGCGTCGGCGCGAATGCCGAGTTTGGTCAACGCGCTCATGTCATTTCACCCACTTCCGATGCGCCCGCCGGAATCACGATGTTGTTGTTGGGCGCGTCCTGCGGCACACCGAGCTGACGCAACGCGCCGGACATGACGGCGCTGAATACGGGCGCGGCCACGGTTCCGCCGTAATACTGACCATCGCCCGGCTCGTCTATCATCACCGCGATGATGAGGCGCGGATTGGATGCGGGCGCCATGCCGACGAAGGACGAAACGTAGCGGTTCGCGGCATAACCGCCCACGTCCGATTTATGCGCGGTTCCGGTTTTGCCCGCCACGCGATAACCCATGACTTGCGCGCGCGGCGCGGTTCCTCCGGGCTGCGTCACGGTTTCCAGCATGGCGCGCACATTGCGCGCGGTTTCCGTGGAAAACACGCGCTGACCGATGGGCGGTTCTTTCAGCTTGAGCAATGTCACCGGCTTGATCTCGCCGTCATCGGCGAACACAGTGTAAGCGCGCGCGAGTTGCAGCAGGCTCAGGCTGATGCCGTGACCGAACGCCATGGTCGCCTGTTCTATCGGTCGCCAGTTTTTGTACGGCCGCAGTTTGCCCGAGGCTTCGCCGGGGAAGCCTATGCTGGCCGGGCTGCCGAAGCCGACCTGGTTGAATGTTGTCCACATATATTGCGGCGACATGCCGAGCGCGAGTTTGGCCGCGCCGACATTGGACGATTTCTGGATCACCTGCGTCAGCGTCAACCGGCCTTCGGGGTGCGTGTCGTGTATGGTCGCGCTGCCGATACGCAACGAACCGGGCGCGGTTTCGATTTGCGTGTCCGGCGTGGCCAGCCCGGATTGCAGCGCGGCGGCGATGGTGAACGGCTTGAGCGTGGAACCCGGCTCGAAAATATCAACGACGGCGCGGTTGCGCGATTTGCCCGCGATATTCGCCGGATTGTTCGGGTTGTAGGTCGGCTGATTGGCCATCGCGAGCACTTCGCCGGTTTTCGCGTCCAGCACGACGATCGCGCCCGCCTTGGCCTTGTGCGCCGCCACTGCGTTTTTCAATTCGCGGTGGGCGAGATACTGGATGTTGAGATCAATGGACAACGCGAGATCATGTCCGTCCTGCGGCATTTTCGGCGCTTCGAGGTCTTCGATGATATGGCCGCTTCTATCCTTGCGAACATGGCGCACGCCCGACTTGCCGGACAGCCAGTTCTGGAACATCAGTTCCATGCCTTCCTGCCCCGCGTCCTCGATGCCGGTGAAGCCCACCACATGCGCTGTCACTTCGGCGGCGGGATAGTAGCGGCGATATTCCCTTTGCTTGTAAATCCCCGGAATATGCAGCGCGCCCACTTTGTCGGCATCTGCGGGCGACATGCGGCGCCTGAGATAGACAAAGGTTTTGTCTTCCTTGTCCAGCTTGTTTTGCAGATCGGCGCTTTTCATGTCGAGCAAGGCCGCCAGTTGCTTGAGTTTGTCGCTGTCAATTTCGACATCCTGCGGACTCGCCCAGATGGATTCCACTTCCGTGCTGCTCGCCAGTTGTTCGCCGTTGCGGTCGGTGATCGCGCCGCGATGCGCGGGCAGCGTGAGCGTGCGGTTGTAACGCGCGTCGCCTTCCTGTTGCAGAAAGGCAGTGTGCATGGCTTGCAGATAAATCGAGCGTCCGAGCAGCACCACAAAACCGCCCAGCACGCCCAGCAGCAACACCCGGCGACGCCAGGCGGGAAATCGGATCGGGAGACGGTTCACGCGGTTCATGGCGTCACGATCTGTATGCGCGCCGCTTCCGGCACTTGCATGTGCAAATGGTTGACGGCGATCTGCTCAATGCGCGAGTGCATCGCCCAGGTGCTTTGCTCAAGCTGCAATTGCCGCCACTCGCTGCCGTATTGCTTGGCGAGGTCTTGCTGATGTTGCAGCTCAATGTAGAGCTTGCGTTCCTTGTGCTGCGCGGTGACGGTTCCGAGCGCGCAGGCGATCAGCACGGCGAACAAGACAAGATTGAACTGGCTGAGTTTGTTCATGCCGCCTCCGTGCGCTCGGCCACGCGCAGGATGGCGCTGCGGGAGCGCGGATTGGCGGCGATTTCCTCCGCCGCAGGCCGGATCGCCTTGCCGAGCGCGACCATGCGCGGCGGCGGCAATTCGCTCGCGCGCACGGGAAAGCGCGCGGGCAAATCATCCCGGTCTTGCTGCTCTCGAATGAAATGTTTGACGATGCGATCTTCCAGCGAATGAAAGGCGATCACCGCGAGACGCCCGCCGGGCGCCAGCAGATCAGCCGCCTGTGGCAGGGTCAGCGCCAATTCTTCAAGCTCCTGATTGATAAAAATCCGTAGAGCCTGAAATGTGCGCGTCGCCGGATCCTGCCCCGGTTCTGTTTTATGGATCGCGTTTGCCACGATCTGGGCAAGCTGGCGTGTAGTGCGGACGGGGTTCCCTCCATCGCGTGCCGCAACAATCGCCCTTGCAATCTGTTTAGCAAACCGTTCTTCACCATAATCCTTGATGACCTCTCTGATTTCCCGCTCGGACGCGACCATGAGAAACTCCGCCGCCGTTTGTCCCTTGCTCTGATCCATACGCATATCGAGCAGCCCGTCCAGACGAAAACTGAAACCGCGTTCCGCCTCGTCTATCTGCGGCGACGAAATGCCGATGTCGAGCAAAATCCCGTTCACATGGTCAACACCCAGCCCGTCCAACAGTTCCTTCATGCGCGAAAACCCGCTGTGCGCCAGCGTGAATCGCGCATCCTTGATCGCACCGCCCGCCGCGACTGCCGCCAGATCTCGATCCAGCGCGATCAACCGGCCATGTTCGCCCAGCCGCGCGAGTATCGCGCGACTGTGACCGCCCCGACCAAACGTGCCATCCACATAAATCCCGTCCGGTCGCACTGCGAGCGCATCCACCGCCGCGTGCAGCAAAACCGGTAAGTGCGTGTATTCGACATTTGCGGGCGCATGGCGTGTGCCCACGCTCACAACGAGAAACCCTCCCACTCGGAAGGCAGCGTCATGTCGTCATCCGCCAACGCCTGTTGCACTTGTTTGTCCCAGGCTTCCACATTCCACAACTCGAAATGGCTGCCCTGCCCCGCCAGCATCGTCTGCTTTTCCAGCCCGGCAAATTCGCGCAGCACGGACGAAACCAGCAAACGCCCGGAACCATCCATCTCAACATCCTCCGCATAGCCCACGAGCAGGCGCTGCATCTTGCTGGATTGCGGATCGAAACTGGAAAGCCCCATGATGCGCGCCTGAATCGGCTCCCACGCGGGCTGGGGATAAAGCAGCAGGCAACGATGCGGATGCGCGGTCAACACCAGCCGACCGGCACATTGCGACGAAAGGGCGTCACGATACTTGCTCGGCACAGCAAGCCGCCCTTTCGCATCCAGATTCAATGGTGTCGCGCCGCGAAACATGAAACCCTTTCAAAAATCTTCAAATAAAACCCCTCTCCCCGCACGGGAGAGGGGGTCGCCCTCCGGTTTCCGCCCTCTCGACTTTCACCTCTCGCCTCCCGACTGTGAAGAGGATCAAGGAGCAGCTTCGCCCGAAGCGCCAAGGAATCGCCGATCGCCCTTAGTATCAACCGACAATCCCACAAAAAACCACTTTTTCCCACTGCTGCCCACTATAGATAAAAAAAAAGCCAAGTGCAAGGCTTTTTTGGTGATTTTTTCTTTAGAAGTCAACGAGTTAGGACGTTTATTGCATAAAAATTTTATTCTTTAATATCAATAAGATACAAGATTAAGTGAAAGTGACTTGTTAAGACAATCCCGCATCCCTTTCAATTTTCGACTTGTGCGGGTTTCCGGTTTTCTTGTGCTTGCCATCATGGTTTAACAAACTCCGAATACCGTTACGGTTCGCAATGACAATGGACATCGAGGCAGGATTGCAAATTCCAACTCGCACAAACCGGCACTTGCAATTCCCCTCCCCGCCCCCATCTCGTTTACTCACTCACCGGAAAACCATCATGGAACAATATCACGGCACGACCATACTTTCCGTCCGGCGCGGCGCTTGCGTGGCGATGGGCGGGGATGGGCAGGTCACCTTGGGCAATATCGTCGTCAAGGCCAGCGCGCGCAAGGTTCGGCGTTTGTATAACGGACAGATACTCGCGGGCTTCGCGGGCGGGACGGCGGATGCGTTTACGCTGTTTGAGCGCTTCGAGGCCAAGCTGGAAAAGCATCAGGGGCATCTGTTGAAAAGCGCGGTGGAGCTGGCAAAGGATTGGCGCACCGACCGCATGTTGCGGCGGCTGGAGGCGATGTTGACGGTGGCGGATCGTGAGTGCTCGCTCATCATCACGGGCAACGGCGATGTGCTGGAGCCGGAGCAGGGTTTGCTCGCCATCGGCAGCGGGGGCGCGTATGCCCAGGCCGCGGCGCTCGCGCTTTTGAACAATACCGAATTGCCGCCGCGCGAGATCGTAAAGCAGGCGCTCACCATTGCGGGCGACCTTTGCATTTACACCAACCAGAATCACATCATCGAAACTTTGGAGTAAGCGGGCGCGTCCCGCATCACTATGAGCCAAATGACCCCGCAGGAAATCGTCCACGAACTCGACAAACACGTTGTCGGCCAGGCCGCCGCCAAACGCGCCGTTGCCATTGCTTTGCGTAACCGCTGGCGGCGCGCGCAGGTGCAGGAGCCGATGCGGCAGGAGATCAAACCAAAAAACATCCTGATGATAGGCCCCACCGGAGTCGGCAAAACCGAGATCGCGCGACGGCTCGCGCGGCTTGCGAATGCGCCTTTCATCAAGGTCGAGGCGACCAAGTTCACCGAGGTCGGCTATGTCGGCAAGGATGTGGATTCCATCATCCGCGATCTCGCCGAAACCGCTGTCAAGCAGACGCGCGAGCAGGAGATGGAAAAAGTCCGCGCGCGCGCCCAGGATGCGGCGGAAGATCGCGTGCTCGATATTTTGCTGCCCGCGCCGCGCAGTTTTGACGAGGCGGCCACATCCGCGCCCGACAGCGAAACACGCCAGAAATTTCGCAAAATGCTGCGCGAAAACAAGCTGGACGACAAGGAAATCGAGGTGGATGTCGCCCAGCCTTCCACGCACATGGAAATTTTCGCGCCGCCCGGCATGGAAGAACTCACCAGCCAGATTCAAAACGCTTTTCAAGGCATGTCGGGCGGAAAATCCCGAACCCGCAAACTCAAAATCGCCGAGGCGCTAAAGCTTCTGACCGAAGAAGAAGCCGCCAAACTGGTCAACGACGACGATATCAAACAACGCGCCGTGCAGAATGTCGAGCAAAACGGCATCGTGTTCATAGACGAAATAGACAAAATCACCGCGCGTTCCGAAGGCAGCGGCGCGGACGTTTCGCGCCACGGCGTGCAGCGCGACCTGCTGCCGCTGGTTGAGGGAACCACCGTCACCACCAAATACGGCATGATAAAAACCGACCACGTTTTGTTCATCGCAAGCGGCGCGTTTCACCTCGCCAAACCGTCCGACCTGATCCCGGAACTGCAAGGTCGCCTGCCGATCCGCGTCGAGCTTGGCTCGCTCACCGTGGAAGATTTCGAGAACATTCTCACCGGAACCGACGCCTGCCTCACACGGCAATATGAGGCGCTGCTCGCAACCGAAAACGTCACGCTGGAATTTCGCCCGGACGCGGTGCGCCGCCTCGCCGAAATCGCATGGCAGGTCAACGAACGCACCGAAAACATCGGCGCGCGCCGCCTGCACACGGTGATGGAAAAACTGCTGGAGGAAATTTCCTTCGACGCGGATAAATACGAAAAAACCACCAAAATCATAGACGCGGCCTATGTCGGCGAAAAACTGAACACTCTGTCGCAGGATGAGGATTTGGCGCGTTATGTGTTGTAGGGATGATAGTCCAAGCCAATTATCGCCAGCCAAAAAATATTATGTATTTACAAACAAACACTTATGGCAAAATAAAAAATAAATCAAGATTTATGTGTCCTGAATTGATTTTTCTGTTATACTGGGTTCCGTGAAAGCTTGGTTTCACATTGTATCTCCTCCTTAAAGCGGCTCTTTTGAGCCGCTTTTTTTATGCGCGTAATGGTAGCATTCGCATTGGCCGCCAATTCAGGCGAGGGAGGAACTGTGAAAATCTTTCAAACAACCGCGCGCATCGTTCTGCTATGCGCCATCGTGATGCTGGCCGCCGGGTGCGGACAAAAAAATCTGACGGAACAGCAAATCGCCGAGCTTCAAACGCAAATCGAGAAAGGCGACAAATCCGCGCTGAAATCGCTCATCTCCAACGCGCAGGACGGCGACAAGCTCGCGCAATACGCGCTTGGCCGGGTCTATGATTTCGGTCAGGGCGCGCCGCAGGATTACGCGCAAGCCGCGCAATGGTATCGCAAAGCGGCGGAACAAAATCACCCGGACGCGCAATACAGCCTCGGCCTGATGTACGAACTTGGACAAGGCACGCAGCAAAACTACGGTCAGGCCGCGCGCTGGTATCGCAAAGCGGCGGAACAAGGCCAGCCCTACGCGCAATACGGCATGGGAATGCTCTACGCGCTCGGTCAGGGCATCCCCAAGGATTACGAACAAGCGGATCAATGGTTCCGCAAATCCGCCGCCCAAGGCAACACCGACGCATTGCGCGAACTGGGATTTTTATACCGCTACGGGCAAGGCGTCCCGCGCAACAAAGTCGCCGCGCACGCCCTGTGCAGCCTCTCCGCCGCGCTGGATTCCTCCGCCGACAACGAGGCGCTGTCATGCCGCGCCAAGCTCGCCGAAGATTTAACCACGCAAGAAATCGAAGACAGCCAAAAACTCGTCATCCAGATCAGAAGCGCGGATTGGTCGCTACAGGCGCTGGATCAATACCTCACCGCAA
>JAITWS010000019.1 GCA_031285185.1 Methylobacillus sp.
CACCGGGCGTGTCGAACGCGGCATCGTCAAAGTCGGCGACGAACTCGAAATCGTCGGCCTCAAACCCACCCTCAAAACCACCTGCACCGGCGTCGAAATGTTCCGCAAACTCCTCGACCAAGGTCAGGCCGGTGACAACGTCGGCGTCCTCCTGCGCGGCACCAAACGTGAAGAAGTCGAACGCGGCCAAGTGCTCGCCAAGCCCGGCTCCATCACCCCGCACACCAAATTTGCCGCCGAAATCTACGTCCTCGGCAAAGACGAAGGCGGCCGTCACACCCCCTTCTTCAACGGCTACCGCCCGCAATTCTACTTCCGCACCACCGACGTCACCGGCGCGGTCGAGTTGCCTGCCGGCACCGAAATGGTCATGCCCGGCGACAACGTCTCGATCACGGTCAGCCTCATTGCCCCGATCGCGATGGAAGAAAAGCTCCGCTTCGCGATTCGCGAAGGTGGTCGCACCGTTGGCTCGGGTGTCGTGGCAAAGGTGATTGAGTAACACTAAAGTACCGGCGGCAGGCTTCGCGCTTGCCGCCTTTTCGCTCTTTACGCAGTTCGCTCTTTAAGGAAATTTGAAATGGCAGCCCAAAAAATCCGCATCCGCCTCAAGGCGTTTGATTACCGTCTGATTGACCAGTCCGCGCTGGAAATCGTTGAAACCGCCAAGCGCACCGGCGCAGTGGTCAAGGGGCCGGTTCCGCTGCCGACCCGCATCGAACGCTTCGATATTCTGCGTTCGCCGCACGTTAACAAAACTTCCCGCGATCAATTCGAAATCCGCACGCATCAGCGTTTGATGGATATCGTTGATCCGACCGACAAAACGGTGGACGCGCTCATGAAGCTGGATCTCCCGGCGGGCGTGGATGTGGAAATCAAGCTGTAAATTGTATTTGGTATTTGTAATTTGAAATCGGGCAGGATATAATCCCGCCTCTTTGCAACGGACTGGTCAATTGCAATCAGTCCTCAAACGATAAGGAACGATCATGAGCTTAGGGCTTGTAGGTCGCAAGGTGGGTATGACCCGCGTGTTTACCGATGAAGGCGAAAGCATTCCGGTGACCGTGCTGGAAATTGCGCCCAACCGTGTGACGCAAATCAAATCGCCCGATACCGATGGGTATTCGGCGCTTCAGCTCGCGCATGGCGCACGTCGTGCCAGCCGTGTCAACAAGGCTTTGGCCGGGCATTATGCCAAGGCAGGCGTGACGGCAGGCAGCGGCATCAGGGAATTCACGGTGGGTCAGGATGTGTTATCCAACTACGCCGTCGGTGCGGAAATCTCCGTGGAAATCTTCGAGGCGGGTCAAAAGGTTGATGTGACCGGAACCAGCATTGGTAAAGGTTTTTCCGGCTCCATCAAGCGCCACAATTTCAGCTCCAACCGCGCCAGCCACGGTAACTCCATTTCGCACAATTCCCCCGGCTCCATCGGCATGGCGCAAGACCCCGGTCGCGTGTTTCCGGGCAAGCGCATGGCCGGCCATCTGGGCGCGGTGAAAACCACGGTGCAGAATCTGGTCATCGTGCGCGTGGATCGCGAGCGCAATCTGCTGCTCATCAAGGGCGCGGTTCCCGGCTCCAAGGGCGGCGATGTGATGGTGCGTCCGGCAGTGAAGGCAGGTGCATGATGGAACTCAAACTCATAGACAAAAACGGCAAGGCCGCCAAGGGCGGTGTCGAGGTTTCCGAGGAAACTTTCGGCCGTGAATTCAACGAGGCGCTGGTGCATCAGGTCGTGACCGCTTACATGGCGAACGCGCGTGTTGCCACTCGCGCGCAAAAGAATCGCGCTACTGTAAGCCACACCACGCACAAGCCGTGGAATCAGAAAGGCACGGGGCGCGCGCGTTCCGGCATGACTTCCAGCCCGATCTGGCGCGGAGGCGGTCGCACCTTCCCGAATACCCCGGATGAAAACTACAGCCACAAGGTCAACCGCAAGATGTATCGCGCCGGTATGCGTTCCATCCTGTCCGAGCTGGTGCGTCAGGATCGTCTGGCCGTGATTGACGAATTTACCGTTGACGCGCCCAAGACCAAGCTCTTCGCCGACAAGATCAAGAGCATGAATGTTGGCGAATCCGTGTTGGTGGTGACCGACAGTTTCGATGAAAACCTGTATCTGTCCTCCCGCAACCTGCCGCATGTGCTGGTGGTTGAGGCGCAGTACGCCGACCCCGTCAGCCTAGTTCACTTCCCCAAGGTGATCGTGACCAAGGATGCGGTCAAAAAGCTTGAGGAGATGCTGGCATGAGCGCAATCCTGAAACAAGATCGTCTGCTGCAAGTGATCGTCGCGCCGCAGATTACCGAAAAGGCAACGCGCGTTGCCGACAAAAATCAGCAGATCGTATTCAAGGTTCTGCCCAGCGCGACCAAGCCGGAAATCAAGGCGGCGGTTGAGCTGGTGTTCAAGGTCGAAGTGCAGGGCGTGACCGTGGCCAATGTCAAGGGCAAGACCAAGCGCGCGGGGCGCGTGATGGGTCGCCGCAAGGACTGGAAGAAGGCTTATGTAAGTCTCAAGCCCGGCCAGGAAATCAACTTTGCAGCGGGCGAATAAGGAGCAAACATGGCACTCGTAAAAGTCAAACCGACTTCCCCCGGACGCCGCGCTGTCGTCAAGGTCGTTAATCCCGACCTGCACAAGGGCAAGCCCTACGCGCCGCTTCTGGAGAAGCAAAGCAAAAAAGCAGGCCGCAACAACAACGGCCATATCACGACGCGCCACCAGGGTGGCGGTCACAAGCAGCACTATCGCATGGTTGATTTCCGTCGCAACAAGGACGGCATCCCGGCCAAGGTCGAGCGGCTGGAATACGATCCGAACCGCAGCGCTCACCTCGCGTTGCTGTGCTATGCCGATGGCGAGCGCCGCTACATCATCGCTCCGCGCGGCGTGGCCGTGGGCGCGCAACTGGTCAGCGGCTCCGAAGCGCCGATCAAGCCGGGCAACGCGTTGCCGCTGCGTAACATTCCGGTCGGCAGCACGATACATTGCATCGAATTGCTGCCGGGCAAGGGCGCGCAACTCGCGCGTTCCGCAGGCACTTCCGTGCAGTTGCTGGCGCGCGAAGGCAGCTATGCCCAGTTGCGCTTGCGTTCCGGCGAAGTGCGCCGCGTGCATGTGGATTGCAAGGCGACCATAGGCGAAGTCGGCAATGAGGAACATTCGCTGCGTTCCATCGGCAAGGCCGGTGCGGTGCGTTGGCGCGGTGTGCGTCCGACCGTGCGCGGCGTGGTGATGAACCCGGTGGATCACCCGCACGGCGGCGGCGAAGGCAGAACCGCAGCCGGTATGAATCCGGTCAGTCCGTGGGGTACGCCGACCAAGGGTTATCGCACCCGCAACAACAAGCGCACCGATAACATGCGCGTCAGCCGCCGTCCGTCGAACAAGAGGTAATCACTATGGCTCGTTCTGTTAAAAAGGGGCCGTTCGTTGACGGCCATCTGCAAAAAAAGGTGGAAACCGCACATGCCGCCAAGGATAGGCGTCCGATCAAAACCTGGTCGCGCCGTTCCACGATATTGCCGGATTTCATCGGTCTGACGATCGCGATCCACAATGGCAGGCAGCATGTCCCCGTGCTGGTTTCCGAAAACATGGTTGGCCACAAGCTCGGCGAATTTGCATTGACCCGCACCTTCAAGGGTCACGCCGCCGACAAGAAAGCCAAGAAGTAAGGAGCATGACGATGCAAGTATCCGCAGTACTGAAAGGCGTGCACCTGTCTCCGCAAAAAGCGCGTCTGGTCGCCGACCTGGTGCGCGGCAAGCAGGTCGGCAATGCCTTGAGCATTCTGACTTTCTGCCCGAAGCGTGGCGCGGACATCATCAAAAAGGTGGTGGAATCCGCAATCGCCAATGCCGAGCACAACGAAGGTGCCGACATTGACGCATTGAAGGTGACCTCCATTTTCGTGGACAAGGGTCTGGTGCTCAAGCGCATCCGCGCCCGCGCCAAAGGCCGCGCAGGCCGTATTATCAAGCCGACGTGTCACATCACTGTGACCGTGGGCAATTAAAGGAACCGCCATGGGACAGAAAATTCATCCGTTTGGTTTCCGCCTGAGCGTCCAGAAAAACTGGGCCTCGCGCTGGTATTCCTCAAGCAAGACCTTCCCCGCGATGTTGAACAGCGACATCAAGGTGCGTTCCTTTTTGAAGGAAAAACTGGCGCACGCCGCCGTGAGCAAAATTGTCATCGAGCGCCCCGCGCGCAATGCCAAGATCACGATTTACAGCGCTCGTCCGGGCATTGTGATCGGCAAAAAGGGCGAGGATATCGAATCCCTGCGCTCCGCGCTGCAAGGCATGATGGGCGTGCCGGTGCACCTCAACATCGAGGAAGTCCGCAAGCCGGAGCTGGACGCGACCCTGATCGCCGAAGGCATCGCGCAACAGCTTGAAAAGCGCGTGATGTTCCGCCGCGCGATGAAGCGCGCGATGCAAAACGCGATGCGTCTGGGCGCGCAAGGCATCAAGATCATGAGCGCCGGTCGTTTGAACGGTATCGAAATCGCCCGTACCGAGTGGTATCGCGAAGGCCGCGTGCCGTTGCATACCCTGCGCGCCGACATTGATTACGGCGTGGCCGAAGCCAAGACCACCTACGGTGTGATCGGCATCAAGGTATGGGTGTTCAAAGGTGAAGTGCTTGGCGGCAACAAGGTGACGGCGGAACAACCGCAACAACCTGTCGCAGCCGAGCCGGAAAAGCGAGCAAGAAAGTCGGGAGCAAAACATGCTGCAACCAGCTAGGCAGAAATTCCGCAAACAGCAAAAAGGCCGTAACAAAGGCATCGCCACCATCGGCAACAAGGTGAGTTTCGGCGAATACGGACTCAAGGCCGTGGGACGCGGGCGTTTGACCGCGCGTCAGATTGAGGCCGCGCGTCGTGTCATGACCCGCCACATCAAGCGCGGCGGTCGCGTCTGGATTCGTATTTTCCCGGACAAGCCGATCTCGCGCAAACCCGCCGAAGTGCGTATGGGTAACGGCAAGGGCAGCCCCGAGTATTTCGTCGCCGAAATCCAGCCGGGCAAGATGTTGTATGAAATGGACGGCGTCAGTGAAGAGCTGGCGCGCGAGGCGTTCCGTCTGGCCGCTGCCAAGCTGCCGATCGCGACGACCTTCACCACCCGCCACATGGGGAGCTAAGTGATGAAAGCAGTTGAACTCAGAGCGAAGTCGGTTGACGAGCTGAATAACGAGCTGATTGAGTTGCGTACCGAGCAGTTTAAGCTGCGTATGCAAGTGGCAACCCAGCAGATGACCAAGGTAGATCAGTTGGGCAAGGTGCGTCGCAACATCGCCCGCGTTCGTACCGTGCTGGCCGAAAAAGCCAGACAAGCCTGATACGGAGTATAGATATGGTTACCGAAGCCCAAACTGAAAAAGTGGTTCGCAGCATGAGCGGTCGCGTCGTGTCCGACAAGATGAACAAGACCGTGACCGTGCTGGTGGAGCGCAAGGTGAAACATCCGCGGATCGGCAAGATTGTGCGCCAATCCAGAAAGTTTCACGCGCATGACGAAAACAACGAATGCAACGAAGGCGATCTGGTTGTGATCGAGGAAACGCGTCCGCTTTCCAAGACCAAGACCTGGCGCGTCAGCAAGATCGTTGAAAAAGCAGTACCCGTATAAATTTTGCTTGCCTGTTTTAAACAGGCAGGATAGAATCTCGGGCTTTTCGGCGTCCATAAGCTGACGCCCCAATACTGACCGTAGGCTTGCCGGCCGCGACGCATTGCGGCTGGTGTTGGTTTGAACGGATTAAGTTGGAGAATATTTCATGATTCAAATGCAATCCCGGCTTGAAGTGGCCGACAACACCGGCGCACGCGAAGTGATGTGCATCAAGGTGCTGGGCGGCTCCAAGCGACGTTATGCCGGCATCGGCGACATCATCAAGGTCAGCATCAAGGATGCTGCCCCGCGTGGTCGCGTCAAAAAGGGCGAAGTCTATAGCGCCGTGGTGGTTCGCACCGCCAAGGGCGTGCGCCGTCCCGATGGTTCGCTGGTCAAGTTCGACGGCAACGCGGCCGTGCTGCTCAACAACAAGATGGAACCGATCGGAACCCGCATTTTCGGGCCGGTGACGCGCGAGTTGCGCAGCGAACGCTTCATGAAGATCGTTTCGCTGGCTCCTGAAGTGCTGTAAGGAAATCGAGATGAACAAGATACGCAAAGGTGACGAAGTCATCGTCACGACAGGCAAGGACAAGGGCAAGCGCGGAACCGTGTTGCGCATGTTGGTCGCCACCGACCAGCTCGTGGTCGAAGGCATCGCCGTCGCCAAGCGGCATACCCGCCCGAACCCGATGCGAAATGTCACCGGCGGCATTATCGAGAAGGAAATGCCGATTCATATTTCCAATGTCGCGCTGTTCAACGGCGCTACGCAAAAGGGCGATCGCGTCGGTTTCAAGACGCTGGAAGACGGCCGCAAGGTGCGCGTGTTCAAGTCCAACGGCGAAGTCGTTGACGCATAAGGGTGGAACCATGGCTCGTTTGAAAGAATTTTACAAGGATACGGTCGTCAAGAGCTTGACCGACCAGTTCGGCTACAAATCCGTGATGGAAGTGCCGCGCATCAGGAAGATCACGCTCAACATGGGCGTGGGCGAGGCGGTGGCCGATAAAAAGGTCATGGAAAACGCCGTGGGCGACATGCAGAAAATCGCCGGTCAAAAGCCGGTGGTCACGCTGTCGCGCAAATCCATCGCCAGCTTCAAGATCCGCGACGGTTATCCGGTCGGCTGCATGGTCACGCTGCGGCGCGATCGCATGTATGAATTTCTGGATCGTTTGATTACGGTTGCCATGCCCCGCATCCGCGATTTTCGCGGTGTTTCCGGCAGGTCGTTTGACGGGCGCGGCAACTACAACATGGGTGTGCGCGAGCAGATCATTTTCCCCGAAATCGAGTACGACAAGGTGGATGCGCTGCGCGGCATGAATATTACGATTACCACCACTGCGAAAACGGACGAAGAAGCGCGCGCGCTGCTTGCCGCTTTCAGCTTCCCGTTTAGAAACTGAGGTTGCCATGGCTAAGGTATGTCTGATTGAGCGCGAACTGAAGCGCGCCGAAATGGTTAAAAAGTATGCCGCCAAGCGCGCGGAATTGAAGGCTGTCATCCAGGACGCGAAAGCCAGTCCCGAAGACCGCCGCGCCGCGCAGTTGAAGCTGCAATCCCTGCCGCGTAATGCCAGCCCGGTGCGTCAGCGCAATCGTTGCGCGATGACCGGCCGTCCGCGCGGCGTTTTCAGCAAGTTCGGCTTGGCGCGCGGCAAATTGCGCGATCTGATGATGCGCGGCGAAGTGCCGGGCGTTATCAAGGCAAGCTGGTAAGGGAGATTAAGCGATGAGTATGAGTGATCCGATTGCCGATATGCTGACGCGCATCCGCAACGCGCAAAGCGCCAACAAGGCAAGCGTGGCCATGCCGGCTTCCCGGGTGAAGGGTGCGATTGCCGGTGTGCTGAAGGACGAAGGTTACATCGAAGATTTCGCCGTGCGTGAAAACGACGGCAAGCCGATGCTGGACATCAGCCTGAAATATTACGCAGGCCGTCCGGTGATCGAAAAGATCGAACGCGTGAGCCGTCCCGGTTTGCGCATTTACCGCGGCAACGACAAGATTCCGCAGGTGATGAATGGTCTGGGTGTGGCGATTGTGTCCACCTCCAGGGGTGTGATGACCGATCGCAAAGCGCGCGCAGCCGGTATCGGCGGCGAAGTGCTGTGCGTGGTGGCGTAAGGGAGGTCACGATGTCTCGCGTTGCTAAAAATCCGGTGGCGATCCCGGCCAAAGTCGAAGTAACCGTTTCCGGCGATTCCATCGCCGTGAGCGGCCCGCTCGGCAAGATCTCCCAATTCATCAGCCCCGACGTGACCCTGACCCGCGAAGGCGACAACATACAGGTGGCGGCTGCCAACGACAGCCAGCAATCCCGCGCGATGTCGGGAACCATGCGCGCGCTCGTCGCCAACATGGTGCACGGCGTTTCGCAGGGTTTCACCAAAAAGCTGAGTCTGATCGGCGTGGGCTACAAAGCCCAGGCGCAAGGCGCCGCGCTGAATCTGGATCTCGGTTTCTCGCACCCGATCAACCACAAGATGCCCGCAGGCATCACCGTGGAAACGCCCTCGCAGACGGAAATCGTCATCAAGGGTGTGGACAAGCAGGTTGTCGGACAGGTGGCCGCTCAAATCCGCGCCTACCGCAAACCCGAGCCGTACAAGGGCAAGGGCGTGCGTTATGCGGATGAAGTGGTCGTCATCAAAGAAACCAAGAAGAAGTAAGGTTGAGCCATGATAAATAATCTGGATGCACGTCAGCGTCGCGCGCGCAAAACCCGCGCCAAAATTGCTGAACTCAAGGTTACGCGGTTGAGCGTTCACCGCACCAACAGCCACATCTACGCGCAAATCATCGCCGAAACCGGCGACAAGGTGTTGGCGAGCGCTTCCACGCTGGAAGTCGAAGTCCGCAAGTCGGTCAAAAACGGCGGCAACGCCGAAGCCGCCACACTGGTTGGCAAACGCATCGCGGAAAAAGCCAAGGCTGCCGGAATTACCACGGTTGCATTCGACCGTTCCGGCTACAAATATCATGGTCGTATCAAGGCGCTGGCCGATGCCGCGCGTGAAAACGGCCTGTCCTTTTAACAGTCGGGATTGATGATGGCTAAAGTACAGGAAGTTGAACAGCAAACCGATGGTTTGCGCGAAAAGATGATCGGTGTGAACCGCGTCACCAAGGTGGTCAAGGGCGGTCGTATCATGAGCTTCGCCGCGCTGACCGTGGTGGGTGACGGTGATGGCTCCGTCGGCATGGGCAAGGGCAAGGCGCGTGAAGTGCCGGCCGCCGTGCAAAAGGCGATGGACGAAGCGCGCCGCAACATGGCGAAGATCAGCCTCAACAACGGCACGCTGCACCACGCGGTGACCGGCACGCACGGCGCCGCCAAGGTGTTCATGCAGCCCGCCTCCGAAGGTACGGGCATCATCGCCGGCGGCGCGATGCGCGCCGTGTTTGAGGTGATGGGCGTGACCAACGTCCTCGCCAAGTGCATCGGTTCCAGCAACCCGTACAACGTGGTTCGCGCCACGCTGAACGGCCTGAAATCCATGAACACGCCGTCGGAAGTTGCCGCCAAACGCGGCAAATCCGTGGAAGAAATCAGGGGCTAAGAATGGTAAAAGCAAAGAAAAGCGCGGGCACGGTCAAAGTGACGCTGGTTAAAAGCGTGATCGGTCGCATCGCATCCCATCGCGCCTGCGTGAGCGGTCTGGGGCTGCGTCGCCTCAACCACACCGTCGAGGTGCAGGACACGCCGGAAAATCGCGGCATGATGAACAAGGTTGGTTATCTCCTGAAAGTGGAGGGCTGATATGAAACTGAATACCCTCAAGCCTGCCGAAGGCAGCAAACACGCCAAACGCCGCGTCGGTCGCGGCATAGGCTCCGGGCTGGGCAAAACCGCCGGTCGCGGACACAAAGGTCAAAAATCCCGCGCGGGTGGTTTCCACAAGGTCGGTTTTGAAGGCGGTCAAATGCCGATACAGCGCCGTCTGCCCAAGCGTGGCTTTAATTCCCTGACCAGGGACGACACCGCGCGCGTTCGCACCGGCGAGCTGGCTGCGGTTCCGACCGACACCATAGACATGCTGGTGCTGAAGCAGGCGAATGTGGTTCCGGCTTCCGCGCGTTCGGTCAAGGTTTATCTGTCCGGCGAAATCACCCGCGCGATCACCGTGCAGGGACTGCTGCTTTCCAAGGGCGCGCGCGCCGCGATTGAAGCCGCCGGTGGCAAGGTTGCCGAGTAAAAATCTTGGCTGCTGAAAATTCATTTCTGGGTGCGGTGGGCAAGATGAGCGAGTTGAAAAACCGCTTGCTCTTTCTGCTGGCCGCCTTGACGGTGTTCCGTTTCGGGGCGCATGTGCCCATTCCGGGGATCAACGCGGAAAATCTGGCCAAGCTCGTTGAACAGCAAAGCCAGGGCATTCTGGGCATGTTCAATATGTTCTCGGGCGGCGCGCTGGCGAATCTTTCCGTATTTTCGCTGGGCATCATGCTGTACATTTCGGCGTCCATCATCATTCAGTTGATGACGGTGATAGTGCCGCAACTGGAACAGTTGAAAAAGGAAGGCGAAGCCGGTCGCCGCAAGATCACCAAATACACGCGCTACAGCACGCTGGTGCTGGCGCTGGCGCAGGCATTCGGCGCCGCGTTCGGCCTGCAAACCCAGGGTTCGATCGAGTCGGGCACGGTTTTCATGTTCACGACCGTGGTTGCGCTCACTTGCGGCACGATGTTTTTGATGTGGCTGGGCGAGCAGATTACCGAGCGCGGCATCGGCAACGGCATTTCGCTCATCATCCTCGCGGGCA
This sequence comes from Methylobacillus sp., assembly GCA_031285185.1. Classification (GTDB taxonomy): domain Bacteria; phylum Pseudomonadota; class Gammaproteobacteria; order Burkholderiales; family Methylophilaceae; genus MM2. Next base: position 10,417 of record JAITWS010000019.1, read on the forward strand.
TTGTTTCGGGCTTGCCGCGCGCGATCGGCGGCACATTGGAACTGGCGAGCAGCAGCGCGCTTTCGGTTCCGGCGGTGGTGGTTCTGTTCGCCGTCGTGGTGCTGGTGACTGCCTTCGTCGTGTTCGTGGAACGCGGCCAGCGCAAGATCACGGTGAATTACGCCAAGCGCCAGGTGGGACGCAAGATGTTCGGCGGGCAGACCACGCATTTGCCGCTGAAACTGAATATGTCGGGTGTGATCCCGCCGATCTTCGCGTCCAGCATCATTCTGTTCCCGGCGACGGTGGCGCAGTTCGTCAGCACGGACAACGAAAACATGTACTGGCTCAAGGACATTGCCACTTCGCTGTCGCCCGGCCAACCGCTGCATGTGGTGCTGTATGCGGCCGCGATTGTGTTCTTTTGTTTCTTTTACACGGCCTTGGTGTTCAATCCCAAGGATACGGCGGAAAACCTGAAAAAGAGCGGCGCGTTCGTCCCCGGCATCCGTCCCGGCGAGCAGACCGCGAAGTATATTGACCGCATCATGGCGCGTTTGACGCTGGCCGGGGCGATTTACATCACATCGGTTTGTTTGTTGCCGGAGTTGCTGCGTTTGAAATGGAGCAACATCCCGTTCAGTTTCGGCGGCACTTCGCTGTTGATTATTGTGGTGGTGACCATGGATTTCATGGCGCAGGTGCAGTCTTACATGATGTCGCACCAGTATGAAAGCCTGCTCAAGAAGGCCAACTTCAAGGGCGGCTCGGCATTTTCGAGGTGACATGGCCAAGGAAGATACGATAGAAATGCAAGGCGAGGTGTTGGAGAACCTTCCCAACGCCACGTTTCGCGTCAAGCTGGAAAACGGCCATATTGTGCTCGGCCACATCTCCGGCAAGATGCGCAAGCATTACATCCGCATTCTGCCCGGCGACAAGGTGACCGTGGAAATGACACCTTACGATTTGACCCGCGCGCGCATCACGTTCCGCGCGAAATAGTTGGAGGAAGTAAAAATGAGAGTTCGAGCATCCGTCAAGGCATTGTGCCGCAACTGCAAGGTGATACGCCGTCGCGGTGTGGTGCGTATTATTTGTTCCGACCCGCGCCACAAGCAGCGTCAGGGTTGATTTGTTGATTGCGTAGCCAACGTCAAGCTGCTAAAATCGTCGGCTTTTTTGAATCTGCCATTATTGGAGTAAGTGCATGGCCCGGATAGCAGGGGTAAATATCCCGAATCACAAGCACGCCGAGATCGCGCTCACCGCGATCTATGGCATCGGTCGCAACACGGCAAAGCAGATTTGTCTCGCTGCGGGTGTGTCCGCGAGCGCCAAGATCAAGGATCTGAGCGACGCCGATGTCGAAAAATTGCGCGATCAAGTCACCAAGCTCAAGGTCGAAGGCGACCTGCGCCGTGAAATTTCCATGAACATCAAGCGTCTGATGGATCTGGGCTGTTACCGTGGCGTGCGTCATCGCCGCGGTCTGCCGGTTCGCGGTCAGCGCACCAAAACCAACGCCCGTACCCGCAAGGGGCCGGTCAAGCCGATCAAGGCATCCAAGTAAGGGATATGCGACATGGCTAAAGCAGCAGCAGCGCGCGTGCGCAAAAAAGTCAAAAAGAATGTAGCGGAAGGCATTGCCCACGTGCATGCCTCCTTCAACAACACCATCATCACGATTACCGACCGTCAGGGCAACGCCCTGTCGTGGGCGACCTCCGGCGGCGCGGGCTTCAAAGGCTCGCGCAAGAGCACCCCGTTCGCCGCGCAGGTGGCTGCCGAAGCCGCAGGCAAGGCCGCGCAGGAATACGGCGTCAAGAATCTGGAAGTCCGCATCAAGGGACCCGGCCCCGGCCGTGAATCTTCCGTGCGCGCGCTCAACGCCGCCGGATTCAAGATCACCAGCATCACCGACGTGACCCCGGTTCCGCATAACGGTTGCCGTCCGCCCAAAAAGCGCCGCATCTAAAAGGAGAATATCTTGGCCAGAAACCTCGATCCCAAATGCCGTCAGTGCCGCCGCGAAGGTGAAAAGCTCTTCCTCAAGGCAGAGAAGTGCTTCACCGACAAGTGCGCCATCGAAAAACGCAACTTCGCGCCCGGCCAGCACGGCCAAAAGCGCACTTCCCGTCTGTCCGACTACGGCGTTCAACTGCGCGAAAAGCAGAAGATCCGCCGCATCTACGGCATACTGGAAGGCCAGTTCCGTGGTTACTACGCGGAAGCCGACCGTCTCAAGGGCATCACCGGCGAAAACCTGCTGCAACTGCTCGAATCGCGTCTCGACAACGTGGCCTATCGCATGGGTCTCGGCGGTTCCCGCACCGAAGCGCGCCAGATCGTGCGTCACAACAGCATCAAGGTGAACGGCAAGCGCGTCAACATTCCGTCGTATCAGGTCAAACCCGGCGACGTGGTCGAAGTGGCCGATGCCGCCAAGACCCAGCTCCGCATCAAGGGTGCCGCCGAAGCCGCCGAACAGCGCGGTTTCCCGGAATGGCTGGATGTGGACGTGAAGGCGCTCAAGGGCACTTTCAAGGCCAAGCCGCAACGTGAAGAGCTGTCGCCCACCATCAACGAACATTTGGTGGTCGAGCTTTACTCCAAGTAATTTGGGATCGTAAGGAAACTCCATGAAAAACAGTCCGACCGAATATCTCAGACCCCACGTCGTTGACGTGGAGGTGATCTCGCCCATGCGCGCCCGCGTGACGCTGGAGCCGATGGAACGCGGATTCGGCTACACCCTGGGCAACGCCCTGCGCCGCGTGTTGCTGTCCTCGATTCCCGGCCATGCCATCACCGAAGTGCAGATTGAAGGTGTGGTGCACGAATACTCCACGCTGGACGGCGTGCAGGAAGATGTCGTTGACATTCTGCTCAACCTCAAAGGCGTCGCGCTCAAGCTGCACAGCAAGAGCGAAGTCGTGCTGACGCTGGACAAATCCAAGGAAGGCGTGGTCACCGCCGGCGATTTTGACACCGGACACGATGCCGAAATCATCAACCCGCACCACGTCATCGCCCACCTCACCAAGGGCGGCAAGCTTACCCTGCGCGCCAAGGTGGAAGCGGGTCGCGGCTATCAGCCGGTTCCCGCGCGCCAAAAAGCGGGCGACGAGGACAACCTCATCGGCAACATCATGGTGGATGCGCTGTTCAGCCCCATCACCAAAGTCAGCTACCACGTCGAAAGCGCCCGCGTCGAGCAGCGCACCGATCTTGACAAGCTGGTCATGGATGTTGAAACCAACGGCGTGATAGATCCGGAACAAGCCATCCGCGATGCCGCGCGCATCCTCATTGGCCAACTGTCCGTCTTTGCCGACCTCGAAGGTTCCCCGGCGGAAATCGAAATCAAGCACGCGCCGCAGGTTGACCCCACGCTGCTGCGCCCGGTGGACGATCTCGAACTCACCGTCCGCTCGGCCAACTGCCTCAAGGCGGAAAACATCTACTACATCGGTGATCTCATCCAGCGCACCGAAACCGAACTGCTGAAAGCGCCCAATCTGGGTCGCAAGTCGCTCAACGAAATCAAGGATGTCCTCGCTTCCAAGGGCTTGACGTTGGGCATGAAACTGGAAAACTGGCCGCCGGTCGGCCTCGAAAGAGTATGAGGGTAACACCATGCGTCATCGCGTAAGCAATCGTAAACTGAACCGCACCAGCAGCCACCGCGCCGCCATGTTGCGTAACATGACCAACTCGCTGCTGCGTCACGAAGTCATCAAAACCACGCTGCCCAAGGCCAAGGAACTGCGTAAAGTCGCCGAACCGCTCATCACCCTGAGCAAAAAAGCGACCGTGGCCAACCGTCGCCTCGCGTTCGACCGCCTGCGCGACCGCGACATCGTCGTCAAACTGTTCGACGAACTGGGACCCCGCTACCAAACCCGCAACGGCGGCTATCTGCGTATTCTGAAATGCGGCTTCCGCGACGGCGACAACGCGCCCATGGCGCTGGTCGAACTCGTGGATCGTCCCGAAACCGCCGAAGCCGTGGCAGCGGAATAAGCGTTTCGCAAGCACGAAAAAAGCCGGTCAGTTGACCGGCTTTTTTGTTGTTGGATTTTGCTATTTCTTTTCCAACATCATCATGCGAAGTCGCATGGGGCGGCAGAATGTCGCCCCTACCCATCCTGCACGCTTATTTTTCTCCCGATTCGTAAAATTGTAATCCGCATGTGGTTCTATCGCTAAGCGGCGAAAGCAAGTACAGTCGCACGGGTAAACGGCCAGTCCAGTTCCTGTTGCGTGTCGTCGCGGCGCAAAACCGGGATGCGGAGTTCGTATCGCGCGAGGAGCGCATCGTCGTCGGCGATCTCGACGACTTCGCAGGGCAGGGCGAGATTTTTGAGCAAGACTTCGGCTTGCTCGCACAAATGGCAGTGTTCGGTGCTGAACAACGTGAAGGCGGGCGGCATGGCGGGTTGTAAAAAAATAAAGAAAATTTTACCCGCGTATCCCGTTCCGCGCGGAATTTTCTTAAAATGGCGGTATGGCAGGGGGCGACAAGCTACGAACAACTTATGGCTGAAAACGAACAATCCAAGGAAAGCGTGCAGGAAAGTCTGCAACAGGTGATACATCTGCTGGGCAAAGAAGGCCTCGCGGATGAGCTTGCGCGCGAGCCGGATACGCGGGATTCGCTGAGCGACATGCTGGCGCGCAAGCAAAATCTGGCCGAGCTGCAACAAAAGCTGGACGAACTGCATCCCGCCGACGTGGCCTATATTCTGGAAGCGCTGCCCATCGAGCAGCGCCTGCTGGTGTGGGATCTGGTCAAGGCCGCGCGCGACGGGGAAATTCTGCTTGAAGTTTCCGATGCCGTTCGCCAGACCCTGATCGCGGAGATGGACAGCAACGAGTTGCTGGCCGCCGCCGAGCAACTCGACACCGACGAAATCGCCGACCTCGCGCCCGACTTGCCGCACGATGTGTTGCAAGAGCTGATGATCTCGCTGGATTTGCAAAATCGCCAACGCCTCGAATCGGCGATGGCGCATCCCGAACACTCGGTTGGCGCGCTCATGGATTTCGACATCGTGACGATACGCGAAGACATCACGCTCGAAGTCGTGTTGCGCTATCTGCGCCGTCTCGGGCGGCTGCCCGATCTTACCGACAAACTGTTTGTCGTGGACAGGGAAAACCGTCTGCGCGGCGTGTTGCCGCTCAAGCGGCTGGTGGTGCACGATGCCGAAGTGAGCGTCGAAGAAATCATGGCCGACGACGCAGTGGTGTTTCATCCCGAAGAAGAAGCGAGTGATGCGGCGCAAGCGTTCAGCCGCTACGATCTGGTCACCGCGCCGGTGGTGGATGCCGACAACAATCTGGTCGGGCGGCTCACCGTGGATGCCGTGATGGATTTCATGCAGGAAGAATCGGAAAGCGAAGCGCTGTCGCTCGCCGGTCTGCGCGAAGACGAAGACATCTTCGCCTCGGTCTGGAAATCGCTGCAAAACCGCTGGGCATGGTTGTTGATTAATCTTTGCACCGCCTTCGTCGCCTCGCGCGTTATCGGCGTGTTTGAAGGTTCGATCGAAAAAATCGTCGCGCTCGCCGCGCTCATGCCCATCGTCGCGGGCATAGGCGGCAACTCCGGCAATCAAACCATCACCATGATCGTGCGCGGCCTCGCGCTCGGACAGGTCAGCACGCACAACATGCGCGCGCTGCTCACCAAGGAGTTGACGGTGGCGCTGCTCAACGGTCTGGTATGGGGCGGCGCAATCGGGCTGGTGGCATTCGCCCTGTATCACAACTTCGCGCTCGGCCTCGTGATGATGGCGGCGATGACGCTCAACCTGTTGCTCGCGGCCTTCATGGGCGTGATGATCCCGCTGGTGATGACCCGACTGAACCGCGACCCCGCCGTGGGTTCCAGCGTGATGATTACCGCCATGACCGACAGCGGCGGATTTTTCATCTTCCTCGGTCTCGCGACCGTGTTTCTGTTATAGGGAAAACAACCATGCAAGCCTGGACAGAAATCATTGCCGACCTCCGCACCCCCGCCAGCCTGTGGCAACTGGCCGTCATCGCGCTCAGTTTGTTGCTGGCCGGAGCCGTCAACAAACTGATATTGCGTAAAGACCTCATGCACCGCATATCGGAAAAATGGCAACGCGCCATCAAGCAAGTGCTGTTTCCGTTAAGCGCGTTCGCCTTCGTCTATTTCGGCATGTTGATTTTGCGGCAATGGCAACATGTCGGCCTGCTCAGTCTCGCCAGCGCATTGCTGATCGCGTTCTCGCTGAGCCGTCTGATCGTTCACGCGCTGCGCTACATCTTCGCGCCCAGCGCCTGGCTCACCACTGTCGAAAACATCATTGCTGGCGTGGTCTGGGTACTCGTCGCGCTGCATCTGGTCGGCTTTTTACCACAAGTGCTGGAAGGGCTGGATGCGATCAGCTTCATGATGGGACAAACGCGCGTCAGCGTGCTGCTCGTGCTGCAAGCGATCATCACCGTCGTGTTCGCGGTCGTCGCCGCGCTATGGGTCAGCCGCCTACTGGAAAACCGCCTCATGCGCGCCGACCGCATAGACATGAACATGCGCGTGGTACTCGGCAAACTGCTGCGCGTCGTGCTCACCGTGGTCGGCGTGATGGTCGCCCTCTCCGCCATCGGTTTCGACATCACGCTGCTCTCCGTCTTCGGCGGCGCGCTGGGCGTGGGCTTGGGCTTCGGCCTGCAAAAAATTGCCAGCAACTATGTAAGCGGCTTCATCATCCTGCTCGACGAATCCGTCCACATCGGCGACCTCATGACCATCGCCGACCATCACGGCGTCGTCAGCCAGATCCGCTCGCGCTACCTCGTGCTGAAAAAACTGGACGGAACCGAAGTCGTCATTCCCAACGAAATCCTCATCGGAACCGCCGTCGTCAACCACACCTTCTCCGACCGACTTGGTCGCGTCGCCCTGCCGATACAAGTCGGCTACGAAACCGACCTCGAACACGCGCTCGGCATCATGCGCGACGCCGCGAAAAACCACCCGCGCGTGCTGAAAGACCCCGCGCCGGACGCGCAACTGACAGGCTTCGGCGAAAGCGGTATAGACCTGCAACTCGCGCTCTGGATCCCCGACCCCGAAAACGGCTCCGGCGGCCTCAAATCCGCCCTCTACCTCGAAATCTGGAAACACTTCCGCGAACACGGCATAGACATCCCCTACCCGCAACGCGACATCCGCATCGTAAGCGGAACGCTGCCGGAGAAATGAACGCGGCAAACGTTTTATTGCACGTCAAACTCAAACGTCGCCGCCAGTTTGTCATCCACGAAAACGCGCATCACATAATGTCCCTTGGGGTCGCCCGGCGCGACATCCCAGACGTTGTAGAGGATGCCGTCTTCCGCGGCGACAGTGCGTTCAGTGGTGGTTGTGAGGCCGTCTGCGGAGGTTCTGCTTGTGGAGTCATCAATGCCCCAGGTTTCGGGTTTCGCGGGCAGGGTAAATTCCTCGCGCCATTTGATTTGCGGTTTGTCGGTGCTCACTTGAATGATCCAGCCATAGGATTGCTTGGGCGTGAGCGGAACCAGATTGGTCGGGACAAAGGCGGGATTGTCCGAATCAAGATCATAAAACAAACCAAAACTGCTGCTGACGATTTCCACGTCATCGGCTGCTTGCGTCGGCGCGGCAAACAGCATCGCGCCGCCGGACAAAAGAAAAGCGAGCAAAAGGTGGCGGATTTTTTTCATGACGCACTCCGAAGGTGGGATGGAGATGCGCAGTATAGCGCGGGTGTCGGGGCGTAGGGGCGGGTTTCAACCCGCCCTAAACAAACCCGCTCAACAACTGCACATTGACCATTTCTCCTGCGGCGACATTGCCGCAGGGTTCGGGGAGGACGATGAAGCAGTTGGCTTCGGACATGGAGCGCAGCACGCCCGAACCTTGATTGCCTATGGGTTCGACTTTCAGTTTTCCGTCGCTGTTGGCGGATAAAATTCCGCGCTGAAATTCCGTGCGACCGGGGGCTTTCTTGATGTTGCCGCCGCACATGGCTTGAAATTGCTGCACCGGCGCGGGGTCGGGCTGACCCATGAGGACGAGCAGCGCGTCACGCACGAATTGGTAAAACGTGACCATGACCGAAACCGGATTGCCGGGCAGGCCGAAATAATGCGCGTTGCCGATTTTGCCGTAGGCGAGCGGTCGTCCCGGTTTCATCGCGATCTTCCAGAACACGACCTGGCCGAGCTGGTTGAGCAGTTGTTTCATGTAGTCCGCCTCGCCAACCGACACGCCGCCGCTGGTGAGGATGACATCGGCGCAGGCAGCCGCATCCTTGAGCGCCTGTTCCAGCAGCGCGGGATCGTCGCGCACCACGCCCATGTCCACGATTTCAACGCCAAGGCGCGTCAACATGCCGTAGAGTGTGTAGCGGTTGCTGTCATAGACCTGCCCTTCCGCGAGCGGCTCACCGATGCTGGCGAGTTCGTCGCCGGTCGAAAAGAAGGCGACGCGCAATTTTCGCCATACCTTGATTTCGGCGATGCCGAGCGAGGCGATGAGTCCCAAATCCGCCGGGCGCACGAGATGTCCGGCGGCAAAAACCGTCTGGCCGCGTTTGAGGTCTTCGCCCGCATAACGCAGATTTTGGCCGCGTCTCACGCCCTCGCCAAAGGTGATATTTCCGTCCTTGAATTGCGCGTGTTCCTGTATCACCACGGTGTCGCAACCTTGCGGCATGACCGCGCCGGTCATGATGCGGACGCATTCGCCCGCGCCCACCGCGTCTGCGAATGCCTTGCCCGCGAAGGCGGTTCCGACGATGTGCAAGGTGGTCGCGCCGCTTGCGGCGAGATCGTCCGCATTCAGCGCGTAGCCGTCCATCGCGGAATTATCGTGGTTGGGCACATTGCACGGCGAGCGCACGTCTTCCGCCAACACGCGGCCAAGCGCGGCGCGAATGGCGAGGCTTTCACGCGTTCGCACGGGTTCGAGAAAATCGCGGATGAAGCGTCGCGCTTTTTCCACCGACATCGAATCGGGGTCGTAATCGTCGGCGCAACTGATGGCGCGGAGCAAATCCTGGGTCATGTTTTTTTCTCCTGTCGCGCGAACCAGCGCAGCACAAAATCGGCGATGGCAAGCGTATCGTTGAGGTCAAGTTGCGGCAGCGCGGTCGGCGCGGGCGCGTCGGTGGCGACGGCGATCACATGCGGATCGCGCGCCGCCCACAGCGGCTTGTTGAGCGAGGGGCGATAAATTTCGATTTTGGGAATCGGCTCCTGCTTGAAACCTTCGACCAGAATCAGATCGGCCAGCGCAACATCCATGTGCGGCAGCAATTCCGCGAGTCGCAGATCGTCGTCGCGGTCATCCACGCGCGACGATTCCGTCATCAGCGCCCAGCGGCGGCGCGAGCCGAGCATGGTCTGGATCGCACCCGCTTCGCGTATGCGAAAACTGTCCTTGCCCGGATGGTCAATGTCGAACGTGTGATGCGCGTGCTTGACGACCGAGAGCCGCAACCCGCGCGCGACCAGCACGGGAATCAGTCGGGCGAGCAGCGTGGTTTTGCCGACGCCGCTGCCCGAGGCGCAAAAACCGAGCAGCGGTTTGGCGCAGATTATTTCAGACACGACAACTCCTCAAGCGTGTTGATGTTGGCGAAAGCTTCTGTTTCATCGTCGAACGCGACTTCCACGGTATCGAGCGCGGCATACCACGCATCAATCTTGCGCCCGCCATTTTGCAAAAATCGCGTCAGGTCGGGCAGCAGCGCACGGCGGCACAGACAAAAAACCGGATGCGGCTGATCGCCGGTTTTGGCCACGGCGAGATCGGTGTTTTGCGTGTGCAATGCCGCCGACAAACGCGCGACGAGATCGCGCGGCAGAAACGGCGAATCGCACGGCGCGGTGACGACCAGCTCATGCGTCGCCGCCATCATGCCCGCGTGCAAACCCGCGAGCGGCCCCGCGAAACCGCCTATGGCATCCGGGATGACGCGATAGCCAAAGGCTGCGTAAGCATTGAGTTCGCGGTTCGCGTTGAGCAAAATTTCATCTGCTTGCGGTCGCAAACGTTCCAGCACATGCGCGACCAGCGGCTTGCCCTGAAACGGAATCAGCCCCTTGTCCGCGCCGCCCATGCGCCGCCCCAACCCGCCCGCGAGCACAATGCCGGTGATCTTCACGCGATCTTCTCCGCAAAACGAAACCGCTCCGCGCCGGTGAACAGCAAAAAATGCCGCCCCTGCGCGCGCCCCAGCATGGTGATGCCGACACGGTTGGCGATTTCCCAACCCATGCGCGTGAGGCCGGAACGCGAGACCAAAAAAGGAATGCCCATCTGCGCCGCCTTAATGACCATTTCGCTGGTGAGCCGCCCGGTGGTATAAAAAATTTTGTCGCTGCCTTCCACGCCATCCAGCCACATCTGCCCCGCGATCGCATCCACCGCGTTGTGACGACCCACGTCCTCGACGTAATAAAGAATCGCGTCGCCCCGTGCGAGCGCGCAGCCGTGCAAGGCACCGGCTTTTTTGTAGAGGCTGTCGTAGTGGCGCACGTTTTCCAGCAGCCGCTGCAAGGTTTCCTCGGTTAGCGTGACATCCTGCGGCAGCCGGATTTTTTCGATCTCGTCCATGAGATCGCCGAGCATTGTACCCTGCCCGCAGCCCGTGGTTACGGTGCGTTTTTTGAGGCGCTTCGCCGGAATTTTCACGCCCTCGCGCGTGGTGACGGCGACCGCTCCGACCTCCCAATCCACCTGCACGCTGGCGATGTTTTCAACGGAAGAAAGCAGCCGCTGATTACGCAGATAACCGATGGCAAGCGCCTCGGGCGCAGCGCCCAGCGTCATCAGCGTGACGATTTCGCGCTTGTCGAGATAAAGCGTGAGCGGCGCTTCGCCCGCGATTTCCGTTTCCAGACGCTCGCCGTTTTCGTTGATCGCCGCGACCGTGAATGTAAGCGGACGGCTGGCGCGGGTGATGTCGGGAACCAATCGTTTCAAGATCAGCCGCCCGTGACGGACATGAAACGCATCACCGCGGGCTGGGCGCGGCGCAAATCGAAATCGTGCCCCTTGGGTTTGATGGTCATTGCGTTGATGATGGCCGCGCGCAGCGGCGCATCGTCGGCGGGATGATCGCGCAAAAACGGCATGAGATTCACGACATCATTCTGCCCCAGACAAAGAAACAGCTCGCCCTTGCAACTGATACGCACGCGATTGCACGATTCGCAGAAATTGTGGCTGTGCGGTGAGATGAATCCGACGCGCGTTTCCGCGCCCGGCACGCGCCAATACCGCGCAGGGCCGCCGCTCGTTTCAGGGCTGCCGACCAGATGAAAATGCGCGCGCAGCGCCGCCAGCGTTTCGTCGTTGGAGACGAAGCTGGAAGCGCGGTCATGCGTCACTTCGCCCAGCGGCATTTCCTCAATGAAAGCAATATCCAGCCCTTTATCAACGGCAAACTGCGTGAGCGCGATTGCTTCGTCGTCGTTGAAATCGCGCATCAAAACGCTGTTGATGCGGATGCGCGCAAACCCCGCCGCCCGCGCCGCGTCTATTCCGCGCAACACTTTGGCAAGATCGCCGACGCGAGTGAGCTTGCGAAAACGTTCGGCATCCAGACTATCCAGACTGATATTGATGCAGCTCACGCCCGCCTCACGCAGTTGCCGCGCTTGTGTATCGAGTTGCGAGCCGTTGGTGGTCAGCACCAATTCGCGCAAGCCATCCAGTTGGCCGATCTGTTGAAACAACCACAACGCATTTTTACGCACCAGCGGCTCGCCGCCGGTGACGCGCACCTTGCGAACGCCCAGCCCCACGAACACGCGCACGAGACGCTCGCACTCCTCCAGCGTAAGCACTTCCTCGCGCGGAAGAAAAGTCATATCCTCGCCCATGCAATACACACAACGAAAATCGCAACGGTCGGTGATGGACAGCCGGATATAATCCACGCGCCGACCAAACTGGTCGGTGAGGATGGTCGAAGCGGAATCGTGAAGCGCCATGTTGCCTGCGATGAAAGTGGAAGGTGATGACCGCATTTTAGGAGTTTCCAATCTGTCGGACAACGCGCGCCGCCCGCAGAATTTAATACCTGACTATAATACTGGGAAAATGCGGAACATAAAATATGTAGAATGCAATTATGAGTTCCAGACTTCTCAAAATCCACATCCCGCGCGGCGAAGAATCCGCGATGGGACCCGGCAAAGCCGACCTGCTCGACGCGATTGAACAGGCCGGTTCGATTTCCGGCGCGGCGCGCGCGATGGGCATGTCATACAAACGCGCCTGGGATCTCGTGGACACCATGAACCGCTGCTTCCAGCAACCGCTGGTCGAAACCGCCACCGGCGGAAACCACGGCGGCGGCGCAAAAGTCACCGACTTCGGCCACGACATCCTCACCCGCTACCGCGCCATCCAGCAAACCGCTTCCACCGCCGTCGAAGACGAAGTACAGGCGCTGATCGCGTTGCTTGTTTGATTAAACCTCACTTTCATTTTGTGCGAGAGAATTTGAACCCGCACCTCGTTGCTCTGTCATGGCGAGTGTGGTGAAGCAATCCGGCGAACCAACCGGATCATCTCCACGAAATTCAAAAACGAAATTTCATCGCGTTGCGTTTGCGAATTTTCAGCGTGATCTTTCCATCATCGTGTTGCACTTTCGCCACGCTTGCATCAACTTGTGAAATTTATTCGAAATATCGCTTGCATTAAATTTTCAAACTACCCTAGAATTAGCATCAATTTAATTTGTCAAGCACTAGATATAGTAGTTGACGGATTTTCGCGGCACAGGGTTTGTGGGTTGCCGTTTAGTGAAACAAGAAGGAGTTGATATGTCGTTTACCGCTGAAAACGTTGCAGCATCCGCCCCGGAGCACATGGGCGGTGTCGTCGGTTTTGCAGTGCGCGTGACGAAATGTCGGACGGATGGTGACGGGTTATGACGTTGAGGCGAGAGGCGCGAAACAGTTTTCGAGAAAAGCGCGTGAGCAGCACGCGTGTGCTTAGTGTCCCCAACGAAAAAATATTGCAAGAGAAATGCCGCCGGAGTTTTTCCAGGCGGCATTTTTTTGCGCGCAACATGCTGATGACTTGAGAGTCGTCGGCAGTCGGGCTTCGCTCATGCCGTTGTCGCGGCGTGGCGGGGGTGTAGTAGATGTAGTTTGATTTTCAACTTTATAGTAAGGAGAGTGAAATGGTAGCAGCGAAGAAAACCAAGTCGGCAACCAAGAAGGCAGCTCCGGCCAAGAAGGCGGCAGCGAAGAAGCCTGCGGCCAAGAAGGTTGTCGCGAAGAAGCCGGCAGTCAAAAAAGTTGCGGTGAAGAAACCGGCAGCCAAGAAAGTTGCGGCGAAGAAGCCCGCAGCCAAAAAGGCCGTCGCGAAAAAACCCGTAGCCAAAAAGACTGTAGCGAAGAAACCCGCAGCCAAGAAGGTCGCCGCCAAGAAACCGGCAGCCAGAAAAGTTGCGGCGAAGAAGCCCGCAGCCAAGAAGGTCGCCGCGAAAAAACCGGCCGCCAAAAAGGCGGTAGCGAAGAAGCCCGCTGCGAAGAAACCTGCGGCCAAGAAAGTCGCTGCAAAACCGGCAGTCGCAGCAAAGCCGGTGGTAGCGCCGAAGCCGGCGACTCCGCCCGCCGCACCCGTGCGTCCGGCGGCAACCTGGCCGTTCCAGCCGGGCATCGGCAAGCCGGTGAATTAACGAGACCGAGATCGGACTGCGGAGCCGACCTTCTGATTTTCGCCGCTTCGGATTTTCGATCGGCGAGGAGGCGCTCCGCAGTTCTGCAAGGTGTTTCGTCGGGCGCGCGCGGACAGAATCGCGCGCGCCCTCCCTTCCCGACCTGTTTCGCGCAGGCGCAGTGTTTCTTTCCCTCAAAATTTCACCGTAATTTTTGAAACGTTTCGAGGCGCTTGTTGGGGTGGGATGCGCTATATATAATCGTATATCCCGATTTTCGATAAGGAAGCCGGAGCTTCCACGAGTTGCCGGATGCGCCACAGTTCGCGTCACGGCAGTATTTATTCATGATTTTGAAGGAGATCATCATGTCCCAACCCGCTTACCGCCCGCTTGTGGTTGCGCTTGCGCTGGCCTTGCCGACGATGCCCGCGTTGGCTGGCGAATCGGCCGATCGCATTCAACAACTGGAAACCATGATGCGCGAAATGCAGCAGCAACGCGCCGAGCAGGACAAGAAAATGCAGCTCATGGCCGAGGAGTTGAGCGCCATGCGGGAGCAAATGGCGCAAACAAAAGAAAACAACGTCGCCAATGGCGCGGGTAAAAACGAGGGCAGTCCGGTCAAGGCTTCATTCAAGGATGGTCTGGTTTTTTCGGACGACAGCGGCGACTGGAAATTGCAGATCAACGGGCGTGTGCAGGCCGATTACCGCGACTGGGATCCGAACGCATGGAAAGCCGACAGCTTCACGATACGCCGCGCGCGCCTCGGCGCGACATTTGGTTTCTTGCAGGATTTTTCCGTGCGCGTCGAAGGTGAATACGCGAACGACAACACCGGCGCCAAGGGAAGCGCGGCGCTGACTTACGGCTATCTCGACTACACGCGCTGGAGCGGCGCGAAAATCCGCGTCGGCCAGTTCAAACCGTTTTTCGGATTGGAGCGCACCTACAGCACCAACTTCACCGATTTCGCGGAGTTGTCGCTCGCGACGAACAACGGCGCGATGTTCACCTCGACCTACGATCGGGGCGTGATGCTGTTCGGCGATCCGATGCCATGGCTCAATTACAACGTTTATTACGTCAACGGTTCCGGCCAGAACAACGACGACGTGAACGATACCAAGGATTTCGGCGGGCGCGTGAATGCGAATCTGGCCAAGGTCGCCGACATCAGGAATGCGGTCATTCACATCGGCGCGTCGGCGAGCACGGGCAGCATCAGCTTTTCCACGGCAACCGGCAGCACGTTGACGCAAGCTACTGAAGGCGGCGGCGTGACGTTCTTTTCGGTCGGCAATCTGATCGCCGCGCAAAACAGCGACCGCGATCGTCTGGGTTTGGAAGGCTCGTTTTCTTATGGCCCGGTCAAGTTGAGTTCCGAATATATCCGCGCCAATTTTCAAGGCACGACCTCGGCCAACAAAAAATTCGATCACGACATCAAAGCCTGGTATGTGGATTTGAACTGGATGCTGACCGGCGAATCCTGGGCGGACAGCTACAAGAGCGGCGTTTATGGCCGCATGAAACCCAAACAGAATTTCGACGGCAAAGACGGTTGGGGCGCGTTTGAAGTGGGCGCGCGCTACAGCAAATTTGATGCCTCGGATTTCAAATCCATGCTTACCGCGACTGCGACCAACACCTACTCCAGCGAAGCCAATGCCTGGACGCTGGGCGCGAAATGGTTGCTGAACCCGAATGCGCGCATCGTGCTGAATTATGTGCGTACCCGGTTCGACGATCCCATTCTTGTGAGCGGAAAATCGGATGACGTGGAAAAAGCCATCGTGCTGCGCGCGCAGTATGATTTTTGATGGGGTGGGCATGACGCACTTTTCCCGATTTTTGCTGGCAGGTTTGTTCGCGCTTGCGCTCGCGTTCCCCGCGCAGGCTGCTGAAAAAGTCATTCGTCTCGCCACCACGACCAGCACCGCGGCTTCCGGCTTGCTTGATGCGATTCTGCCCAAATTCGAGGCCGTCTGTGCTTGCAAAGTGCACGTGATCGCGGTCGGAACCGGCAAGGCGCTCAAGCTGGGCGAGGACGGCAATGTGGATGTGGTGCTGGTGCACGCGCGCGCGGCGGAGGATGCGTTTGTCGCCGCCGGGCACGGCATAGATCGGCGCGACGTGATGTACAACGATTTTGTACTGATCGGCCCGGCCAACGATCCGGCGAAAATCCGCGATGAAAAAGACGTGCTGGCCGCCATGAAAAAAATCGCCGACGCGCGGCAGAAATTTGTTTCGCGCGGCGATGAATCGGGAACCGATCTCATGGAAAAAAGCTGGTGGCGGGCGCTTGGCATCAACCCCGCCGGGCAGCTTTGGTACAACGCGGCAGGGCAGGGCATGGGCGAAGTGCTGATGATGGCGAACGAAATGCGCGCCTATACTTTGACCGATCGCGGCACTTATCTCAGTTTCAAGGACAAGATCGCCCTGCCGATTTTGATGCAGGGCGATGCGCGCATGTTCAATCCTTACGGCATCATCGCGGTCAATCCGAAAAAATATCCTGACGCGAACTACGCGGGCGCGACTGAGCTGATACGCTGGATCACCTCGGACGCCGGTCAAAAAGCCATCGCCGATTTCAAACCGGGCGGCGAGCCGTTGTTCTTCCCGTCGGCAAAATGACATGAGCCTTTCCGAAGCCGCGCTTCAGGCGCTCCACATGTTGCTGGAAGGCGATCCCGCGTTGTGGGGCATCATCCATGTGTCGCTGCGCGTGTGTTTTTTCGCGATGGTGCTGGCAACGCCGCCCGCCGTCGCGCTCGCGTTTTTGCTCGCGAATTTTTCCTTTCCGGGTCGCCGTGTTCTGGTGGTGCTGGTGCAGACGCTGCAAGCCTTGCCCACGGTGGTCATCGGCTTGATCGTTTATTTTATACTTACGCGCAACGGTCCCTTGGGCGCGCATGAACTGCTTTTCACGCAGGGCGGCATGATTGTGGGCGAGGCGATGCTCGCTTTTCCCATACTCGCCGCGATGACGCTTTCCGCATTGCAGGGCGCGGATTCGCGCGTGACAGAAACGGCGCGCACACTTGGCGCGGGACGTTTGCGCGCGGCCTGGACATTGATGATGGAAGTGCGCTTCGCGGTCATGGCCGCGATTGTGACCGGCTTCGCGCGCGTCATTTCCGAAGTCGGCTGCGCGATGATGATAGGCGGCAACATCGCGGGCGTGACGCGCAACATCACCACGGCGATCGCATTGGAAACCAGCAAGGGCGAATTCGCGCAAGGCATCGCGCTGGGCATCGTGCTGGTGGCGGTCGCGCTGGTGACCAACGCGGGCATGGCGTTGTTGCAGGGGAAGGGCGGGTTGAAATGAGCCTGCTGGAAATTCGCGGCCTGCGTAAAGCCTACGGTCAGCGGCTGTTGTTTGAAATTTCAGAATTGAAACTGGAACGCGGCCAGAGCGCTTTGCTCACCGGCGCGAACGGAATCGGCAAGACGACCTTGCTGCGGATTTTGGCCGGACTGGAATCCGCTGAAATTGCCGACTATGTGTTCGACGGCGAAAAAATCGCCGCGCGGGAAATTTCCCGCCTCGCACCCGCCGTGGTTTATGTGCATCAACACGCCTATCTTTTTCACAGCAGCGTTGCCGCCAATATCGCGTATGGCTTGCAGGGACGCGGTTTGAGCCGCGCGGAAATCGCCGCGCGCGTGGATGCGGAAATCGCATGGGCGGGTTTGCGCGATGTGGCGCACGTTCCGCCGCAACGACTTTCGGGCGGCGAAAAACAGCGCGTCGCGCTGGCGCGCGCGCGTGTGCTGAAGCCCAAGTTATTGTTGCTGGATGAGCCGACGGCGAATCTGGATGTGGATGCGCGGCGGCAAGTGGGCGATCTGATCGCGCACATGGGACGCGGGGACGATTGCGTGCTGGTGGCGACGCACGATCCCGAGTTGATCGCGCAACCGTGGTCGGCGCGGTATGTTCTGGAAAATTGCGGGCTGAGGGATTGAGATGTGGGGGCGGGTTTAAAACTGCCCTATCCATTGAATCGCCCACCCACACCCCACCCCACTCCCACGCGGGGGCGGCGGCGAACACCACACCAACCGACCCCCCCCACCGTTCGA
>JAITWS010000047.1 GCA_031285185.1 Methylobacillus sp.
AACCCCCACCCTCACCCCAACCCTCTCCCACGAGTGGGAGAGGGAGAACTTCGGCGCACTCCGCAACGTTGGAGAAGAGAAGGAGAGCTTCCACAGCCCTCGTGAGTGGAGAGGGAGAACTTCCGCGGCTCTCTTCCACAAGCGGGAGAAGAGCGTGCAGTTCTTGCCCTCTCGCTCGCCCTCTCCCACTTGTGGGAGAGGGGCAGGGGTGAGGGTGCGTCATTGCGAGGGCTTGTGAATATTGGAAAGATTGGCAAGAAAGGAGCAGGAAACAATGAAAGGCATATCACATGACGATTTTATGGCCGAAATCTTCCGCAAAGACCCGGCTTATGCAGTGGAGCTTTTAAACAGCATTCTGGAAGATGGCACGCAGGATGAGCTTTTGATCGTGCTGCGCCAGATGTCCAAGGCGTTTGGCGGTATGTCCAAGGTGGCGGAGAAATCGCAAAATTCGCCCCGACCGTGGGTTGAGCCGGATGATGCGCCGGAGTTGACCGACGATTTTTTCGAGCAGGGGAAATGGAAAATCGGTGAGAAATCGGTGTCGGCGCAAGAGGGTTCCGCCGCGCTGCGAAAAGCACTTGCCCGCGGGCGTCCGAAAGCCGAAACCACCAAGGTGGCGTTGACGGTGCGTTATGATGCGGATGTGATTGAGGCTTTTCGAGCAACCGGCCACGGCTGGCAAACGCGCATGAACGCTGTTTTGAAAGATTGGCTCAAGGCGCAAGCGGTGGCAAGGTTGTGAGGAGCATGTGTTTCCTACCCTCACCCCAACCTATTCTCTACGCCTCGCAATGACGCGGTTGGCGTAGGGGCGGGTTTTAAACCCGCCCAACAACAACTTTGCAAAAATAGCGTAACGCTATATCATGCCGTCATGCGATCATGCGGCACGAAGGAGTGAATGATGGAACTTAAAGTTGTTGGAAAAAGTGGGCAGATTTCGGTTGGCAAGTCTTTGGCAGGTATGAGTTTTCTCATGGAGACGTTGCCCGATGGCGATATTTTGTTGAAACATTCGGTTGTCATTCCGGCAAGCGAGCGTTGGCTGTACGAGCCGGAAATGCAGGAAAAGCTGGCGCGTGCGGATGAGTGGATGCGTAATAATCCTCCCCGTGAAACTGATCTGGATGAACTTGCAGCCAGATTGGGCATTGACGAGTGAGCGGGAACAACGACAAGGTTTTGCTGGATATGAACCACTCCGGCTTTCAATCGGAGTTGTTTGATTTGGATGTTTTCGAGGCCAGAAAAGTTTTCAAGGCGCTTAGAAAACTCAGAGCGATGACTTGGAATGAGGTGTTCAAAGACCACGGCCTGAAGTGGGAGGAGATCAAAAATTCTCCCGGTAAATACACAATCCGACTATCACAATCATGCCGCGCCGTAGTTCGCCGCGAAGGGGGCTGGATGCGGTTCCAGTCACTGCATCCCGATCACGATGGGGCTTATGGGAGGAAGTAACTGTTAGGTTTGATTTTCCAACTCTGACAAGTGAGATTTCCAATGAAAACGGCCACGCAAGCGTGGCCGTTGATGTTGGTGGCCAGGGGCAGAATCGAACTGCCGACACGCGGATTTTCAGTCCGCTGCTCTACCAACTGAGCTACCTGGCCGTGTGTGTTGCCGCGATGGGCGAGGCGGGATTATAGCAAACTCGTTGCGGGCGGCAAAATTTTTATGCGCGGCGCGTTTGGTGTTCGCGCGCGAAGATCGCGGTAAGATACAAGCCTTCCAATTTTTCCAATCCATTTTCAAGGTTCCCATGTCTCTTGCGTTCAACATTTCTCCCTTGTTCGACCCCACGCTGGCGGCTCAATTGCAGCGCAAGATTGACGGCAAGACCAAGCCGCCGGGCGCGTTGGGGCGGTTGGAGCGGCTGGCGTTGCAGGTGGGTTTGATTCAGCAAACTTTGGAACCCGCGTTGCGGCAGCCGGTGATGCTGGTGTTCGCGGGCGATCATGGCGTGACGACGGCGGGGGTGAGTCCGTTTCCACAGGAGGTGACGCGGCAGATGGTGTTGAATTTTCTTGCGGGCGGCGCGGGGATTAATGTGTTCGCGCGGCAGAGCGGGATGGCGGTGCGCGTGATTGATGCGGGCGTGAATGCCGATTTTGGCGTGCTGGAAAATTTGATCGCGGCCAAAATCGCCCACGGCACGCGCAATTTTCTGGAAGAGTCGGCGATGACGCGCGAGCAATGCGAAGCCGCGATTGCGAAAGGCGCGGACATCGCCCGCCGCGAAATCGCGCGCGGTAGCAATGTGTTGGGGTTCGGCGAAATGGGCATAGGCAACACTTCGTCGGCGGCGATTCTGACCAGCAAATTGTGCGGTGTGCCGCTGGAGCAATGCGTCGGTCGCGGCGCGGGGTTGAGCGATGCGGGGCTGGAAAAAAAACGCGCGTTGCTCGCCGCGGCAATCGCGCGTCATCCCGATGTTCACGCGCCGCTGGATGTGCTCGCCACGTTCGGCGGCTTTGAAATCGCGATGATGGCGGGCGCGATGCTCGCGGCGGCGGAGCGTCGCGCGGTGTTGCTGATTGACGGTTTCATCACGACTTCCGCGCTGCTGGTGGCCGCGTGTCTTTATCCCGCGATCAAGGATTATTGCATCTTCGCGCACGAATCCGGCGAGCCGGGTCACGCGAAACAATTGGCATGGCTGGGCGCGTCGCCCCTGTTGTCGCTCGAAATGCGGCTGGGCGAGGGCACGGGCGCGGCGCTGGTTTATCCGCTGGCGCAGGCTGCCGTGAATTTTCTCAACGAAATGGCCTCGTTCGAATCCGCCGGGGTCAGCGGAGCCGCCGCGTAATGCGCGAACCGCGATTGTTTTTCACGGCGCTGATGTTTTTCACGCGCATTCCGTGCGGGCGTTTCGCCGGAGCGTCGCAGGATGATCTCGACGGATCGTCGCGTTGGTTTCCGTGGATAGGCATTCTGGTCGGCGCGGTCGGCGCGGGCGTTTACTGGGTCGCGCAGCGATTTTTTCCGCAGGAAATCGCCGTGCTGTTGAGCATGGCGGCGACTGTTTTGCTGACCGGCGCGTTTCACGAAGACGGCCTCGCGGACGCGGCGGACGGTCTCGGCGGCGGCTGGGACAAGGAACAAATACTCGTCATCATGCAGGATTCGCGGCTGGGCAGTTATGGCGCATTGACGCTATTCATGGCGCTGCTGCTGAAGTTTCAAACGCTCGCGCATATGTCGCCGATGTTGCTGCCATTTGCGCTGATCGCCGGTCACGCTCTGAGCCGATTTTGCGCGCTGCTTGTGATGGCAACGCAGGAATACGCGCGACCCAACGGCAAGGCAAAACCGCTTGCGACGCGGCTTTCAAAAAGCGGGCTGCTGATCGCGGCGATCGGCGGTCTCGCGCCCCTGGCCGCGTTTTGGCACGCGCCGCATCTACTGTGGGCGCTGATTCCCGTGGCGCTGATCTGGCTGTGGTTCGCCCGCAAACTGAAACATCGTCTCGGTGGCTACACCGGCGATTGCCTCGGCGCGATGCAACAATTGTGCGAGCTGGCTTTTTATCTCGGCATTTTGGCGATGAGCATGTGATGGAACTTTACCTCGTCCGCCATCCCACCCCGGCCATCGCGCCCGGCGTTTGCTATGGTCACGCCGATCTGGATGTGCATGACACCGCCGCGGCGGAAATCGAAATTGCGCGCGGCAAACTCGCCGCCGTCAAACCCGCCGCGTTTTACACCAGCCCCTTGTTGCGCTGCCGTCGTCTCGCCGCCGCGCTGCCGTGGGGCGAAGCGCGGCAGGACGACAGACTCAAGGAAATGCACTTCGGCGCGTGGGAATTGCAACGCTGGGACGCGATTCCGCGCGAAATTTTCGACGACTGGGCAACACGCTTCGTCGAACAACCACCGCCCGGCGGCGAGTCCTTCCGCGATCTTTATACCCGCGCCAGCGGATTTTTCGCGGATGCCGCCGCGCGACATTCCGATGAAACCGTCGTCGCCGTCACCCACGCTGGCGTCATCCGCGCCCTGCTCGCCCACGCGCTCAACCTTCCGCTGCAACACGTCCCCGGCTTCCACCTCGATTTCGGCGGCGTGACCAAGCTCGTTGTGGAAGGGACGCATATCAATGTCGCGTTTGTGAATCGTTGAGGAATTGCTCATGATAGATGACGAAGTTCTGCGCTTTATCCAACGTTCCGTGCTGTGCTGGCTCGCCACGGTTGACGACGACGGCCACCCCAACGTCACCCCCAAGGAAATTTTCATCGCCCACGACGCACGCACCTTGCTCATCGCCAACATCGCCTCGCCCAACAGCCAGGCAAACATTCTTGCGCGGCCAAAAGTGTGCGTGAGCTTCGTGGATGTTTTCGCGCAAAAAGGCTGCAAACTCAAAGGCCGGGCGGAAGTCATACGCGCCGACGATGCCCGGTTTCAACCGCTGTCACAAAAACTGCGCGAAATGGCCGGAACGCGTTTCCCGTTCGCATCGCTATTCAAAATCGAAGTGCAATCCGCCGAACCCATCATCGCGCCCAGCTATCGCCTCTACCCCGAAACCACCGAAGCCGATCAAATCCGCGCCGCCATGCGGACATATGGCGTGCGACCAAGGACAGATTAGAAAATTTTCCGCAATGCGCCGTCCGGGTCGTACACGCGCAATTGCGTTGCGGGACGAGTCGAGCTGTCAAAAACGACCAGATTCATGCCGCCCGGCTTGGCTTGCGAGGGAAATAAAATTCCATCCAATCCGGCATTGCGGGCTTCGTCAGCCATTTTCCAGGTAGGCGGCGCGATGGATTTGCCGAACCACTCGGCACGCCAGTCAATCGCAAAATTGACCCACAGCGGCGGTCACTGTTCCGGATTGAAGCCGGCGCGGAGATCGGCCACGTGCAATCCGCGAATGAAAAACGCGCAGATCGTGCCCGGCTTGATCCAGGGGTTGTCCTGCTGATATTCGGCCAGCGCAGTTTCCGTTTCCAGCGACAGATAAAGCGCCTCCTGACCGGGGCGATTAAAGCGACCGCCTTGCCGCGCCGCGCCCATGCCGGATTGCGGCATACCGGCGTAGCGGGGGACGAACACCCGATAACAAACCTGATCCTGATCTTCCCCGAACGCGACAGCCGGGATGGATTTCATCCGGCTGCGCCGCCCGCGAGTGATTCCAGATAGGCGACCACGGCATCGGTACGTCCTTCCTTGACCAGCGTGTCCGCCGTTTTGTAGTTGAATGCGCGTAGCGGTTCATTGCGTAACAGAAAAGCCGCGCGTTTTTCGTCGCCGGTCATTTCCATCGCCACGGTCAGCACCCGCACCATGTCTTGCAGATATTTTTGCAATTGCGGCGCTTGTATCCGCGCGGTCAGGGTGTTGCGATGCACATGCGCGCGCTCGGCCAGTTCCTGAACCTGAAATCCGAAAAGCTCACCGACCAAGGCCGGGGACAGATAAGGCGTGCCGGGTTCACGGAGTTGCTCGGCGACGGGTGGTTCCAATGCGGGGTATGTGTACATGGCTTCATCTTCATGCAATATATACGCACTAATTTTGCACTTAATTTACATCAACCGCAAGCGGATTCTTTTAGCACCATCGGCAATCCCGCCGCCATGAAAACAACGCGGTCGCACAGGGCGGCGAGTGTTTGGTTGAGTCGTCCTTGTTCGTCTTGGAAGCGGCGGTTGATTTCGCCCAGGGGGACGATGCCGAGGCCGACTTCGTTGCTGACGAAGATGATTTCGCCGGGCAGGGTGGGGATGCGTTTGATGAGGGCATCGCGTTCGCGGTTCCAGTCGCCGTCGGCGGGCGGTTGGCAATCCGGGCAGAGCCATTGCGCGAGCCAGAGCGTGAGGCAATCAACGATGACGCAATGGCCGTCGGCGGCGGCGGAGCGCAGGGCGTCGGCGAGATGGAAAGGTTCTTCGAGCAGTCGCCAGTGCGCTGGGCGGCGTTGCTGGTGATGGCGGATGCGGGCGCGCATTTCGTCGTCCCAGATTTGCGCGGTGGCGATGTAGGTGACGGGCAGCGCGGAAAGCGTCGCCAGCTTTTCCGCATAGGCGCTTTTGCCGGAGCGCGCGCCGCCGAGGACGAGGGTTTTCATGGCACGGTTACGGCGCGTCCCAGCGCACTTCGTCGCCCACTTTGATGCCGCGTCGCGCTGCGCCGCCGCCGTTGATTTCCAGCACCGCGCTGACATCGCCCGCCGAATACAGCGGGGTTTCATCGCGCGGCTTGGCGTCGGCGACGATGTTGAGGATGCGGCCATCGGTGCCGATGAAAATAATGTCGAGCGGGATCAGCGTGTCTTTCATCCAGAACGCGGCGGGGCGCGGCGGTTCCATCGGAAAAATCATGCCTTCATTCGCCCCCATGCGCGTGCGGAACATGAGACCGCGCTCCTGCTGGGCGGGCGTGGCGGCGACTTCGACACGGAAGCCGCTGCCCGTGTTCGCGCCCGGTTTGGTAATCAGCAGATTCGCCACCGGCAAGCCGGATTGGGGATGGGTTATTGTTTCCGCCGCTGCGGGCGCGCACAAGATTAGGCCGAGAATGCAAGCAGCGAGCATGGTCATCAAACGCATGTCAATTCTCCAAAAAATTACCATTCGATTCCCGGCATCGCCTGCACGCCCGCATGGAAAGCGTGTTTGACCAGATTCATTTCGCTCACCGTGTCGGCCAGTGCGATCAACGCGTCAGACGCGGCGCGGCCTGTGATGATGACGTGCTGCATCGCGGGGCGGGCGGCGAGCGCGGCTGTGACTTCCTCCACATTTACCCAGCGGTAATTCAGCGCGTAGGTAAATTCGTCGAGGATGACGAGGTGGATGGTATCGTCGCGCAGATAATCGCGGGCGAGTTTCCACGCCTTGCGCGCGGTGGCCGCGTCATGTTCCGCGTCCTGCGTTTCCCAGGTGAAGCCGTCGCCCATCACATGCCAGCGCACGTTGGCGTGGTTGCGGAAAAATTCTTCCTCGCCGGTGTCGGAACGGCTTTTGATGAACTGGATCACGGCGGCTTTCATGCCATGCCCCAGCGCGCGCGCGAGCACGCCGAACGCCGCGCTGGATTTGCCTTTGCCGTTGCCGGTGTTCACCAGCAGCAGGCCGCGCTCGGTTTGCGCCGCGCTGATCGCGGCATCCACCACGGCTTTTTTGCGCGCCATGCGCTCGGCATGACGCGCGTTTTTATCGCCGTCGGCGGACATCAGGCGTGATTGCGAACCGCGCCGCGCGCGTAGGCGAACGCGGTGTGGACAAGCGCGGCAACGCCCATCCAGAACGCGAGGGAAACGAGACTATACGGGAAATAGCGCACAAAGCTCGCGCCGAATCCGGCCAATGTCGGCTCGGCGATGCGCCCCGAGAGGAAATAAAAACTGCCGCT
The DNA here is from genome assembly GCA_031285185.1 of Methylobacillus sp. GTDB lineage: Bacteria > Pseudomonadota > Gammaproteobacteria > Burkholderiales > Methylophilaceae > MM2. The sequence goes on from JAITWS010000047.1 coordinate 7,377, forward strand.
GCTGAAGAGTTCGGCGAACACCGCGCCGACCAGCAAACTCGCGCCCAAAAGCGGCAGCGCGCGCCAACTGAAACTGTAGCGTTTGGCAAACCAGCGACCGGCCAGCCACAGCGAACCGTAAGCGGGAATCAAAAAGGGATAAGCCGCGCTCACGCAAAAATCGCTGACGCCGCCCCAGTTGATCGCGGCGTAATCCACCGCGCCCGCAAGCGCGAGCAAGCCGACAAACGCGCGACCCGAAACCAGCCACGCGCCCGCGAGAAAAAACACCGCCCACGAAATATCGGGCAAATGCGCGACCGTGGCGAAATGATGGCTGCGCGTGATCGCCATAAGCGCCGCGAGTACCAGCCCGATGAAAAGTTGCTGCTGTTTGCTGAAGTTCATAGTTTTCTGCTCCTTGAAGTAATCGGATTGTAACTTAATTACCCCCCACCCTCACCCCTGCCCCTCTCCCGCAAGCGGGAGAGGGAACTCCGTGTGAAGTTCTCCCTCTCCCACTCGTGGGAGAGGGTTGGGGTGAGGGCAAGAATTTTCAAAACAAATTCCCGCGCCAAACTTATTGCGGCTGCCAGCGCAGACCGACGAACACGGTCGCGCCCGGCGTGTTGTAAGGCGCGGCGGTGGGGCTGCCGCCGGTGTAGGCGAGGACGTAATCCTTGTCCAGCACGTTGTCGGCGCGCGCTTCCACTTTCCAGTCCTTGTTGATGAGATAGCTCGCCGTCAGGTTGAGCAGCGCGTAGCCGCCCATGCGTTTGGTGTTGGCCGCGTCCTCAAAACGTTCGGATGTGCCCACCAGTTCCGAACCCACGCGCCACGCGCCGGATGCCCAATCCAGCCGCAGCGTGCCGTAGCGTTCCGCGCGGCGTTGCAACAAGCCGTCCACATTGCCGGAATCATCCGCGATGCTGCGCGGCGATTGCACCGTGAAATTTCCGCCCAGCGCCCATTGATCGGTGATCTGCCAATTCGCGTCGGCGGTCAGCCCGCGTATTCGCGACTTGCCGACGTTGACCGGGCAAAATCCGGCGAAGGTGCAACTGCCCGCCGCCGGGCCGGTGGCTTGTATGAGATTGCGGACGCGGTTTTCAAAAATCACCACGCCCGCGCTCACGGGTTGGCCGGTGTAGCGCAACGCCGCTTCGAGGTTGCGCGATTGCTCCGGCTTGAGATCGGGATTGCCGAAATTGGGGTAATAAAGCATGTTGAACGAAGGCGCTTTGAACGCATTGCCATAGCCCGCCGAAATGCGCCAGCCCGGCGCGAAACGATAGCCGTAACCAATGTTGCCGGTCGTGTGCGCGCCGTATTGGGTGTTGTGATCTTCGCGCAGCGAAAGTTGCAACAGATGCTTGCCCTCGTCCAGCAAATAACCCGCGGCAAAGCCGTCATTGTCGCGGTCGCGGCGGAACGTGGTGGTCGGATTGGGTACGCCCTTGACCTCCTGCTCCAGCCGGTCATAGGCCAGCATCAACTTGCCCACAGGCAGCAGCACATCATGTTGCCAGGTGATCTGCTGCTGCGTGGTGCGGAAATCGCTCGCGCCGAACGCGGAATGATCCTCCGCATCATTGAAACCCACGCCCCACGACAACTTGCTCTGCCAGATGTCGGTCAGTTGGTTGGTGCTTGTGAGCGTGTAACCGCGCAGGGTTTCGTCGCCGTAATTATCGAAATTCGAAAAATTGCTGTCGTAGTGATAACGGCTGCGACTCTGGAAAAATTGCGCGCGCAACGTCTGGTCGGGCGCGAACGTGTGCTCCGCATACGCCGAAACAGCATTGTTCCAGTAACCGTCGTCATCCCGGTTTTTGGGCGGCGTGGCGGGCGTGGCGCGTATCGCCGAAAAACCGTCGGTGACGTAACTGGAAACGGAAATGCCGAACGTCGTTCCTTTCGCTCCGGCGGAAACGCCCGCCTCCGCCGTGCGCGTGTTATGGCTGCCGTAACCCGCGGCGGCGTTGAAACGGGTCTGGTCATCAGCGGCCTTGCGCGTGAAAATCTGGATCACGCCGCCGATTGCATCCGCGCCATAAAGACTGGATGCCGGACCGCGCAAAATCTCGATGCGATCAATCTGCGCGAGCGGCATATTCTGAAACGAAAAATTACCCAGCGTGGCGGAATTGAGCCGCAGCCCATCCACCAGCACCACCACATGATCGGAATTGGCGCCGCGCAAAAAAACGCTGGCAGGCTGACCGGAACCGCCGGTGGAATCAACCTCCACCCCCGGCTGGCGTTGCAACAACTCGATCAGACCGGCTTGTCCCGCGCGCTCGATCTCCTCGCGCGTGATAACGGTGACATCCGCAATCGTGCTCTCGCGCGTCTGCGCGATGCGTCCGGCGGTGACATTCACATCATCGGCATTGACATTGATATTTTCCCGCGCGACGGCAGGGACGGAAAGAAGCAAGCCGATCAGGCTCGCCACGGTACTGCGCTTCATGACAAAACTCCCTTTGCGCTTGCGACCCCGCAAGCGAAAAATCAAAAAGAGAAATTCCGCGAAAAGCGCATCAAGAAAGGGAAAAACAAAGGAATCACCCCAGCCTGAACACCGCGCCCCGCGATAATTTCACACATGGTCGCACAGGCCGGTCTCCGGGCTTGCAAGGTTTATCCAATTTCGATCAACCGATTTGCGGCGGCTTGATCTGAAAAAGGCCGGATACATCGCCTTCCCGAGTTTCCTCAGTGGCACGATGACGCATCCGCGCTTGCTTACCGTTGCGGGGGCAGCACAGGCTTCACACCTGTTTCCCGTTTCACCTCGTCGCTGAACAGCGATGTCGGCACCTGACAACTTTTTTCATTGTACCCAAAATTTCCGGCCTTGCGGCAATACTTGTAAAAAGCGACGTTAGCAATTGACCTTTCAGGGATTTTCCAATTATAGTTCAGGCATGGAAGCTGATTTGAAAGTGCTGGAGGACAAGGTCACGCAGTTGATCCACATCTGCCAACAACTGCGGGGGGAGAATACCAACCTGCGGCAGGAGTTGGCGCAGGCGCAAAGTGATGCGCGCCAGATGAAGGACAATATGGCGCGCGCCGTGGACAAGCTTGAACTGTTGCTGGCAAATTTGCCGGAGGAAAGTCATGGCTGAAACCCGCGGCGTTGATGTCAGCATCATGGGGCGCGAATTTCGCGTCGCCTGCACGGACGACGAGTATGACGCGCTCATGTCCGCCGTCTCTTATCTCGACCGCAAAATGCGCGACATCCGCGACAGTGGCAAAGTCATCGGCGTCGAGCGCATCGCGATCATGGCCGCGCTCAATATGGCGCACGAACTTTTGAACGCGCGCAGTGGCGGATTTGACTTTGGTGACTTCAAGCGTAGAATCAGTCTTATGCAGGAACAGGTAGATCAGGCGATTGCCGAGCAGAACGAATTGTTCTGATTTTGTTCCGAAGATTTCCCGGTTTGTTCCCTGCGATGTTGTCGGATCATAGATTCCGTGAACCATACTTCGAGCATTCGGTTGTGGCTTATACGAACGCTGTTGCGCGCGTTTTTCCCTGAACGTGCCTGATGCGCTCCCGCTGCGACCTCCTGGTCAACCAGGTTCAGGATGCTGGTCTGACGGCATTTGCGGGGAACTCCCATAAGGCCTCCCCATGCGTTACTGGCTGATGAAGTCCGAACCCTCGGACGTTTCCATAGACGATCTCGCCGCCTTCCCCGATCAAACCGTGGATTGGTACGGCGTCCGCAATTATCAGGCGCGCAACTTCATGCGCGACCAGATGCATGTCGGCGACGGCGTGTTGTTTTATCACTCCAACTGTGCCGAACCTGGCATCGTCGGCATCGCCCAAGTCTGCAAACGCGCCTACCCCGACCGCACCCAGTTCATCCGGGGACACAAATACCACGACCCCAAAGCCACGCCCGAAAATCCGCGCTGGTTTAATGTTGATGTCAAACTGATACGCAAAACGCGCCTGCTCGGCCTCAAGGAATTGCGCGCAACCCCGGCGCTCGCCAACCTCCGCATCCTGCAACGCGGCAACCGCCTTTCCATCACGCCGGTGGATCCGGGGGATTGGGAGGTTATTCTCAAACTGCTCGAAAAAAGCGCGTAGCCAAAACGTTTACTTCTTCCTGAACAAATTATCCAGACTGCACGCTGTCGGCGCGACTGAGGCCAGTGCGAGCAGGCCGCCGGTGATGGCGAGGTATTGCAGGAAGATCATCGGTTCGTCGAGGCGCAGCGCGAATGCGACGAACAAGGTGTAGGCCGCCATGACAAACGCGAATATGCGCGTTTTGAAGCCCAGCAGCAGCGCCAGTCCGCCTACCGTTTGCACCAGAATAATCAGCGGCGCGAATATGCCGACCAGCCCGTGCGCGCCCAAAAATGCGCGGAAATTTTCGTAGCCGCTGGGGTCGTTCTGGAATTGCATGAGCTGGATCACGCTGACCACGACGAATAACTGCGCCAGCAGCAGCCGCGCCAAAACGGGGATATACTTGTTCATGCTTTTCGTTCCTCGGAAAACAAAAGCCCACATAATGCCCGGTTCGCCGTGCGCTCGCAAGAAAGGATGCCGAATGCGTATGTCCCTGTTGGCGCTGTTTCTCATCGTCCCGCTGCTCTCCGGCTGCGGCCAGAGCGACCAGCCGCCGCCCAATCCGTATCAAAGCCAGATCAACGACATGAACAAGGCCAAGGCGCTGGAAGGCCAGTTGCAGCAAGAGGCCGAAAAGAAGTTGCAGGAAGCCGACGAGCAATCCAAATAAACGTTATCGCGCTTGCCGGAAATAGTCGCTCGCAGGACGGCGGTAAAGCAGCCAGATGAGCAGCGCGAAGAGCGGCAGATCGAAAAATAGCGGCGCAACTCTGGGCAGAAAGACTGCCAGCAACATTTCCGTATTGCCTGCTTGCGTGACTGCCGTCGTGATGAAGCGCGTTATTGAAATGATCTGAATGGCGAGCGCAAGTACGAAAATTCCGGAGCAGGCATGACGCGACCATGCGCGGCCTTTGAGGATTGCAATGCCGATTGCGATCATCGCAATCTTGATGCCCACGGAAAGAAGCATCCATGATGTCTCCCATTTGATCTGTCCTTCCAAAGATATTATTTCCGGGAAAAACAGATACACCGTCATTATTATCAACATGGTGATGATGCCCAGCGCGGCCTGCGCGATGATGCCCCAAGCGATGATGGTCAGGGAAATCGGCCTGTTTGACGTGCGTGGCCGACCGAAATATTCGGTCACATCAGGTCGGTAAAGCAGATAAATAAACAGGCAGGAAATCATGGCGGCGACGATCAAAGCCACGCTGGTCGGCGCATAAAGACTTAGCCATTGCTGCGCCGGTGGCAGCGATAGCGCGTAGAGTGCATTGGATACAGGCGGAAACAACGCCAGGACGGAACTGATGTCTGCCACGTTGCCGATGGACAGAGCAAACATCGGCACAATCGCCGCGACATAAATTTTGCGCCCCCATTCGCGCCCTGCGAGCATGGTCACGCCCGCCACGATGGTGACCGCTGTGGCAATGGTATTGAACGCCAATATCATCCACACCGGCATCAGAAAAATCCATCCGTAATGCCGGCGTGTCAACTCTCCGCTCTTCGCCCAGACCAGCCAAAACAGCGCCTCGCCGCCAAGCGCAAGCAATCCGGCAACGATGAGGAAGCACGCGATGAGGATAAGGGAAAGCGGGCGTTTCATTGGATGCGTTCACGGTGGATGATGAACGCACCTTATCACAACTCTCCGGCGACTTGATGGAAAGGCCGGGAGCTTGCGGGTAAATCGCCCAAGGCTTTCTACTCCTTTGGTCGCATTGCCGCGCAAGAGCCGATTCTATAAAATGTCCCGCTCCCGCAACCCCTCATTTCAAGGAACTGTCATGTCCAACAAAATTATTTTCAAGGCTGGTGAAGCCACTGTTTTCAGCGAAGGCAAAGACGTTACCGCCGCCATGCCGGAAATTCTGATCGGCGCGGTTGACGGCCCGGTCGGTCAGGCATTCGCCAATATGATGGCGCAGAGCAAGGGGCATTCCGCCATGTTCGCCGTGCGCGACATCAACCAGATGGTGCGCCCCGCGACCATGATGGTTCCCAAGGTCACGCTCAAGGATTCCACCAATATCGCCCTGTTCGGCGGCGTGGTGCAAGCGGCAACGGCGGATGCGATTCTGGATTGCGTGATTGAAGGCATCATCCCGCGCGATCAAGCCAACGATTTGTGCATCATCAGCCTGGTGTGGATAGACCCCGGCTGCGCCCCGCTCGACAAGGAAGGCAAGCTGGACAAGGCCGATATGTACAAAAACAATTACGACGCGACCAAGCTCGCGATCAAACGCGCGCTCAACGACCAACCTTCAATTGATGAACTCATCAAGAACCGCCACACCATCAAGCACTGCATGTGGGAAGATAGCTGGGATCAGAAGTAACTCATATCCCGCTCGTTTCGCCCGCTCATCCCCAATTTCGCGGGGATGAGCGGGCGGAGTGAATCAGTAATTCTCGCTGCGCCCCGTCGTGTATCCGGCGGGAATGTCGTTCTGATACTCGCCGCAATCCTTGCAAAAATGATCGTTCAGCGTGGCGCACAGAATAAGTTGCGTGCCGCCGCAGCGGTGGCAGGCGGCAGAAAGTTGATGGGAAGCCGCATGACGCTCATGCGCGACATGCGACATTTTTGCACTGCCCAAACCGTATTTGTTGTCCATAAGCTGCTCCATCGAATACGTTACTGCGGTCAGGAAATTCTACTCTTTCATTTTTCCGTTTCAAGCGTTTTTATTCCCTTTCGGCGCAGGAAAATCAAAGCGTCGTTTCGGGCGATTTTTGCCGTAAAAAAGTTTTCAGGATTTTGCGTATGGGCGCGGGTAGGGCTGCGTTTAGCGCGTCTTCGAGTTCCAGCCAGATGCGGCCTTGTTCTTCGGCTTGGGCTGATTTTTTCACGCGGATTGGTTGCGGCGTGATGTGCAGACGAAAATGGCTGAAGGTGTGCGTGAACGATGGCAGCGGCAGCGCGGGTGTGGCTTTGGTTATGCCGTAATGTTGTTGAATCATTTGCGGCGCATCCGTCGTTTCCTCCACTTCCGGCAAGCTCCACAGGCCGCCCCAGATGCCGGTGGGCGGGCGTTTTTCGAGCATGATTTCGTTGCCGGAGAGCAAAAGCAGCAGCGTGGTTTTTTTCTCGGGCAATGTTTTGCGCGGTTTGGGCGAGGGTAATTCGGCGACGCGTTGCTGCGCGCGCGCCACGCACGCATCCGTCTGTGGACAGGCGGCGCAGCGCGGTTTGTTGCGCGCGCACAGCGTCGCGCCCAAGTCCATCAGCCCTTGCGTGTAGGCGGCGATTTCGTCCTCCGGCAGCAGTTTTTCCGCGAGCGCCCACAGGCGTTTTTCCACGGCGGGTTGACCCGGCCAGCCTTCGATGCCGAACGCGCGCGCGAGCACGCGCTTCACGTTGCCGTCGAGAATCGCGTGGCGCTGGCCGAATGCGAAAACCGCAATCGCCGCCGCCGTGGAGCGGCCTATGCCGGGCAGGGCTTCGATGTCCGCGATCTGCTGCGGAAATTTTCTGTGATGCTGGACGATGATGCGCCGCGCGGCTTCGTGCAGATTGCGCGCGCGCGAGTAGTAGCCCAGCCCGCTCCAGTGTTCCAGCACGCGATCTTCGTCCGCCGCGGCGAGCGCGGTCACGTCGGGAAAGCTCGCCATAAAGCGCGTGTAATAGGGGATGACGGCGGCGACTTGTGTCTGTTGCAGCATGATTTCCGACACCCAGATGGCGTAGGGGTCGCGTGTGTTTTGCCACGGCAGATCGTGGCGACCATGCGTTTTTTGCCAGGCGATCAGGTGTTTGGAAAAATCATTCATGTGACAAGCGGAATAAAAGTGGTAGATTGCAAATTCCATCAAAAATCACGGAGCGCACACCATGAACAAAACCTTGCTGCCCGCCCTGCTGCTTGCGGCGCTGGCTTCCGGCTGTATGCACGAACCTTATGACGACCATGATGCGCGGGATCGCGGCGACCGTGAGCGCGCGTCCGAACGCAGAGCGCCGCCGCCTGATCGCCGTTCGGATGATCGCCGCCCGGATGATCGTCGTTCGGATGACCGTGGTTATGACGATCATGGTTACAACGACCGCGACCACGGGCGGGACGACCGCCGCGATGACAGGCGCGGCGATGATTATCGTGATGATCGCGATGATCGTCGCAACATGCCTCCCGGTCACGATCCGAACGGCCCCGGCAACAGCGAAAATGCGCCCGGCCATAACAAGAACCGATAAGTCGTAAACTCAAAGCCCGAGCAAATCGCCCAGTTTTTTCTTGGTCTTGTCTTTCGTCGTTTCTTTTTTGTTGTCGGCGGGCGCGGGTTGCGCGGTGTCGGGCGCGCTCTTTTTGCCGCCCAGCAAATCCTTGAGCGCGTCCGCCGGTTTCGCGCCGTTCAGCACATTGGCCTTGGCGATTTCCGTGGCGATTGCGGCGAAATCGAAACCATATTTGGGCGCGGCGAATGTGCCCGTCACCTTGACCGGAAACGTGAGGCCGTTGAGCGTGTCCAGTTCCGCGCCGCCCTGACCCTTGAGCGAACTCACCACGGTCGGCTTAACGGTGTAGTTGAGCGTCGAGTTGCCGATGTCTATGTCGCCGTTTCCGGCGATGCGAAGCAATGGCGATTTCATCGCGAGATCGTCGTTGTGCGCGACACCTTTGGCGATGTTGAAGCTGGCCGACATTTCGCTGAAATCGGTTTTCTTTTTCTGGTCGGCATCCAGCGTGTTGCTTGAAAAATTCAATTTGTTTTTGATGCCGCGCACGGTTCCGGCGATGTCCACGCCCTTGATCGCGCCGTCGGCCAGCTTGATCGCGGCGGTTCCCGCGAGCGCCTTTTTGAGCGCGAGCACGGTATCGCCGCCGGTTTTCACATCCAGCGCGAGCGTACCGCGCCCTTCCAGCATGTCGTTTTGTATCGTGTCCACGAGCAAGGGGCCGATGTTGACGTTTTTCATGTCCTGCCTGATCGCAATGCCGGGCGTGGCGCGCGCGTCCACGTTCAGGCTGCCGTTCATGCTGCCGCCGTACAGGTTGGCGGCGAGCGGCGCGAGCTTGACCAGACCGCCGTCGGCCTTGAGATCAACACGCACGTCGGAGGCGGTGGTCTTGCCGTATTTGAGATTGCCGATACGCAAACTGCCGTCGGCGTTGAGCGCCTTGAGCGCGGAAAGATCGAGCTTGGCATCCTGCGATGCCGCCGCGGGTTGCGCCGTTTTGGGCGTGTTGTCGGCGACCACATAACGATCCACGTCGAGACGATCTATATCGAGATCGAAGGTGTAAAGCGCGCGTTCAAACTGCGTGATGCCGACGCGTCCCTTGATGGTGCTGTCGTCCAGCTTGAGCGCGAGCGGGTTCACATTGAGCGCCTTGCCGTCGGCCTTGATTGTCGCGGCGAGATTGCTCACGCGGTATTTGTCGTAAATGATGGAGCCGATATTGATCGCGCCATCGGCCAGCACGGTTTTGAGAAAGGACAAATCCGCCGGTTTGTTGTCCGCTGCGGCCTTGGGTTTTGCGTCCGGTTTTTTCTGGTTCGCGCCCAGCAATTTGTTGAGATCAAGCTGGTCGGCGGTCAGGTTGAACTGCACGCGCGATTGCTTGAAACCGTTGAGGCCGACATTGCCCTTGAGATTGCTGCCATCAATGTTCATCGCGAGGCCGACCGTGATTTTTTCCTGCTTCACATCGGCGTGTGTGTCGAGATTGAAACCGATCTTCGCGCCGCCGTTGGGCAGCGCGGCATCCTTGATATCCACATTGCCCGCGAGCTTGGGCAGATCGAACACCAGCGTTTCCAGATTGCCCTTGAACGGTGAGGAGAAATTTCCCGCCAGACTGCGCCCACCCTGCTTGCCGGAAATTTCGCCGGTGATGCCGGAGCTTTCAAACGCCTTGGCCGAGCCTTTGAGATCGGCGATCACGAACTTGGCGCTCATCGTGTCGCTGCCCTCGGCGCGCGTCACATCCAGCTTCACCTTGTCGCCGCTGACCTGATCGTTTTTGGCGACAAGTTTGGGCGCTTCCAGATTCACGTCCAGCTTTTGCGCCGCCTGATCTGCCTTGAGCGCGAGCTTGAGGCCGTCAACGGTAAACTCGGTTTGTTCCGGTTTGGCATCCACATCGCCGGACAGCGCGAGATCAACATTGCTGAACGAAGTGACCGTTCCCTTGACCGCAAGCGCCATGCCCTTCACGCCATATTGTTTTTTCTCCGTATCGGCGAGCAGCGTGCCTTTGAACTGCATATCGGCATCCAGCACGGGATTGTCGCCCGCAATGTGAAACGCGGTATCCACATCCACCGGCTCGTTTTTGGCGACATGGCCGGTTTCCAGCTTGAGGCCGCTGATCTTGAGGCTGCGTTTTTCGAGCTGATCGTCGAAACTCACCGCGGCATTGCTCACGCGCACACCGTCAATGTCGAACTTGAATTCCTCGGATTCGGAATCGTCCTTGGATACCAAATCGTCGAAATTGAATTTGCCGTCCGCGCCGCGCACGATGTTCGCGCGCACGCCGTCCACCTTGATGGTGTCAACCACCAGCTCGCCCCGGAGCAGCGGCATCACCGCGACAAAGGCTTTGGCGCTGTCTATCGCGGCAAATTCCTTGTCGCTTTGATGCTCGGACAATGTGACCTTGCCCAGATCCGCGCCCAGCTTGGGCCAGAACGCGAGCTTGATGTCGCCTTCGATATTCAGCGTGCGCTGTTTTTTGTCCTTCACCATCTCGACGATAAGTGGTTTGTATTTGTTGGGGTCGAATGTCGCGGCGAAAATTCCGACGCCGATCACGCCTGCGCCGACGAGTCCGCCGACACCGTAGAGGGTATATTTGAGTGCCTTGTTCATGTGTCTTTCCTTGATAAATCAATCTCGTGATTAGTTTAGCACCGCGTCACCACTTGAAATAGTTGATCGCCCCGGCACCGAAAAACCACAGCGCGATGAAAAACGCGCTGAAATAAATCACGGTCACGGCCAGCCAGAAAAACGCGACATACACCATCCAGCCGTCGTCCTCCAACTCGGCAATGCCGTAAAACAAAATCGCCAGCGCGGGCAGCACATTGTTGAGCGGCAACACGCCGAATGGAATCGCCATCAACAGCCCGCCCGCCAGCAGCACGCATCCGCCTATCTTCCGCCCGCGCCGCCCGGTCACCAGCGCCGTCTGGCGGGGACGCGTGAACTTGCGGCAAAAGCCGAGTATCTTCAAACACGCGGCCACCAAAATGCGCCAGGTTTTTTCGCTGAATTCCGCATTGCGGATTTTTTGCGGCAGCACCGGCGATTCGTGACCGCGCAACATTTGCCAACCCAGCGCGGCAAATGCCAAGCCGCCGATCACCGTGATCGGCCCCAGCGGAATCGGCTGCAAAAAAGGCAGCGCCAATATGATCGCGATGAAAGCGTAACTCGCCTCGTCCAGCGATTCCATCGCCTCGCCCAACGTCAAAGGCCGCTCGCGCGACTGCTCGGCAAAACGGTTGAGCGTGCCGACCAGGGCATCGTAATCACACATGACCGTTATCCGAGAAAATACGCCAGCACGATCGCGCCGAATACGATGCGATACCACGCGAACATGCGGAAATCGTGCTGCGCCACAAAACGCAACAACGCGCGCACCACCAGCAAGGCGCTGAAAAACGCCGTCACAAAACCGACCGCGAACACGGGGAAATCGCCCGCGTGCAAATCATGCCGACTTTTCAGCAGATCAAAGCCGGTCGCCGCAAACATGACGGGAATCGCAAGAAAAAACGAAAACTCGGTCGCCGCGCGGCGCGACAATCGAAACGCCACGCCGCCCAAAATGGTCGCGCCCGCGCGCGAAACGCCGGGAAACAACGCGAGCGATTGCGCCAACCCGACCTTGAGCGCATGTTTCCAATCCATCGCATCCACCGATTGCGTATCCGGCGCGGGCGCGAATTTTTCGACCACCAAAATGGCAATGCCGCCCACGATCAGCGCGATCGCCACGGTGATCGGCGAAAACAAATACGCCTTGATGGCATCGTGAAAAATCAAACCCAACACCGCCGCCGGCAAAAACGCGAGCGCGAGATTGGCGATCAAGCGACGCGAAGTCGGTTCGTTCAAATGGCCGACCACATGAGTGATCCGGGCGCGATATTCCCAACACACGGCCAGAATCGCGCCCAACTGAATCACAATCTCGAACACCTTGCCGCGCGCATCGTTGAAATTCAGCAAATCGCCGACGATGATGAGATGCCCGGTGCTCGAAACCGGCAAAAACTCCGTCGCGCCCTCGACAATGCCGAGGATAAAAGCTTTGAAAAGCAGGTAAAATTCCATGGAAAAACTCGTAAACTGGCAGCGGTCATTATAGACCAGCCGCGTCAGGCTTATCCTTAACGAGGATCGGATATTTTGGGTTTACATTGCGGACGCGCAAACCTACACTTCTCAAATTTTTCAGATTGGAGATTCATCAGGCCAACAGCCACCGACAAGCTCGATCCACTGGTTTCGGAATTTGAAACGCAGGAAAAAGCCGACAGTTACGACCACATAATTCACACCCGCGAGCAGTACCCCTCATAACCCACTCCGCCGACAAACTGCCGCAATCATCCCCAAATCAAAAGAAAGCAGAGCCGCGCCGCAGGATGGCTTTCGGTTATCATTGCTTCTTTTCGGCAACATCAAAAGGACTGTGGCAATGGCAAGAATGGTGAATTGCGTCAAGCTCGGGCGTGAGGCGGAGGGGATGGATTTTCCGCCTTATCCGGGCGAGTTGGGGGCACGGATTTTTGAGCATGTTTCCAAGGAGGCGTGGGCGGGTTGGTTGCGGCAGCAGACCATGTTGGTGAACGAAAACCGGCTGAGTCTGGCCGATCCGCGCGCGCGGCAATATCTCAAGGAGCAGACCGAGGCGTATTTCTTCGGCGCGGGCGCGGAGCAGGCATCGGGCTATGTTCCGCCACGGTAACAAAGTCGTCATATTCCGCCGATAAAATCACACAACTAATGACGCCGCCCAAATTTTCCCCTTCGCCCGAACATTTTCTCAACCGCGAACTCGGCATCCTCGAATTTAATCGCCGCGTGCTCGCGCAGGCGGAGGATGCGCGCAATCCCTTGCTGGAACGGCTCAAGTTTTTGTGCATTGTCAGCAGCAATCTCGACGAATTTTTTGAAGTGCGCGTGGCCGATCTCAAGGAGCAGATCGGCTTTGGCGCGCCCGGCGCGTCGCCCGACGGTTTGACGCCGCGACAGACGATGGCGCGCATCAGCGACGAGGCGCATCAGTTGGTGGAACGGCAATATCAGGTGTTGAACGATGTGGTGCTGCCGCAGCTTGCCGCGCAGGACATCTGCTTTCTGCGCCGCACGCAATGGAATGCGGCGCAACAGGCGTGGATACGCGCGTATTTTTTCCGCGAGTTGATGCCGATTTTGACACCCATCGGGCTGGATCCATCGCACCCGTTTCCGCGCGTGCTCAACAAAAGCCTGAATTTCGCGGTCGAGCTGGAAGGCAAGGATGCGTTTGGCCGCAATTCCGGCATCGCCATTGTGCAAGCGCCGCGCGCGTTGCCGCGCATCATCCGGTTGCCGCCCGAAATCGCGGGGCATGAATATGGCTTCGTGTTTTTATCCTCAATTTTGCACGCGCATGTGGGCGAGTTGTTTGCCGGCATGACGGCGCGCGGTTGTTACCAGTTTCGCGTGACGCGCAACAGCGAGCTTTCGCTCGACGACGAAGGCACAACCAATCTGCGTCTCGCCTTGCAAGGCGAATTGTCGCACCGTCAATTCGGAGACGCGGTGCGACTGGAAGTGGCGGACAATTGTTCGCCGGGCATCGCGGAATTTTTGTTGCAGCAGTTCGGTTTGGCGCAGGAGGATTTGTATCGGGTGAACGGTCTCGTCAATCTCGTGCGTATGATGCAAGTGCCGGACTGGGTGGACCGACCCGATCTCAAATTCCCCGCGTTCATCCCGAGTATGCCTAGGGAAATCGGCAAGCACGACGATATTTTCAGCGCGATACGCAAGGGCGATATTCTGCTGCATCATCCTTTCCAGTCGTTCAATCCGGTGGTGGAATTTATCCAACAGGCGGCGGACGATCCCGGCGTGCTTGCGATCAAGATGACGGTGTATCGCACCAGCGCGGATTCCACGCTGATGACATCGCTCATCGAAGCCGCCAAGCGCGGCACGGAAGTGACGGTGGTGGTGGAGCTGATGGCGCGTTTTGACGAAGAAGCCAACATCAACTGGGCGGCCAAGCTGGAGGATGCCGGCGCGCATGTGGTCTATGGCGTCGTCAACCACAAAACCCACGCGAAAATGGCCATGGTGGTGCGCCGCGAGGATGACAAACTGCGGCGCTATGTCCATCTTTCCACCGGCAATTATCACCAGCGCACCGCGCGTTTTTACACCGATTTCGGCCTGCTCACCGCTCACGAGGAAATTTGCGCGGACGTGAATGATTTGTTCGCGCAGCTCACCGGCCTCGGTCGCGCGGGCGAGCTGCGGCACTTGTGGCAATCGCCGTTTACGCTGCACCAAAAACTCATCAAGGCGATCCACAACGAAGCCGACCACGCGCGCGCCGGAAAAAAAGCGCGCATCATCGCCAAAATGAACGCGTTGCTGGAACCGGAAATCATCCAGGCGCTGTACGAAGCTTCCGGCGCGGGCGTAGAAATTGATCTCATCGTGCGCGGCGTGTGCGCGCTGCGTCCCGGCTTGCCCGGCGTGTCCGACAACATCCGCGTGCGCTCCATCGTCGGACGATTTCTCGAACACTCGCGCATTTTCTATTTTCACAACGACAAAGCGGAAAACCTCTACCTCGCCAGCGCCGACTGGATGTTCCGCAACTTCTTCCGCCGCATCGAAGCCTGCTTCCCCCTGCTCGACCCCAAACTCAAACGACGTGTCATCAGGGAAGGGCTGCAACCTTATCTCAAAGACAACCTCAACGCATGGGAAATGCTGCCGGACGGCAACTACCGCCCCAGAACCACGCGCGGAGCGGCTTTCGGCGCGCAACAATATCTCATGGGAATTTACGGACAGGACGGCGAAACGGCCAATTCATAACGCCGCCGGACGGGGTAAAATTCTGCGAACCCTAATCTAAAAATTACAAAACCAGTTTCAGAAATTCGGACGGATTCAATATTTCCACGCCATGAAACGGGTGCAGCGCCAGCAGGTCTTGGTCCCCGGTCAAAATCAGTTGGGCTTCGCCATTGAGCGCCACATCGAGAAACTTGTCATCCTTGGGATCGCGGCACGCCGAAATCTTGCGTGTGACGGAGATAACTCTGGCAGTTCCCCCAATGAGTCGCAAAAACTGCTGCCGGTCTGCGCGGGAAACGTACCGATCAAACTTGTCACGCGACAGCACATCGCTCAATTCCATCAAAGTATCTTCGGACATCAGCGGAATGCCCCAGCCCAAGCCGCGATCCACCGCCTGCGCCGCCGTTCTGCCGGGAATAAGTAAGCGGCTGATCCAAAGATTTGTGTCTATCACCAGCTTGCGGTCAGCGCTCACTATCAAGCAGCTCCTGCAAAACCCTCTCGGTCATGCCCGCCTGCTTCGCCTCTGCGCCCACGCGATCACAAAAACGCCGGAGTTCCGCCACGTTCAGATGCGCCAGGCGCTCGTATTCATCCATGGACATCACCACGGCCACATCCCGCTTCTGGCGCTGAATCACCACCGGCTCCCGCCGAACGGACTCAATGATTTCAGCAAACCCTTGCCTTGCTTCGCTTGCAGTCATGGTACGCATTATTTGCTCCAATGTACGTTTTGTAAGAATTGTACATTCTGCCCGAAACCTGTGCAATCAGCATTCAAGCAACCGAGGACGGATTGCGTGGATTCCCGTGGGTATCATCAACCCGCGTACTACGCGCACTACCCATCCAGCAGCGCCGCCGTCGCATCAATATCGAGCGTGAACCATTGCGCGCCGGGGCGCACGCCTTTTTTGGGGAGCGGAACTTTGCGTTTCCAGCAATAAGCGATGCACTGTTTGTCGCGCTCCTTGCTGCCGCTGCTCTGGACGGTGATGACGCTGACCACGGCTCCCTTGCCGTTGAAATACAGCTTGAAACGCGCTTTGCCCCAAGGCGGAGTTGTTTCGGTGATGTTTGTCATGTGGCGTCAAATGTCAGTAGTAATCATCTTCGCGCTGGTGACGCGGCGCGAGCAGCGTCACGATTTCGCCACCTATTTATAAGCTATTTTTGAATAAATAAAAAGCCGCATTGAGCGGCTTTTTTGGTTGCTTGGGGCGATGGCGGATGAGTTACTTCGCGACCTGCTTCTCGCGGATTTCGTCCAGCGTTTTGCAGTCTATGCACAGCGTGGCGGTGGGGCGGGCTTCGAGGCGTTTCAGGCCGATTTCGATGCCGCAGCTTTCGCAGTAGCCGTAGTCGCCTTCGTCTATCTTGGCCAGTGTTTCATCAATTTTCTTGATGAGTTTGCGCTCGCGGTCGCGGTTACGCAGTTCCAGCGCCATGTCGGATTCCTGACTGGCGCGGTCGTTGGGGTCGGCGAACATCGTCACTTCGTCCTGCATGGTGTGGACGGTGCGGTCAATATCCTGGCTCAGTTCCACCTTCCAGTCATTCAAAATCTTGCGGAAGTGATTGAGCTGTTTGGTGTTCATGTACTCCTCGCCACGCTTGGGCGTGTACGGGGTAAAGTGCTTGATAACTTCAGTCATGGCGAAACTCTTTGTGGTTAACCCTTTTTAAAGCAGGGCGCAAGTTTACTACGATTGGGAAATATGTCCACAAGGAAAATCAAGCGCGGAGCCTTTAAACCATTCTTTCGCGGTTTTCCAGCGCATCCAGTGTGTTTTCCATCAGGGTCGCCACCGTCATCGGGCCGACGCCGCCCGGAACCGGGGTAATCCACGCCGCGCGCTGGCTGGCGCTGTCGAATTGCACATCGCCGCAGATTTTCCCGGATTCCAGCCGGTTGATGCCGACATCAATCACAATCGCGCCGGGCTTGATCCACTCGCCCGGGATAAACCCCGGCTTGCCGACCGCCACGACCAGCACATCGGCGGCGGCCACCAGCCCGGCCAGATCGCGGGTAAAGCGGTGACAAATGGTCACCGTGCAACCGGCCAGCAAAAGCTCCAGCGCCATCGGGCGACCCACGATATTCGACGCGCCAACCACCACCGCCTTCAGCCCTCTGAGATCAACATCCAGCGTTTGCAGCATCGTCATCACGCCGCGCGGCGTGCAAGGGCGCAGCAACGGCATACGCAACGCGAGCCGCCCGACATTGTAGGGATGAAAACCATCCACATCCTTGAGCGGATCTATGCGCTCGATCACGCGCCCGGTATCAATGTGCGGCGGCAACGGCAACTGCACGAGAATGCCGTCCACACCCGCGTCGCGGTTCAGATCATCAATCAGCTTGAGCAAATCCGCCTCGGCGGTATCGTCCGGCAAATCGTAGGAAAGCGAACGCATCCCCACCTGCTCGCACGAACGGCGCTTGTTGGCGACGTAAATCGTGGAAGCCGCGCTGTCGCCGACCAGAATTACCGCCAGCGCAGGCGCGCGTTTGCCCGCGAGCAGCCGTTGCGTGATGCGTTGTTTGAGCGTGGCAAGAAGTTGTTCGGCGATGGATTTGCCGTTGAAAAGTTGCGCGGGCATGATGATTTTCGGGTTGTTGGATGTGCTTATTTTAACAGATTAAATTGACCGGACAGCCCGCATTGCGTATAGTTGCAGCCCTTCGGGGTGTAGCGTAGCCTGGTAGCGCGCCTGGTTTGGGACCAGGATGTCGGGAGTTCGAATCTCTCCACCCCGACCATGATTTCAAATTTCCCGCATCCCCTCGCCCTTGACGGGCGAGAGGATTGCAGAGTTTCCTCAAGCCCCATGCGGCATTAGCTCAGCTGGATAGAGCAACGGCCTTCTAAGCCGTAGGTCACACGTTCGAGTCGTGTATGCCGCGCCATCCGCAGAAAAAAGTAGCGCGAAGCAAATTACTCCTCCAGTGGCCACTTTCGCCGCGCGTGCAACACACGCAAAATCGTGATGCCGGAAACATCCGCGCGATAAACCATGACGTAATTGGGGCGCGTCACAATTTCACGGGTATCGCGCACACGTCCGGGTTTGTAGAGGTTTGGGCGTTGCAAAGCCAGCGCAGCGTTTTCTTCAAACTGCATATCAAGTTCAATCGCGGCACGCGGATTCTCCTTCGCGATGCGATCAAAAATCCGGTCACGATCACGTTCCGCGATACGTCGCCAAATAATTTTCTTCACGTTTTGGCGGCGGCGATGCGCTTCTCAAGGGCAGCACGTTTTTTGGCGAACTTGGCTTCCACTACTTCGCCCGAAATGCCTTCGCCTTCCTCATCCAACGCTTCCTGCACCTGCTGGCGAAACCACGCATCATAAGCCGCCGCTTCATGCGCGCGTTTCAGCGCGGCGGAGCGGTCGGGGCGCTTGGTAGCCGATGCGCTGGTTTGGTCGTAGTTGGTCGCATCAACATCAAACTGCGACAAGCCTATGCCCTTGAGATACGCGACCAAGGTTTCCAATCGCCGAAACTGTCGCACAGCACGGCTGTTGGTGCTGGCCAGCGGCTGCTCATGCTTGCCATACTTGACCGTGATCGCCCAGCCGCCGGGCTGACCGATAACACGCGCATCGCGGACAGTGCCCGCCTCGACAAGCCGGGAGAGTGTGCTGTGGTCTATGGTTTCGGTGGTCATGGTTTGTCTCGTCATTTTTAGTGAGTGGGTGAGAATGGCGAATTGTAAGGGATTGCACGTTCTATTGTAAATCGTTGAATGGATTTTACGCGGGTAGAGCTTCACATCGTCATACTGCGTCACAAGAATGAACGAAAATCCTAGAAGTTTGTTCAAATTTATGAAGAATTATGCCTGCCGTTGAATCAACCTAATTGTCACCGGGCATGTCGAACAAAATTTTCGCCTCGACATCAAGCGCGGCAGCGATGGTTTCGATTGCATCCAGAGACGGATTACCCGCCCCGCGCTCAATCCGGCTCATATACGAACGTGCAAAACCACAGCGATCCGCAAACGCCTCCTGCGACATGTCGCGCGCCTTGCGAAGCTGCCGGACGCACAGCCCAAACTGTTTTCTTAGAGAGATTTTCACCCATAAGAATGTCCTCTAACGTAAACTTATAGGCCACGCACTAATCGTGACATTTTTAAATAGGGAGAAGCAAAAATGATGAAGAAAATTGTATTGATATTTGTGTTGGTCAGCGCAGTTTCACTATTTGGATGTGAAAAGACTAAAACTAGCGACACTCAAGCTGCCGCTGAACCCAAAACTGCTCAAACAGAACAACCGGCCGCTCAAACTAAATTGCAAGCATCTGATGGCCCTTTTGGGCTGAGTCAAGGAATAACTTTGGAACAAAGTCAAAAAATTATGCCGTTAAAAAAAGAAGGGGACTTTGTGTACAGTACCCCTAAAGTTCCCTCACCACATAATGCGTTTGAAAACTATATGCTTGTTATAACTCCTCAGCATGGGCTATGCAAAATCACAGCAATTGGAAACGCCATAAATAACGATGCTTACGGCGATTCTATAAGAGAAAAATTTGACACCCTCTTGGAAGCTCTATCGCAAAAATACGGCAAGGTAGAGAAATTTGACTATTTAAATGCCGACAGCATTTGGAGTAAGCCGCGTGACTGGATGATGGGGTTGGTGACAGAGGAGCGAAGGCTTGCGGCGTTCTGGATGCGAGGAGATAAAGGAGTAAGTCTTCCTTCTGAAATTGCCTCAATTGGGATCCATGCTAAAGGACTCAGGAGTGATAGTGGCTATATTACTCTGGATTATGAGTTCAGTAACTTTGACGATTGCTTTGAGTGGGTGGAAACTCAATCTAACTCTGCACTGTGAAAGGAGCATGTATATGCGTGATAGTGATGATATAACCACTACCAAGTTGCAAGGGCAGTTGAGATTTTTACAAGCACTTTTGGAGAGCCATCCGGCAACACCAAGTATGTTATGGGATGGATAATTGGACACGGCTTTTCTGTAGCAATAGAAAAAACCACGCCTAAAAGTCAACGAGTCAATATCTGGTTACCTTACACGTCAGATGAGCCGACTATGTTGGAGATTAAGAAATATAAAGGCGAAACAGGCCGACATAGCAATACCTACCGTTATCCCGGGTTAAATCGAGGATGGCCTGTGTTGAGG
>JAITWS010000094.1 GCA_031285185.1 Methylobacillus sp.
CTGCGCGGCAATGACTATGGCGATCTCATGTGTCACGTCACGGTGGAAACCCCGGTCAAACTCACCGAGCGCCAAAAAGAATTGCTGCGCGAGCTGGAAACCATCAACCAGCAGGATGCGGACAAACACAGCCCAAGAACAAAATCATGGCTGGATCGCTGCAAGGATTTTTTCCATTGAGTTGCGTAAGGTCGAAAAAAACTGCGTAGGGGCGGGTTTGAAATCCGCCCCTGCATTTATTCCCGCGTAGAGAAATAAAACCCAAAAACGCGCAGATCCCCACCCTCCGAAAACCCCTCAAAACCGCGTCAAAACAGCCCGCTAACATTGCTGCAAATGGGTTCATTAGAGTCCTCTTATTCACATCACTTAATGTGATACTTTAACTTTCGCTCCCAACATTTGATACCCATTGGGATGCTTTGTAATCCATTGAAAATTAACGATTTAATAATGCGTTCATTTTTTGGGCGATCATAAAAAATCGTTACAGGCAATCAAGTTACGGTTTCAAGTCACAGCTATTCACAGTTTTATCCACAGATTTTGTGGATAGAGCCATGCGATTTTCAGGGAGGCGTGTTCAGTATCTGTTTCGCGCAACACACCCCGTGCCGTTTCCGGTAAAATAAGCTCCCGTCCGCCTCATCAACAAAGCACTTCTCATGACCAAATATGTATTCGTCACCGGCGGCGTGGTTTCTTCCCTGGGCAAGGGTATTGCCGCTGCATCGCTGGGCGCGATTCTCGAATCCCGTGGCATCCGGGTCACCATGCTCAAACTGGATCCTTACATCAATGTGGATCCCGGCACCATGAGTCCGTTTCAGCACGGCGAGGTGTTCGTCACCGACGACGGTGCGGAAACCGATCTCGATCTCGGCCATTACGAACGTTTCATCAGCGCGCGCATGGGCAAGCGCAACAATTTCACCACCGGGCAGATTTATGAATCCGTGATTCGCAAGGAGCGGCGCGGCGAATATCTCGGCAAGACGGTGCAGGTGATTCCGCACATCACCGACGAGATCAAGGCCAAGATCAAGCGCGGCGCGGAAGGCGCGGAGGTGGCCATTGTCGAGGTCGGCGGCACGGTGGGCGACATCGAATCGCTGCCGTTTCTCGAAGCGATCCGCCAGATGGGAATCGAGGAAGGACGCGTCAACACCTGTTATGTGCATCTCACGCTGCTGCCGTGGATACCCACGGCGGGCGAACTCAAGACCAAGCCGACGCAGCATTCGGTGAAGGAGTTGCGCGAGATCGGCATACAACCGGATATTCTGCTGTGCCGCGCCGACCGCGAAATTCCCGAAGATGAAAAACGCAAGATCGCGCTGTTTACCAATGTCGCGCCCGAGGCTGTCATTTCCTGCGTTGACGCGGATTCCATCTACAAAATTCCTTCCATGCTGCACGACCAGATGCTGGACGAAATCGTCTGCCACAAATTGAGCGTGCTCGCCAAGGCCGCCGATTTGTCGCCGTGGAAAAAACTCATCGAGGCGTGGGAGCATCCCCAGCATCATGTGGATGTTGCCTTCGTCGGCAAATATGTTGATCTCACCGAATCCTACAAATCGCTGACCGAGGCGCTCATTCACGCGGGGATGCACACACGCGGCAAGGTGAAAATTCATTTCATGGATTCCGAGGACATCGAGAAAAACGGCGTGGATGCGCTCGGAAAAATGGACGCGATTCTCGTGCCGGGCGGTTTCGGCAAACGCGGAACCGAAGGCAAGATCGCCGCGATTCGTTACGCGCGTGAAAACAAGGTTCCGTATCTCGGCATTTGTCTCGGGATGCAACTCGCCGTGATCGAATTTGCGCGTGACGTGGCCGGGCTGGAACGCGCCAACAGCACCGAGTTCGATCCCGAATCGCCGCATCCCGTGGTCGGGCTTATCACCGAATGGAAAGACGCTTCCGGCAAGGTCGAGCAACGCGATGAGCATTCCGACCTCGGCGGAACCATGCGCCTCGGCGCGCAGAAATGTCCGATCGAGCCGGGCACGCTGGCCGCGAAAATTTACGGCAAGGAAGTGAACGAGCGTCATCGTCATCGTTATGAAGTCAACAACCACTATGTCGAGCAATTGAAAAAAGCGGGGCTGGTGATTTCCGCGCGCACGCCGACCGAGGAGTTGTGCGAGATGATAGAGCTGCCGCAAACCACGCATCCGTGGTTTGTCGCCTGCCAGTTCCATCCGGAATTTACCTCCAACCCGCGCGCCGGACATCCGCTGTTCAAGGCGTATGTCGAGGCCGCGATCGCTCACAAGGAAACCAAATAATGAAGCTGTGCGGATTTGAAGTCGGCCTCGATCAACCATTATTTCTGATCGCCGGTCCGTGCGTGATTGAATCCGAGCAGATGGCGCTCGACACCGCCGGGCAGTTGAAGGAAATGGCCGCCGCGCTGGGCGTGAATTTCATCTACAAATCGTCCTACGACAAAGCCAACCGCAGCTCCGTCAAAACGTTTCGTGGGCTGGGCATGAAGGAAGGTTTGCGTATTCTGGGCGAAGTGCGCCGTCAGATCGGCGTGCCGGTGCTGACCGATGTGCACAACGAGGCGGAGGTGCCGGAAGTGGCCGCCGTGGTGGATGTGTTGCAGACCCCGGCTTTCCTCTGCCGCCAGACCGATTTCATCCAGACTTGCGCCGCGACCGGCAAGCCGGTGAACATCAAAAAAGGCCAGTTCATGGCGCCGTGGGACATGAAAAACGTGGTGGACAAAGCCAAAGTCGCCAACGGCGGCGCGGATACCATCATGGTGTGCGAGCGCGGCGCGTCTTTCGGCTACAACACGCTGGTGTCCGACATGCGCGGGCTGGCGGTGATGCGCGACACGCGTTGCCCCGTGGTGTTCGACGCCACGCATTCGGTGCAGCAACCGGGCGGGCAGGGCGACAAGAGCGGCGGTCAGCGCGAGCATGTGCCCGTGCTTGCGCGCGCGGCGGTCGCGAGCGGTGTCGCGGGCGTGTTTATGGAAACGCATCCCAACCCCGCCGTGGCGCTTTCCGATGGTCCCAATGCGTGGCCGCTGGATAAAATGAAAGCCTTGCTGACCACGTTGATCGAACTCGACCGGCTCGTGAAAAAGCACGGGTTTATTGAGCAAACACTGTAAATTCACACACAAAGGAAAAACATAAATGAGCGCCATCGTTGACATCATCGCGCGAGAAATTCTTGATTCCCGGGGGAATCCGACCGTGGAGGCTGATGTGCTGCTGGAATCCGGCATCATAGGCCGCGCCGCCGTGCCTTCCGGCGCATCCACCGGCAGCAAGGAAGCCGTCGAATTGCGCGACGGCGACGAAGAACGTTATTTTGGCAAAGGCGTGCAACGCGCGGTGGAAGGCGTCAACACCGAAATCGCCGAAGCCGTCGTCGGGCTGGACGCGGAAGAGCAGAGTTTCATAGACACCACGCTGATCGAACTCGACGGCACGGAAAACAAAAGCCGCCTCGGTGCAAACGCGCTGCTCGCGGTCTCGCTCGCTTGCGCCCGCGCCGCCGCGGAAGAAAGCGGCTTGCCGCTGTATCGTTACCTCGGCGGTTCGGGTCGCATGAAATTGCCCGTGCCCATGATGAACATCATCAACGGCGGCGCGCACGCGCAAAACAACATAGACATGCAGGAATTCATGGTGATCCCGGTCGGTCGTCCTACCTTCCGCGAAGCCATTCGCTGCGGCGCGGAAGTGTTCCACGCGCTCAAGAAAATTTTGCACCGGCAGGGACTCGCCACCACCGTCGGCGACGAAGGCGGTTTCGCGCCCGACCTGCCCACCAACGAAGCCGCGCTGCAATACATCATGGAAGCGATCCATCTCGCCGGTTACGAATCAGGCCGCGATGTGGTGATCGGCATTGATTGCGCCAGCAGCGAGTTTTACCGCGACGGGCAGTATCACATCAAGGCCGAAAATCTCGCGCTCAACTCCGAACAATTCGGCGACTATCTCGCCGCCTGGTGCGACAAATATCCCATCATCAGCATCGAGGACGGCATGAGCGAATTTGACTGGGACGGCTGGAGCGCGCTCACGCAACGCCTCGGTGATTCGGTGCAACTCGTGGGCGATGATTTGTTTGTCACCAACGCGAAAATTTTGCGTCAGGGCATCAAGGCCGGCGTCGCCAACTCCATCCTCATCAAACCCAACCAGATCGGCACGCTCACCGAAACCTTCGACGCGATCGAAACTGCAAAACGCGCGGGCTACACCTCGGTCATCTCGCACCGCTCGGGCGAAACCGAAGACACCACCATCGCCGACATCGCCGTCGCCTCCAACGCGCTGCAAATCAAAACCGGCTCGTTATCGCGTTCCGAACGCATCGCCAAATACAACCAGTTGCTGCGTATCGAAGAAGAGCTCGGCCACGGCAGCTATCCCGGTCGCGGCGCGTTTTACCAGTTGATCGGCTGAGATTCCCCATGACCATGCGCTGGCTGACTCTCCTGTTCGTCGCGCTTATCGCGTTGCTGCAATACCCATTGTGGCTCGGCAAGGGCAGTTGGCTGCGCGTGTGGGATCTCAACCAGCAAATAGACAAACAAAAAGAAACCAACGCCGCGCTCAAAACTCGCAACGATACTGCGGATGCCGAAGTGCGCGATCTCAAACAAGGCTACGCCGCGATTGAAGAGCGCGCCCGCAGCGAGCTGGGCATGATCAAGCAGGACGAAGTGTTTTACCAGATGGATAACGAAGCGCCCGCGCCTCAAACCGTTGCGCCCGCAACTGCGACTGCGAACGGAAAGTCGCGCTGACAAACTCTCCTCTCCCCTCGTGGGAGAGGGGTAGGGGAGAGGGGGGCGGCGGCGCTACGCGTCGCGTGCTTGTACAAATATCCAATACAATTTCCATACTGATGAATACATTGCCCTTCATCATGCAAAGATCACAGGGAGAACCCGCAATGTCCCCACGCCGCCAACTTTTCATCGCGCTGCTCGTGCTGCTCGCGCTTGCCGCGTGCGCCACGCCGCAGGCCAATACTCCGACGGTCAACGATGCCAGCGTGCAGGAGGAAAGACGCAAACAGATGGAAATGGTGGTCGAGGATTACATGCAATCCTGGCGACGCCTGCAAGCCGTGGCCGCGCGCGTGGTCGTGAATGGCCGCGAACTGTGCGGAACCAATGTCGCGCCCTATTACGGCATGACCACATGGTCGCAGGAGAGCTTCGCCAAGGAGTGGCGCGCAATCGTCGCCGCGCGTTTCGGCATCGGCGAAGTGCCCAGCATCGCCAGCATCGCGCCCGGCTCGGTCGCGGACAAGGCGGGATTGCGCGAAGGCGACGTGATCCGCTCGATCAACGAGTGGACACCGCCGACCGGCAAAGACGCGCTCGCCAAGCTCGACGAAAAACTCGCGAGCGAAGGCAAATACGGCAGGGTGGATTTCGTGGTGCAACGCGGCGCGGAAGAAATCGCGCTGGAAGTGATGCCCGAAACCGCGTGCGATTTCGGTGTCGGCCTGTCGCTCAACGATGCAAAAAACGCTTACGCCGACGGTCGCCGCATCGTGATCTACAAAGGCATGATGGATTTTTTCCGCAGCGACGAGGAACTCGCGCTGGTGGTGAGCCACGAATTGGCGCACAACGCGATGCACCACATTGACGCGCAGAAAACCAACAGCAACATCGGCGGACTGGTCGGGCTGCTGCTCGATGTCGCGGCGGCCTTCGGCGGAGTTAACACCAACGGCAATTTCAGCCGCGCCGGAGGAAGCATAGGCGCAGGCGCGCACTCCGTCGAATTTGAAAAGGAAGCGGACTATGTAGGGCTGTATTTCATGGCGCGCGCGGGCTACGACATCACCGGCGCGCCCAACTTCTGGCGCCGCATGGCCACCGCCAACACCCAGGCCATCACCATGAAATCCACGCACCCGACCACCCCGGAACGCTTCGTAGGTCTGGAAGCCGCCGTCACCGAAGTCAAACAAAAAATCGAACGCGGCGATTCGCTTAAACCGGAGTTGAAAAACTCAACCCAGCCGCAGACGGCAGAAACACCAGCGAGTCCATAAGGCTTTGCCGGTACGGCTATCCAGCTTGTCATTGCGAGGCGCGAAGCGCCGTGGCAATCCAGTTGTTTTCTGGATTGCTTCGCTACGCTCGCAATGACAGAGTTAGCAGGTTGGGTGCGAACCCTGTTCCCCTATTTCTAAGGCCGATGATGTTGAGTTTCTCGAAGCTTATCCTGAGCGTTCCGAAGTGGCTTACCCCAATCAGCGAAACTAAAATCCGATAAAAATTTTATTATAGGCTTATTTTTTTCACAATTTCCTCCATAGCATCTTTGGCAGTTTGATCATTCGCCATGGATTTTGCAGTATCGTCGAATTGTTTCTCGCAATTGCTATCATTAGCCGGGTCGCTTATTGTAAAACAGGCCGAATTAGCAGGTAATCGTTGGGACAAGATTGCTAATAACGCCATCGTCTGAGCCGCTTCTTTTGTCGTTGTTTTTTTCTTTCCGGCAAAAACATCCGCAACGTATTGGTCAAGTGGCGCACGGGAATTTTTTGCATAGCTTTCGAGTGTGGCGCAATTTCTAAGCATCACGTTTCCGATCACATAGCTGCTCATGGTGCAAACGAACAATATCTTTTGCCCCTTCTTCAATGCGGCAAGGGCGCTCAAATCACCATCGGGAAATCTTGCCTGCACTCCTTGGAGCATCTGGTGGCCGCGCAATGACACATACGGATCGCCTTTGAAATCCTTGCTGATCGAATCAACCACACCTGACACCATAATGTAGCTGCCCTTGATTTTATACTTCTGGTCAGCGGCGACCTCATTGTCGGCATAGTCTTGCGCGAGCGTTTTGGCATCAACGCTTTGGCTGATTCCGAGGATTTGCAAAGCCATATCTTTATCAATAACAGCATCAATCCCTTGGGCGGATGAAACGATGTCATCAAATAAAAGGGTCTGTACAAACTTCAATTCCTGAGGACTGATGTCCACGACAGCTGCAGGTATTGGCGCTGGTACTTTGTCACTACGCGCCTGATCGGCAGGTTTGTTCGATGGCGAGCATCCAGTAATGAGCACTGCCGTTAAAAGTGTGATGGCAAAGGCTGTCAGTTTCATATTGAGTTATCCTCGTAAAATTAATGGCGACCAAAAATAGAGACGATCAGAACCCATAGGTTAGAGTAAGCGTAGCGATGCCTAATCTACGAGACTGTGCATGAGTTTCTCCGGTTGTTATTGTTGAGACTGACTGCAAATTATATTGTAGCCGCCTGACGTAACGCATCCTCCGCCCATTGGTTGAGGCTTTGTCCATGCGCGGCGGCGGCGATGGTAGCGGCTTCATGGAGAGCGGGGTCAACGCGCAGGGAGAATTTTCCCGAGAAATATTTGCGCGGTTCCACGCCATCTTCGGCGCAAGCATCGAGAAAAACCTTGAGCGAGATTTCGCCTTCGCGTTGCAGGCCGTTGACATCCTTTGCATAAAAATCCGCGCCGCCATTCAGTCCGAGAAATTCGCCCCGGAACATTTGAATGTCGGGATCGAAGGTGATGACGGCCTGATAGCCGTTTATCATCAGGGTATTTTGTGTGGTCATGGTTTTACTCCGTTGTCTTCCAGCCATTTGCGGATGGATTCCACCGCGCCTTTGTCCGTCGTCGGCTCGGGGTGCGGACGGTGAAATACCCGTCGGTCGTCAAACAAGCGAACCAGCACACGTGACCCTTCCCGTTCGGCAATCTGTCCACCCAATTCAACGAACAGCGCCGCGATGTCAGCCCAGCGGATATTGCCTGACACGGGGCGGGAAAAGATCAGTTCCAAGGTGCGCTGGTGTTTTCGCTTCATGGCCTATGGTAGCAAAAAGTGGTGTCATGCGGCAAGCGCGGAAGATGATCGTTTTGAACATTAAATCGCATAAGGCAGCGCCAACGCCTGAATTTCCGCGCCGTTTGCATTTCCAAGTTTCAGCGCGCCCGCTTCCAAACTTTCCAGTCGCGCTTCATACAGCAGATCAAATCCGCCTTGCGGCGCGGGCGCGGCGCGGACGGTCATGCCGACGGGTTCGGCGCTGTCTGTGCCGAAAATGTGATCTCCGGCTTGCGGCGCGGTGGCGCATTCGACGTGGCCGAGGCACATGCGGCGTTTGATTTTTCCTAGGTAGTGGGTGCGGGCGACGATTTCCTGGCCGGTGTAGCAGCCTTTTTTGAAGCTGATGCCGCCGATGGCGTCGAGATTGAGCATTTGCGGCACGAAGGCTTCCTGCGTCGCGGGGAAAATGTCGGGGATGCCCGCGCGGATTTCGTGCCATTCCCACACATCGCCGCCGACGGGCGCGCAGATTGGGGCGAGCGCGCTCCAGATTTTCCGCGCGTTTTCCGGGCGCGTGAAAATTTCAAAGCGCGGAATCGCGCCGGGCAGACGGAGCAGGGTGGCGCCGTCGGGCATTTGTTTTCGCAGCGGCTCTTGCGGCGCGTCGCCGAAAATCTCTCTGAGCGCGGCGACGGTTTTTTCACCGGCCACGCCGAGGCGGATGAGGCCGTCGGACTTGTCTTCAATCACGACTTTGGCACGCAGCACATACATTTTGAGGCGCTTCATTGCGGCCTCCCTGAGCGCGCCGTTCACCTGCAAATAAAAATTTTCCTTGCGCGTGAAAGCAAGAAAAATCGCCAACATGCGCCCTTTGGGATTGCAGTGCGCGGCATAGTGCGCGTTGTCATCGGCGAGCGATTTCATGTCGTTGGTGAGCTGGCCTTGCAGAAAATTCAGCGCGTCATTGCCGCTGATTTGCAGCAAGCCCAAATGCGAAAGATCGGCGATAATGTTGCCGTTGGTTGTCGTCGGGCGGGCGAAATGCAGCACGCGCCCGTCGGCGATGACAGCACCTTGCGCGGCGAGAAATTCTTGCCAGTCGGAAACCATGAAAGCTCCAAAAAAACCGAAATCCAATGAGCCATTATAGCGTCAAGCCCATCCGTCTCGACCTGCGACCTTCAACGCGACTCACCGCGATTTTGCTCGTCGCCACCATCGCTGCGTGCGGCGCGATCACCGTATTGCCACTGCCGCTGTGGGCGCAACTGACGAGCATCGCCGTCATCATCGCAGCGGCGACATTTCACATTCTGCGCGACGCGCGATTGCGGCTGCGCTCCTCAATACTCGCGCTCGAAGTCGGCAGCGACGGCACATTGCGCGTCCTCACCCGCGCCGAAGGATGGTGCGATGCCAAAGCGAAAGACGAAAGTTTCGTAACCCCCGCGCTGACGATAGTGGCGCTCGCATTCGAAGAGCGATTTTTTTCGCGCCATGCGGTGATATTCGCAGACAGCGCGGATACCAATGCGTTCCGCCGAATGCGGGTTTGGTTGAGGTGGGGGAGGAAGGAGAGCTTCCACAGATCGTTTCTTGCAAGGGGAAAGGAGCTTGGGGCGAAATCTCCGTCGAGCTTAGAGTAACAACAGCTTTTTGAAAAACTCCTGACGCGAGAGGTTTTTATTCTCCCGCGACCGTCATCCGGCTTAGCAAGATTGAACCTGTTTGTTTGGAACCTTGCACCAGCACGTCGTTGCCGACGGCGGCGATGTCTTTGAACATGTCCTTGAGATTTCCGGCCACGGTGATTTCTTCGACCGGGTATTGAATCTGTCCGTTTTCCACCCAGAAGCCAGCCGCGCCGCGCGAATAATCGCCGGTGACCATGTTGATTCCGTGGCCGAGCAATTCGGTGACGAGCAGGCCTGTTCCCATTTCGCGCAGCAGGCCGTCGAAATCGAGATCGCCGCTGTGCAAAATCAGATTATGGTTGCCGCCTGCGTTGCCGGTGCTGCTCATGCCCAGTTTGCGCGCGGAATAGCTGGATAGCAGATAGCCTTGCAGCACGCCGCCTGCGACCAGATCGCGCGTTTGCGTGGCCACGCCTTCGTTGTCGAAAGGCGCGCTGGCGAGACCGCGTTTGAGGTGCGGGCGTTCGCTGATGACGATATGCGGCGCGAAAATTTGCTGGCCGAGTGTGTCAAGCAAAAACGATGATTTGCGGTAAAGGTTGCCGCCCGAAATCGCGCTGACGAAATGTGAAAGCAATCCCGATGCCACGCTTGCCTCGAACAGCACCGGCACTTGCGCGGTTTTGATCCGTCGCGCGCCGAGCCGCCGTGCTGTGCGCTCTCCGGCGATGCGTCCCACCTCTTCGGCGGAATCGAGATCGTCCGCCGCGCGAGCCGCGCTGTACCAGTAATCGCGCTGCATGTGCTCGCCTTCCTCCGCGATCACGGAGCAGCTCAGCGAATGGCGCGAAGAATAATAACCGTGGTTGAAGCCGTGGCTGTTGGCGTAGGAAAACAATCCGCCGTAGGCCGCGACGCTCGCGCCTTCGGAATTGTTGATGCGCCGGTCACACTGCAACGCCGCCTGCTCGCAACGCTTGGCGAGCGCGATGGATTCTTCCACGGAAATATCCCACGGATGATACAAATCCAGATCGGGAATTTCGCGCGCGAGCAAAGCCGCATCCGCCAGCCCGCAAAAATCGTCGTGCGCCGTGTGACGCGCGATGCTGCACGCCGCCGCGACGGTATCCTCAAGCGCCCGTGGCGACAGATCGGATGTGCTCGCATGGCCGCGCCGCTGCCCGAAATACACCGTGACCGACATGCCCTTGTCGCGGTTGTATTCTATGGTTTCCACCTCGGAAAGCCGCACCGAAACATTTTGTCCCACGCCCATGCTGACCTCGGCTTCGGCGGCGGTTGCGCCTGCGGATTTTGCGAACTTCAGCACATCCGCGCTCATCTGGCGCAGATCGGCGAGTGTATGACTGAAACGGTGATCGCTCACGAAAAAGACCTTGATAAAAAGCTGCTATCATACCGCAGCATGACCACGCCAGCCGAAACCGAACCCATAAGCAAAACGCAGCGCAAGGCCGCGATGCAGGAACTGCAAGCGCTGGGCGAAGAACTCATCACGCTCAACAAGGCCAGACTCGCGCAACTCGATCTGCCGGAAGCCCTGCGCGACGCCGTGCAGGAAGCGCGTCGCATCACCTCCAACAGCGCCCTCGCGCGGCAACGCCAATACATAGGCCGCCTCATGCGCGAAATGGATACCGCCCCCATTGCCGACCAACTCGCGCGGTGGAAGGGCACGCATCAGGAAGAAAACGCGCATTTTCACCAACTGGAAAAACTGCGCGCGCGATTGATCGCGGACGATGATGCCCTGTCCGAATATCTGCGCGAAAACCCGCAAGCCGACAGTCAACAACTCCGCGCCCTCATCCGCAACGCCCGCAAGGAAGCCGCCGCAGGCAAACCGCCCAAAAGCAGCCGGGAATTGTTTCGGGTGTTGCGAGAGGTGGGCGAGTTGACGTAACTACAAAAAGATACTACAGTGAGCATGCGATGGAATTTGATTGGGATGCGACCAAAGCAGCAAGAAATAAAGCCAAGCATAAAGTGAGCTTTGCGCTTGCCGCGCGAGTTTTTTTGGATCTAGGCCGCATCGAAATGTACGATGGTCGGGAAGATTACGGCGAAGATCGCTGGGCGACCATCGGTTATGCCGATAACGGTTTGTTATATGTGGTTTACACCATACGCGATACAGACACCATCAGACTTGTTTCAGCGAGAAAAGCCAATGAGAAAGAACGCCAGCAATATCGTCAAGCTAACTCTTGACCCGAACAAGCCCCCTCCGTTGACGGAGGAAGAACGCGCGGAACTGGCTGCCATTGCGGCAATGCCTGACGAGCAAATTGACTACAGTGACGCGCCTCACCTGCCGGATGCTGTATGGGTTAAAGCCGTTGAAATGCCGGAAGTGAAACGCCAGATCACGCTCCGCATTGACGCGGAAGTGCTGGATTTCTTCCGAAGTACCGGCAAACGCTATCAAACACGAATCAATGCCGTGCTGCGCTCTTATGTGGAAGCGCACAAAACGCATCCGGCTGCAAAATAGCCGCGACATGACCACTCCCTTCAAAATCGGCCTCCTTTCCATCAGCGACCGCGCTTCTTCCGGCGTTTATGAGGACAAGGGCATTCCCGCGTTGCGTGAGTGGCTGGCGGCGGCGCTGGTTACGCCGTGGGAGGCCGTCGCCCGCGTGATTCCCGACGAGCAGGGCGAGATCGAATCGGCGTTGCGCGCGCTGGTGGATGTGGAAAATTGTTCGCTGGTGCTGACCACCGGCGGAACCGGCCCGGCGTTGCGCGATGTGACGCCGGAGGCGACGTTGGCGGTGGCCGACAAAATCATGCCGGGGTTCGGCGAGCAGATGCGGCAGATCAGTTTGCAGTTTGTGCCGACGGCGATATTGTCGCGGCAGGTCGCGGTGATTCGCAGGCAAAGCCTCATCATCAATCTGCCGGGGCAGCCCAAGTCCATCCGCGAGACGCTGGAAGGTCTCAAGGATGAACACGGAAAACCGCTGGTACACGGCATTTTCAGCGCCGTGCCGTATTGTCTGGATTTGATCGGCGCGCCGTATATCGAAACCGACGAAGCGGTTGTGAAAGCGTTTCGCCCCAAGTCCGCGCAGAAGCCGCAAGGATGAATTCCGAATTTGATTTGATCCGGCGTTTCTTCACGCGCCCCGCATCGCGGGCGGCGTTGGGCGTGGGCGATGATGCCGCGCTGGTGGAAGCCGCGCCCGGCAAACAGCTCGCGATTTCCACCGATATGCTTGTTTCCGGCACGCATTTTTTCCCCGATGCCAATCCCGAAAAATTGGGTTGGAAAACGCTTGCGGTCAATCTTTCCGACATGGCTGCGATGGGTGCGAATCCGCGCTGGGCAACGCTTGCGCTGGCCTTGCCGCATATTGATGAAGCCTGGCTGTCGGCCTTCGCCCAAGGGTTTTTCATCTGTGCCGATGAGTTCGGCGTGGAGTTGATCGGCGGCGATACGACGCGCGGCGCGCTCACTTTGTCGGTCACGATCTTCGGCGAAGTGGAACGCGGAAAAGCCTTGCAGCGCGACGGCGCGCAGCAAGGCAACGACATCTGGGTATCGGGTTCGCTCGGCGGCGCGGCGCTGGCATTGAAGGCATTGCAGGGCAAAATCGTGCTGGATGAGGATCACCTGAAAGCTTGCCGCAGTTATCTCGATAAACCATATCCACGTATAAATCTCGGCCTCGCGCTGCATGATATCGCCACCAGCGCGATAGACATTTCCGATGGTTTGCAGGCCGATCTTGGTCATATTCTGGAACGCTCAAATGTCGGTGCCGAAATCAGCTTTGACCCCTATTCGCTGGCGGCTCCGGCACTAAGTCCTTTCCTTGCGGAAAGCTGGGCGCAGCATTGCCTGTTTGCGGGGGGCGATGATTATGAGCTGTGTTTCACTGCGCCGCACGAGCTTTATGACACCATCAAGGCGCTTGAAGACCCGCTCTGGGTTGATCTCACGCGCATCGGCCAAATCACCGCAGAACCCGGCCTGCGCGTGCTCGACGCAAACGGCCAACTCATGCCGATCACCAAAGGCGGTTATGACCACTTCGCCTGATCTCCGCTTTCTCTTCCGCCGTCCCGCGCACTTGCTCGCGCTCGGCTTCGGCAGCGGACTTTCGCGCATTGCGCCCGGCACGTTCGGTACGCTCGTCGCCTTTCCGCTGTTTTACGGCACGATGGCGATTCCGTCCGAATGGCATTTGCCGCTCATCGCGTTTCTGTTCCTCATCGGCATCCCCATCTGCGGCGCGACCGGTCGCGCGCTCGGTGTCGAAGATCACGGCGGCATCGTCTGGGATGAAATCGTCGCAATGCTGCTCGTGCTCGAATATACGCCGTTCTCGTGGACATGGTGGCTCGCGGCATTCGCGCTGTTCCGCTTTTTCGACATTCTCAAACCCTTTCCGATTCGCCGCTGCGAACGTCGCTTCAAAGGCGGATTCGGCGTTATGTTCGACGACCTGCTCGCCGCGATTTACGCGCTGCTGATTTTGCACACATGGCTATGGCTGACAACGCGCTGATAACTCTCGCCGCCGAACTTCAGGCCGCGCTCATCCGCCGCGGCTGGAAACTCGCGCTCGCGGAATCCTGCACCGGCGGCATGGCCGCGCAAACTGTGACCGCGATCCCCGGCAGCTCCGCCTGCTTTGAACGCGGCTTTGTCACCTACAGCAACCCATCCAAAATTGAAATGCTCGGCGTGCAACCGCAAACACTTGCGCGCCACGGCGCGGTCAGCGAAGAAACCGCAAAAGAAATGGCGCAAGGCGCGCTGCGCCACAGCCCCGCCCACCTCGCCGCCGCCATCACCGGCATCGCCGGCCCGGACGGCGGCTCGCCTGAAAAGCCGGTCGGCACGGTATGCTTCGCATGGGCAAACGCGAACGGATACACGCGCAGCGCAACCCATTGCTTCGCGGGTGATCGTGACGCGGTGCGACGACAGTCGGTCGAAACGGTGTTGCGGGGATTGCTGGAATTTGCGAATGGCGGGGTTTGATTTCTCATCTCCAAAGCAAGGTAGATACAAGGTTGGATAAGGCCGAAGGTCGCCATCCAGCATCGTCGCGCGAAAAACGGTGGATGGCACCGCTTCGCGGTTTATCCACCCTACACCCCTTGCTTGCGGATACATCAGCCCGCGTAGAGTGGCTGTAGGGTGGTGCTGTGCGCCGCGCAGCCCACCCTTTCCACTCCAACAAATCACAAAATCAACCATCACTCCCCGAATAAATGCTGGCTTTGTTTTGCGTCGCTGGTGGTGGGCTTCGCTACGCTCAGCGCCACCCTACAACTACTTTCCAGCAAGATAGGTCGGATAAGGCCGAAGGCCGCCATCCAACATAATCTCAACGCTTCGATTCAAACAAAAACGGTGGATTGCACCGCTTCGCGGTTTATCCACCCTGCCTCATTCTCCGAAAGAGAATTAAAAGCGGGCGGGTTTAAAACCCGTCTCTACGCTCCATCTCCCCGCGAGGGCGAGGATTCGCGTCCAACTTTTCATCAAAAGGGAATTACCCCGCCACCCTTACCTTACCCCCTGATTTATGGAATAATTCACCACTTTAACCAACTGAGGGGTCGCAATGGACGAGAACAAGAGCAAGGCGCTTGCGGCGGCTTTGTCGCAGATCGAAAAACAGTTCGGCAAAGGCTCCATCATGCGTATGGGCGATGGGCATGTCGCGCCGGATCTGGAGGTTGTTTCGACCGGCTCGCTCGGTTTGGATCTCGCGTTGGGCGTCGGCGGTTTGCCGCGCGGGCGCATCGTTGAAGTTTACGGGCCGGAATCGTCCGGCAAGACCACGCTGACTTTGCAGGTGATCGCCGAGATGCAGAAGCTGGGCGGCGTGGCGGCATTTATTGACGCGGAGCACGCGCTCGATCCGCAATACGCGCAAAAGTTGGGCGTGAATGTCGCCGATCTTCTGATTTCGCAGCCCGACACGGGCGAGCAGGCGCTGGAAATTTGCGACATGCTGGTGCGTTCTGGTTCGGTGGATATTGTTGTGGTGGATTCCGTCGCGGCGCTCACGCCCAAGGCCGAGATCGAGGGTGAGATGGGCGATTCGCACATGGGTTTGCAGGCGCGGCTCATGTCGCAGGCGTTACGCAAGCTGACCGCGAATATCAAGCGCGCCAACACGCTGGTGATTTTCATCAACCAGATTCGCATGAAGATCGGCGTGATGTTCGGCAACCCGGAAACCACCACCGGCGGCAACGCGCTCAAGTTTTACGCTTCCGTCCGTCTCGACATTCGCCGCACCGGGGCGATCAAAAAGGGCGACGAGGTGATCGGTTCGGAAACCCGCGTCAAAGTGGTCAAAAACAAGGTCGCGCCGCCGTTCAAACAGGCCGAGTTCGACATCCTCTACGGCGAGGGCATTTCGCGCGAGGGCGAGATCATCGAGATGGGCGTCAATCTCAAGCTGGTTGAAAAATCCGGCGCGTGGTACAGCTACAAGGGCGAGAAAATCGGGCAGGGCAAGGATAATGCGCGCGAATATCTGCGCGAGCATTCGGATGTCGCGCGGGAGATCGAAGCCAAGATACGCGCCAACGCGGGGCTGGTCGGCGACATGATGCGCGCGGCGGCTGCGGAAGACGATGAGGAAGGCGACGCCTAGTTTGCGTGATCGCGCGCTGGCTTGTCTGACGCGGCGCGAATATTCCCGGCAGGAATTGCATCGCAAGTTGTCGGTCTTCGCGGGCGAGGACGACGATCTTGACGGATTGCTGGACGAGTTTCAACAACGCGGCTGGATTTCGGACGCGCGTTATGCCGATCAGATGGTTCATGCGCGCAAGGGAAAGTTCGGCAGCCTCAAGGTCGCGCATGAGTTGCGCGCCCAAGGGGTCGCCGAGGAACTCGTGGAAAAAGCGGTCGCGGAAGTGCGCGATGCGGAGCCGGAAACCGCGCGCGCGCTTTGGCGCAAAAAGTTCGGCAGCGCCCCGGCCAGCCGCGAGGAGTGGGCGAAGCAGGCGCGTTATTTGCAAGGCCGTGGATTCGGCATGGAGACGATACGTTCGGTATTGCGCGATGGCGCACCGGACGATGAATAAAAGACACACATGAACAGCAAACAAATACGACAGGCATTTCTCGATTTTTTCGCATCGCAGGGACACACCGTGGTGGCTTCCAGCTCGCTGGTTCCGGCGGGCGACCCCACGCTGCTGTTCACCAACGCGGGCATGAACCAGTTCAAGGATGTGTTTCTCGGCTTCGACAAACGCCCCTACACCCGCGCCACCTCCAGCCAGAAATGCGTGCGCGCGGGCGGCAAGCACAATGACCTTGAAAACGTCGGCTACACCGCGCGGCATCACACGTTTTTCGAGATGCTGGGCAACTTCAGCTTTGGCGATTATTTCAAACGCGACGCGATTCATTTCGCGTGGGAACTGCTCACCGGCGTGTTCAAAATTCCGCAGGAAAAACTCATGGTCACGGTCTATGCCGAGGACGATGAAGCCTATGAAATCTGGCACAAGCAAATCGGATTGCCCGCCGAAAAAATCGTCCGCATCGGAGACAACAAGGGCGCTCGTTACGCTTCCGACAATTTCTGGATGATGGGCGACACCGGGCCATGCGGCCCGTGCACCGAAATTTTTTACGATCACGGCGCGCATATTCCCGGCGGTCAACCCGGTTCGCCGGATGAGGACGGCGACCGCTTCATCGAAATCTGGAACAACGTGTTCATGCAGTTCAACCGCGACGAGGCGGGCGTGATGCATCCGCTGCCCAAACCCAGCGTGGATACCGGCATGGGGCTGGAGCGCATCGCGGCGGTGTTGCAGGGCGTGCATTCCAATTACGAGATTGATTTGTTTCAGACGCTGATCGCGGCGGCGGCGCGTGTCACCAGCGATGCCGACATGAACAGCCCGTCGTTGAAAGTGCTGGCCGACCACATTCGCGCCTGCGCGTTTTTGATTTCCGACGGCGTGATTCCCGGCAACGAAGGGCGCGGCTATGTGCTGCGTCGCATCATCCGCCGTGCGATACGCCACGGTTACAAACTCGGCGCGCGCGCGGCGTTTTTCCACAAAATGGTTCCCGATCTGGTCGCAGAAATGGGCGATGCCTACCCCGATCTCAAGGCGGGCGAAGCGCGCGTGATGAACATGCTCAAGCAGGAAGAGGAACGTTTTTTCGAGACCATAGAACACGGCATGAACATTCTTGAAGCCGATCTCGCCGCGCTCGAAAAATCCGGCGGAAAAACATTCAACGGCGAGACCGCGTTCAAGCTGCATGACACCTACGGATTTCCGCTCGACCTCACCGCCGACATTTGCCGCGAGCGCGGCGTGGCGGTGGATAATGTCGCGTTTGATAACGCGATGGCGCGTCAAAAGGAACAGGCGCGCGCCGCCGGAAAATTCAAGATGGCGGCCAATCTGGAATACGCCGGTCAGGCGACGATTTTTCACGGCTACGAAACACTGGAAACTTCCGGCAAGGTGCTCGCGCTGTACAAGGATGGCGTTGCCGGCGCGTCGCTCAATGAAGGCGATCTCGGCGTGGTCGTGCTGGACGACACGCCGTTCTACGCCGAATCCGGCGGGCAGGTCGGCGACAGCGGCGAATTGCGCGGCGGCAACGGAATTTTCGCGGTGGAAGACACGCAAAAAATCCAGGCTGCGGTGTTCGGTCATCACGGCGTGCTCAAAACCGGCACGCTCAAGGTCGGCGATGCCGTGGGCGCGCGCGTCAACACCTCCGCCCGCGCCGCGACGATGCGTAACCACAGCGCCACGCACCTTATGCACAAGGCGCTGCGCGAGGTGCTGGGCGCGCATGTGCAGCAAAAAGGTTCGCTGGTTGACGCGGAAAAAACGCGTTTCGATTTCGCGCACAACGCGCCGATGACGGACGACGAAATCCGCCGCGTGGAAACGCTGGTCAACGCGGAAATTCTCGAAAATTCGGCCACGCAAGCGCGTGTGATGCCGATCGAGGAAGCGCAAAAATCCGGCGCGATGATGTTGTTTGGCGAAAAATACGGCGACGAAGTGCGCGTGCTCGACATCGGCGCGAGCCGCGAATTGTGCGGCGGCACACACGTCACGCGCACAGGCGACATCGGCCTGTTCAAGATCATCGCCGAATCCGGCGTTGCCGCGGGCGTGCGTCGCGTGGAAGCGACCACCGGCACGGGCGCGTTGCGTCTCGTGCAGGCGCAGCAAACCCTGCTGGCGGAAGCGGCGGGCGAATTCAAGGCGCCGGTGCAGGAGCTGCCGGTCAAGATCGCGCAGATCATGGACAATGTGAAATCGCTGGAAAAAGAACTCGCGCGACTCAAATCAAAACTGGCTTCCAGCCAGGGCGACGAACTGGTCGCGCAAGCTGCGGACATCGGCAATATCAAAGTGCTCGCTGCCAAACTCGACGGCGCGGACGCGAACACATTGCGCGAAACGCTGGACAAGCTCAAGGGCAAACTCAAATCCGCCGCGATTGTGCTGGCTTCCGTCAACGATGGCAAAGTCAGCCTCGCCGCAGGCGTGACCGCCGATCAGACCGCGAAGATCAAGGCGGGCGAACTGGTCAACTTTGTCGCGCAACAAGTCGGCGGCAAAGGCGGCGGAAAACCGGATATGGCGATGGCGGGCGGAACCGACGCAAGCAAGTTGCCGCAGGCGCTGGCAAGCGTTGCGGCATGGGTCGGGGAGAAAATGAAATGATCGCCGTTCCTTGCCGCGTTCAAGCGGACTGATTAACCAACGATTACCAACTCAACATACACTTATGGCACTCATCGTACAAAAATACGGCGGCACATCGGTCGCCAATCCCGAGCGCATACGCAATGTCGCGCGGCGCGTGGCGCGTTACAAGGCGCTGGGGCATCAGGTCGTGGTCGTGGTTTCGGCCATGTCGGGCGAGACCAACCGGCTGCTCGCGCTCGCGCGCGAAGTCATGTCTGACCCTGATCCGCGCGAGCTGGATACCATGGTTTCCACCGGCGAGCAGGTCACCATCGCGCTGACCGCGATGGCGCTCATGGAGATGGGCATACGCGCCAAAAGCTACACCGGCGCGCAGGTTCGCATCCTCACCGACGACGCGTTCACCAAGGCGCGCATTCTCGGCATAGACGAAGAAAACATCCGCAAAGACCTTGATGCCGGATTCGTCGTCGTCGTCGCGGGCTTTCAAGGCGTGGACGAACACGGCAACATCACCACGCTGGGACGCGGCGGTTCCGACACCACCGGCGTCGCGCTCGCCGCCGCGCTCAAGGCGGACGAGTGCCAGATTTACACCGACGTGGACGGCGTTTACACCACCGATCCGCGCATCGTGCCCGAGGCGCGCCGACTCACCACCATCACCTTCGAGGAGATGCTGGAACTCGCGAGCCAGGGTTCCAAGGTGCTGCAAATCCGCGCGGTCGAGTTCGCGGGCAAATATCAGGTCAAACTGCGCGTGCTGTCCAGCTTCGAGGAAGAAGGCGATGGCACGCTGATAACTTTTGAGGAAGAAGAAAACATGGAACAACCCATTATCTCCGGCATCGCCTTCAACCGCGACGAAGCCAAAGTCACCGTGCTCGGCGTGCCCGACCGCCCCGGCATCGCCTATCAAATCCTCGGTCCGATCGCCGATGCCAACATTGATGTTGACATGATTATCCAGAACACCGGCGCGGACGGAACCACCGACTTCACCTTCACCGTGCACAAAAACGAACTCAACAAGGCGCTCGCGATTCTGCGCGACAAAGTGCAAGCCCACATCGGCGCGCGCGAAATCACCGGCGACGAAAAAATCGCCAAAGTCGCCGTGGTCGGCGTCGGAATGCGCTCGCACGTCGGCATCGCCAGCGAAATGTTCCGCACGCTGGCGGAGGAGGGCATCAACATCCAGATGATCTCCACCTCGGAAATAAAAATTTCCGTCGTGGTGGATGAAAAATATCTTGAACTGGCCGTGCGCGTGCTGCACAAGGCTTTCGGGCTGGAACAGGCAGGCTGACGCGCGATTCCCGATCACATTCAATTTGATTTTTTAAGGCCGCGCAGTTATCCTTACGGCCTTTCGCGGAGAGATGGCCGAGAGGTCGAAGGCACTCCCCTGCTAAGGGAGCATACGGGCATAAAACCTGTATCGAGGGTTCGAATCCCTCTCTCTCCGCCACCGTTCAATCCAGCAACATCCAACGAAGTCCAACAAACCCGCGTCAATCCTAGAGATAACGCGGGTTTATTGTTTCATAGTGTCCAACGAAGTCCATTGACATCCAGAACTTTTAACAGTAACTTTGACAGTAACTGAAACATACCGCTAAAAAAGTTACTGCTACGATGCCGCGTCTTTCAAAACCGCTGAATGACAAATTGATCTTATCTGCCAAAGCGGGGCTTATACCTGTTCGTGATGATAAAGGGCGGGTGATCGGTAGCGAAAAAACAACCAAGCCTTACAAGCTGGTGGACGGTGGCGGTTTGTACATGATCGTCACCAGCAAGGGGGATAAGTGGTGGCGGCTTGATTACCGCTTTGACGATACGCGCAAAACAATCTCTGTTGGAATCTACCCTGAGGTATCTCTGGCTGATGCGCGACAACGCCGTGATGATGCCCGCAAGCTGTTGGCCGATGGGATAGACCCCGGAGAAGTCCGCAAGGAAGCAAAGCGCAATCGTGAGTTTTCCGAAACCAACACCTTCAAAGCATGGGCGCAACGCTGGCATGAACACTGGGCGAAGGGCAAAAGCCCCCGCCATGCGGACTACCAACAACGGCGATTGCACAGTGGCATTCTCCCTGTCATCGGCGACAAGCCCATCACCGAAATAACCGCGCCCGATGTGGTAAAAACCGTCAAAGCCATCGCCGCGAACGGAAAACTCGATCTTGCGAA
>JAITWS010000135.1 GCA_031285185.1 Methylobacillus sp.
TTCACCCTCTCCCCCACCCCTCTCCCATCAAGGGAGAGGGGAGTTTTGCAATAGCTCGTTTGGTAGAGCGCGCCCTTGCCCGCTCCCTCCCCATCGAAGAAGAGGGAAGCTTTGCCACACCACCCTGAAATCTCCCGCGTAGCCATCATCGGTGGCGGATGCGCCGGGTTGGCGGCGGCGGCCACGCTTGCCGAACGCGGCATTTCCGTCACCGTGTTTGAAGCGGCCAAACATCTCGGCGGCCGCGCGCGCAGTCTGGAATGGAGCGGCACATATCTCGACAACGGCCAGCACATTCTCATCGGTGCGTACCGCGAAACGTTGCGCCTCATGCGGCTCGCCGGGGTGGACGAGGCAAACGCCTTGCTGCGCTTGCCGCTGCAACTCATACAGCACGATCAATTCTGTCTGCAAGCATCGCGCTGCCTGCCCGCGCCGCTGCATGTGCTGCACGGTTTGTTGCGGGCGCGGGGATTATCGCGCGGCGAGCGTTTTGCCGCGCTGCGTTTCATGCTCAAGTTGCGGCTGAGCCGTTTTCATTTGTCGCATGATTTGCCGCTCGCTGATCTGCTCGCCCGACACCAACAACCGCAGCGCGTGATCCGCTGCCTGTGGGAACCGCTCTGCCTCGCCGCGCTCAACACGCCGCTTGATCGCGCCAGCGCGCAGGTTTTTCTCAACGTGTTGCGCGACAGTTTCGCGCGCGGCAAACACGACAGCGATTTGCTGCTGCCGCGCATCGGCCTTTCCGAATTGTTCGCGGAGCCACTCGCCAATTACGTCATCGCAAAAGGTGGCGCGGTTCAGCGCGGAACGACGATTTCAGCCATCACGCGCCACGATGACGACTACGCGCTTGTCGCGGGCGATGCCACGCACCATTTCACGCACGTCATCCTTGCCGTGCCGCCCTTTCGCCTCGCCAAACTCGTCGCCGATCTCGCGCCGCTCGCGGAGATCGCGCGCATGTGCGACAGCTACGATTACCAACCCATCGCCACGGTTTATCTGCAATATCCGCCGCAAATCCGCCTGCCCCACCCCATGCTCGGCCTCGCGGGCGGGCTGTCGCAATGGGTACTGGATCGCGGTCAGCTCAACGGTCAGGCGGGTCTGCTTGCCGTCGTCATCAGCGCGGAAGGCGCGCATATGCACATGAGTCAGGAAGAACTCGCGGACACTGTTGCAAACGAAATCGCGCGCGCCTTCCCCGATTTTCCGCCCACGCTTGGTCGCAAAGTCATCATCGAAAAACGCGCGACCTTCGCCTGCGTACCCAACATGCCGCGCCCGCCGCAACAAACGCCCTGCCCCGGTTTTTATCTCGCGGGCGATTACACCGTGGGCGATTATCCGGCCACGATAGAAGGCGCGGTCAGGAGCGGGATAATTTGCGCGGAGAAGATTCTGGATTCCGATAC
The DNA here is from genome assembly GCA_031285185.1 of Methylobacillus sp. Lineage (GTDB taxonomy): Bacteria > Pseudomonadota > Gammaproteobacteria > Burkholderiales > Methylophilaceae > MM2. The sequence goes on from JAITWS010000135.1 coordinate 1,422, forward strand.
AATCAACCCCCACCCTCATCCCTGCCCCGCAAGCGGGAGAGGGAACAACACCCGCGACCCCTGTTAAAATACGCCCATCACTTTTTTGGAACGCATCATGGATTACCAAGCCCCGCATCGTCATTTGCAAGATCGCGTCATCCTCGTGACCGGAGCCGGGCAAGGCATAGGCAAAACGGCGGCGCTGACTTTCGCGGCGCAGGGCGCGACGGTGATTTTGCTGGGGCGCAAGGTTAAAAAGCTGGAGGCGGTGTATGACGAGATCGAGGCGGCGGGCGGAGCGCAGCCGCTGATTTTTCCGATGAATCTGGAAAGTGCCAGCGAGGAAAATTTCAAGGCGATGGCCGAGGGCATTTTTCAGCAACTGGGGCGGCTCGACGGGATTTTGCATAATGCGAGCCGCTTCGATAATCTGAGTCCGCTGGAAATCCAGACTGCGGAACAATTCAACGGCATGTTGCAAACCAGTCTGGTCGCGCCGTTCGCGCTGACCAAGGCGTGCTTGCCGCTGCTTAAGCGCGCGCCGGATGCTTCGGTGATTTTCACTTCCACCACGGCGGCACATCATCCGGCGGCGTTTTGGGGCGCGCACGCGATCGCCAAAAGCGCGGCGGAAACGCTGGTGAAAATCTGGGCGCAGGAACTGGAAGTTTTTCCCAATATCCGCATCAACACCGTGATTCCCGGCGCGGTGCAATGCCCGCAGCGCAAGCAATCGCATCCGGGCGAACTCCACGCGAACCTGCCCGATGCCGCCGCCATCATGCCGCTTTATCTTTATCTCATGGGGCGCGACAGCGTGGGCGTGAGCGGACAGACATTTGAGGCGCAAAAGCCGCCGGAAGAATGACGATGCGCTGCCCCGCCCTGCTCAAACGCATTTTTTCGCTGCTGAAAAGCCTCTGTCATCTCGCTTTCAAACTGCTCGCCCTGCTCATTCTCGGTTCGCTGACCGTCACCGCCGCCGGATTGTGGGACGACATTCAGCCCAGCGACATCGGTGTGGTGCTTGGTTCGCAGGTGCTGGTACGCGGCCATCCGTCGCCGCGTTTGCAAGCGCGGCTGGACAAGGCGGCGGAATTGTATCGGCAAGGCATGTTTCCGCGCGTGCTGGTGAGCGGCGGCATCGAAAGAAACGGCATCAGCGAGGCGCAAGTCATGGCGAATTATCTGGTTTCGCAAGGCGTTCCGCGCGAAGCGATTTTGCTGGACGAGCACGGCAACACCACGCAGGCGACGGCGCTTAACACCGCGCAGATCATGCGCGACGGCAAACTGGAAAGCGCGATGATCGTCACCGAATATTTCCACATCCCGCGCGCGCGCCTCGCGTTCGACAAAGCGGGCATCCCCGTCATCCGCAACGCCCATGCCGATTACGTCAGTTGGCGCGGCGTTTTCTACTCCACCCCGCGCGAACTGGCCGCAATTCCCGTTTATTGGCTGCGGGAGTTCCCGGAAGACCGCGCGGAGTGAAGCGCGTGCTGAGTTTTTTGATTGCGCTGGCGGCGTTGCTGTATGCCGGGATTTGTCTTGAGATGTATCTGGCGCAAGAGCAGTTGCTTTATCATCCGCAAGCCATTCAGCCCGGCACACCGCCGCCGGATTTCAAGCTGACGCGCGAGAACGGTATCATTCTGCGCGGATGGGTGCTAAACCCCGGTCAGGATAAAGCCTTGCTCTATTACGGCGGGAATGCCGAATCAATCGAATACAACCGCGCCCTGCTCGCGCAGTGGTTTCCCCGGCGCACCATTTATCTTCTGCCCTATCGCGGCTACGGCGTGAACGATGGCAAACCTTCGGAATCTGCCTTGATCGCGGATGCGCTGGCGCTATTCGATCAAACCGCCAAACAACACACCGCCATCGCGGTCATCGGGCGCAGTCTGGGCAGCGGCGTGGCCGCGCAACTGGCCGCGCGCCGACCGATCGAGCGTTTGCTGCTGGTGACCCCGTTCGACAGCATGGCGCGTGTCGCGGCGACGCATTACCCCTGGATTCCCATCAGCCTGCTCATGCGCGACCGCTTTGAATCCTGGCGTTACGCGGGCAACATTCACTGCCCGGTCTGGCTGATACGCGCGGGGCAGGACGAAGTTATCCCTGCCGAACGCACGGCGACTCTGGTCGCCGCATTTCCACAGCCCCCGATTGAATACGTCATCCCGGACGCGGGGCATAACACCGTGCAGAATTATGCAGATTATGAAGATGTGATGCGGCGGTTTTTGGCGGAGTAACGTGTAGCGGGCAGGTGTCGCTTCGATGGAAGGGGAATTATCCCTCCCGCAACCTCGCCATCGCCTGATCCACGCGCTCCACGGCCACGACTTTCAGCCCGGAAATCGCTTGTTTGGGTTGGTTGGCTTTGGGGACGATGGCTTGGGTGAAGCCGAGTTTGGCGGCTTCCTTGAGACGTTCCTGGCCGCGTTGCACGGGGCGGACTTCTCCCGCCAAACCAACTTCACCAAACACTATAAGTTTGTCTTGTAACGGTTTGTTTTTTAACGAAGAAACAATTGCCATAAGCACGGCCAAATCCGCTGCGGGTTCGGCGATTTTCACGCCGCCCACGGCGTTGATAAAGACATCCTGATCGAAGCAGGCGATGCCCGCGTGACGGTGCAGCACGGCGAGCAGCATCGCCAAACGGTTTTGTTCCAGACCCACGCACAGGCGGCGGGGATTGGGCGCGTGCGCTTCATCCACCAGCGCCTGCACTTCGACCAGCAGCGGGCGCGTGCCTTCCTGCGTCACGGTGATGCAGGAACCGGCGACCTGCCCGGAGTGATGCGAGAGGAAGAGCGCGGACGGGTTGCTGACTTCGCGCAAGCCTTTTTCAGTCATCGCGAACACGCCCAGTTCGTTGACCGCGCCAAAACGGTTTTTGAACGCGCGCACGAGGCGGAAGCTGGAATTGGGATCGCCTTCAAAATACAGCACGGTATCCACGATATGCTCCAGCACACGCGGCCCGGCCAGCGCGCCCTCCTTGGTCACATGGCCGACCAGAATCACGGTGATACCGAGTTGCTTGGCGATGCGCGTGAGTTGCGCCGAACATTCGCGCACCTGCGCCACGGAACCCGGCGCGGATTGCAGCGCCTCGGAATACAGGGTTTGAATGGAATCAATCACGGCCACATCCGGCTTGTGCGTTTGCAGCATCGCGCTGATTTTTTCGAGGTTGATTTCCGCGAGCAGCTCGACCGGGCTTGCGTCCAGCCCCAGCCGTTTGGCGCGCATCGCGATTTGTTGCGCGGATTCCTCGCCGCTCACATACACCACGCGCTGGCGGTTGCCGATGTGACACAACGTTTGCAGCAACAAGGTTGATTTGCCTATGCCCGGATCGCCGCCGATCAGCACCACGCCGCCCGGCACAAGGCCGCCGCCCAGCACGCGATCAAATTCCGCAATGCCGGTCGGCTGACGCGGAACTTCCGCCGCATCCACTTCCGCCAGTTTTTGCAAACCCGCATTCTGCGGCGCGAGCGCGGCGAAACGGCTTGCGGACGTGGTTTCCGCCACGGTTTCGACCAGCGTGTTCCACGCATTGCACGAGGGGCATTGCCCCTGCCACTTGGGGGTTTGCCCGCCGCATTCGGTGCAGGTGTAAACGGTTTTTGCCTTAGCCATGTTCGCACACCGGAACCCGCGCCGCCACCGCGCACAGCAATTCGTAACCTATCGTGCCGGAAGCCTGCGCGACCGCATCCACCGGCACTTGCCCGCCCCATAATTCGACCGGGCTGCCGATGTCGGCCTCGGGAATATCGCTCAGATCCGCGCACAGCATATCCATGGAAACCCGCCCCAGCGTGCGCGTCATTTTCCCCGCCACGGCGATGGGCGTGCCGGTAGGCGCATGGCGCGGATAACCGTCCGCGTAGCCGCACGCGACCGTGCCCACGCGCATGGTTTTTTCCGCGACAAAACGACGGCCATAGCCCACCGCGTCACCGCTTTGCAAGGTCTGCACCGCGATGATTTCGCTTCGCAAAGTCATCGCGGGCTGCAAATCCAGTTGCGCCGCGTATTCATCCGCAAACGGCGACGCGCCGTACAACATGATGCCCGGACGCGCCCAATCCGCATGGGTTTCCGGGTGGCGTAAAATCGCGGCGGAATTGGCAAGTGTGCGCGGCGCGGCTATGCCCTCGGTCAGTTGATTGAACACTGCCCATTGGTCGGCAATCCCCGGCGCTTCATCCGCCGTGGCGAAATGCGTCATCAACGTGATTGCGCCCACAGCCTCGCACGCGCGCAGGCGCTCATAAAATTTTCGGAAATCTTTCACAGCCACGCCCAGCCGGTTCATGCCGGTGTTGATCTTGAGAAAAACATCCAGCGGCGACAGACCGCGCGCCGTCTCCAGCATCCGCAGTTGCGGCTCGGAATGAACCACCACGGAAACGCCATGCCGCGCCGCCAACGGCAATTCATCCGCATCGAACAGCCCTTCCAGAACAAGCACCGTTTGCCGAAACCCGGCCTCGCGCAAAGCCACCGCCTCCGCCAGCGACAACACGCCAAAACCATCCGCGTCCTGCAAGGCGCGCGCCACACGCAACATGCCATGCCCGTAACCATTGGCCTTGATGACCGCCAGCATTTTGGAACGCGGCGCATGACGGCGCGCAACCGCAAGATTGTGACACAAGGCATCGGCGTGGATGATGGCGTGGATGGGGCGCGTCATGGTTCAAGTCCCATCTTCTTGCTATTGATGCGTGCTGGAGAGGAACGATCCCCCTCTCCCCCGCCCCTCTCCCACGAGGGGAGAGGGGAGTTTTGTGCAGTCCCCTTTTCCTCGAAAGCACGCCCTCCGTAAACGCGGACGTTCTGCTTAGCCCCTCTCCCTTGATGGGAGAGGGGTTGGGGAGAGGGTGAAGATCGGCGAGAGGGCGAAGAAGGCGAAACCTCTTCATAAATCTTTTCCAGCACAGCCTCTGTTTCTTTCAGCACCTGATTGTTCCAGAAGCGCAGCACCTTGAACTCCTGATCGCGCAACCACGCATCACGATGCTCATCCGACACATTTTCCAGATGCTGCCCACCATCCACTTCCACGATCAGTTTGCTTTCAAAACACACAAAATCAACCACATACCGACCAATCGGCTGCTGGCGCTTGAACTTGGCTCCGAGATGATGCCCCCGCAAATGCCGCCAAAGCAGATGTTCTGCATCCGTCATGGATTGGCGCAGATGTTTTGCAAAGGCGAGATTATTCATGTTTTCCCCCTCTCCCCCACCCCTCTCCCACGAGGGGAGAGGGGAGTTTTGTGCAGTCTCCTTTTCCGCAGAAACACAGATGCTCTGTTTCGCTCCTTTCCCTTACAAGAAGCGCGTGCGCTCTGCATAGCCCATTCATCCCCGACAAAAGGCGAGAACGTTCCGCACGCCCTCCTCTTCACAAGAGGCGCGTGCGTCTCATATAGCCCCTCTCCCTTGATGGGAGAGGGGTGGGGGAGAGGGTGGAAAAAAATAAATCGCGCGCAGCGCACAACTCGTCCAGCCTCTTCTTTGATAGAAGAAGAGTTGAGGAAAAGATGACTAGTATTCATCCGCGCCATAAGCGTTGCCGCCCGCGAAATTTTCAAAGCGGGTGTGTTCGCCGAGGAAGGTCAGGCGCACGGTTCCTATGGGGCCGTTGCGCTGTTTGCCGATGATGATTTCCGCCGTGCCTTTTTCCGGGCTGTCGGGATTGTAAACTTCATCTCGGTAGATGAACAGGATCAAATCCGCGTCTTGCTCGATGGCGCCGGATTCGCGCAGGTCGGACATCACGGGGCGTTTGTTGGGGCGCTGTTCCAGGCCGCGATTGAGCTGCGAAAGCGCGACCACCGGAACATCCAGCTCCTTTGCCAGCGCCTTGAGCGAGCGCGAGATTTCGGAAATTTCCGTCGCGCGATTTTCGCCGGGGCGTATCGCGGTCATCAACTGCAAATAGTCCACGACGATCAGACCGAGCTTTCCCTGCTGGCGATGCAGCCGCCGCGCGCGCGCGCGCACTTCGAGCGCGTTGAGACCCGCGCTTTCGTCTATGAAAATCGGCGCGTCGTTGAGTTTGCCGAGCGCGACGGTCAGGCGTTCCCAATCCTCGTCATCCAGCCGGCCGGTACGCATACGATGCGCGTCTATCCTGCCGACGGAACCTATCATCCGCATCGCCAGTTGCGCCGCGCCCATTTCCATCGAGAACACCGCGACCGGCAGGCCGGATTGCAGCGCCACATCTTCGGCGATATTGAGCGAAAGCGCGGTTTTGCCCATGGAGGGACGCCCCGCGACAATCACGAGATCGCCCGGTTGCAGGCCGGAAGTTTTGGAATCGAGATCGGCGAAGCCGGTGGCGACGCCGGTCACATCGCTGGGATTGTCACGGTTGAGCAACTGGTCTATGCGGTTGACCACTTGCGGCAGCAGTGTTTCGATGTCAACGAAACCTTCGGAACCTCGCTTGCCGCCCTCGGCCAGCGCGAAAATTTTTGCCTCGGCCTCATCCAGCAACTGCGCCGCATCCTTGCCCTGCGGATTGAACGCGCTCTCGGCAATGCCGGAGCCGATTTCGACCAGATGCCGCATCACCGCCCGCTCGCGCACAAGCTCGGCATAACGGCGGATATTCGCGGCGGAAGGCGTGCTCTGCGCGAGCGCGCCAAGATATGCGATTCCGCCCACGCCGCTCAGTTCCGCCGTGCTGTCCAGCGCCTCCGCCACGGTCACGATGTCGGCGGGCTTGTTCTGCTCGATCAGACGGCTGATGTGTTCGTAAATGACGCGATGATCGTGACGATAAAAATCGGACGCGGAAATCAGATCCGCCACCTTGTCGAGCGCCTCATTTTCGAGCAGCAAGCCGCCCAAAACGGACTGCTCGGCCTCGACCGAGTGCGGGGGAAGTTTGAGAGATGCGAGAGTGTCGTCGGCCATGCCGGATTATAACGCAAGGCGTCCGATTTCGATGTGCGGCCATTTTCTCCGCTGTTGTGCGCTACGCGCGATTTATGTTTTCCACCCTCTCCCCCACCCCTCTCCCATCAAGGGAGAGGGGTTATATGAAGCCGGGTCGCATAAAAAAAGAGCGCGACGCCGCAGGGCATCGCGCTCATCAGGCAAGCCGATAGGGGAACTACAAAAACTCGGCTTGTGTGCTACAACTTCATCATTTGATAGCTATGGCAAGTGATCTTGCCCCTCCCTCTCACTCCTCTCGCGTTCACAAGAGGAGTTTTTTAATTACTTTGCCTTCAGCCACCCATGCGCTTTCACCGCGTAAGATTGGCCGTCACGCACGCCGCTTTCATGGAAGAAGTATTCGCGTGTCGTCGGATTAAACGACAGCTCCGCGTATCCGCCGGTCGCTTCGTCCAGCGTTGCGAAGTGTTTCACACTGCCGCCGCCGTCCTTGAGCGGAAGCGTATGCTCGATCACTCCGGCGCGGGTGTGCATCCTGACCCTGGCTTTCGTTCCGTCGGCGTTGACTTCCACAGAGTCCACGGTGACATCACCCAATACCGAAGCTCCGGCATCCACTTCCGCCGCAACCGGCGCTTCCAGCAACCAACCGCCTGACGGATCATTAAGCGCCACAATCAACCCTGCGCCGATCGCTGCGGCTGCGATACCCGCACCCGCGCCGCCGCCCCCTCCTCCTCCACCGCCGCCACCTCCGACGCCGGTATTGGTCGGAGCGACCGTGGTGTCCAGCGCGTGAACGCACACGCCCGTCGTCGCATCGCAAATATCCAGCGTGGCGTTGGGATCGGTATTCGACGTGCTGTTGTCGCCAAACTCATTGCCTGTCCCGTTATTGCCCGCATCGCCGGTGATATTGCTCGTGCCGTTATCGCTTGTATTCAATGTGGTGTTTTCACCGAAGTTGTTGCCGGTTCCGTTATCACCCGCATTGCCCGTGATATTCAGCGTGCCGTTGTCGGTGGTGTTGGTTGACGTGTTGTCACCAAAATTATTACCAGTTCCGTTTTCACCTGCGTTTCCGCTGATGTTGGTCGAGCCATTGCCGCTGGTATTGATGTCGGTTCCGTTACCGAAGTCGTTACCCGTTCCGTTGTCCCCGGCGTTACCTGTGATGTTCAACGTGCCGTTGTCAGAGGTGTTGGTTGACGTGTTGTCACCGAAGTTATTGCCACTCCCGTTTTCACCTGCGTTTCCGCTGATGTTGGTCGAACCATTGCCGCTGGTGTTTATGTCGGTTCCGTTACCGAAATCGTTACCCGTGCCGTTATCCCCGGCATTTCCGGTAATGTTCAACGAGCCGTTGTCAGTGGTATTCGTTGACGTGTTGTCACCGAAGTTATTGACAGTTACGTTATCTCCAGCGTTCCCGGTAATGTTGGTCGAACCATTACCGCTGGTGTTGATGTCGGTTCCGTTGCCAAAATCGTTGCCCGTGCCGTTGTCTCCGGCGTTGCCCGTGATGTTCAACGTGCCGTTGTCGGTGGTGTTGGTTGACGTGTTGTCGCCGAAGTTATTGCCCGTGCCATTATCGCCAGCGTTACCGCTGATGTTGGTCGAACCATTATCACTGGTATTGATGTCAGTTCCGTTACCGAAGCCGTTACCCGTTCCGTTATCTCCGGCGTTGCCTGTGATGTTCAACGTGCCGTTGTCGGTGGTATTGGTTGACGTGTTGTCACCGAAATTGTTGCCGGTTCCATTTTCACCTGCGTTGCCGGTAATGTCAGTTGAGCCATTGCCACTGGTGTTGATGTCGGTTCCATTCCCGAAATCGTTGCCCGTGCCGTTGTCTCCGGCATTGCCCGTGATATTCAACGTGCCGTTGTCGGTGGTATTCGTTGACGTATTGTCACCGAAGTTATTGCCAGTCCCGTTATCCCCAGCATTGCCGGTAATGTTGGTCGAGCCGTTGCCACTGGTATTGATGTCGGTTCCGTTACCGAAATCATTGCCGGTTCCGTTATCTCCGGCGTTGCCGTTGATATCGGTGCTGCTGCCGTTGCCGGTGTTGATTGAGCCGTTGTCGCCGATATTCACGCCCGTGCCGTCATCTCCCGCGTTGCCGGTGATATTCAGCGTGCTGTTGTTGATGGTGTGGGTTTCAAGATCGTCGCCGATGTTCACGCCGGTTCCGTTATCGCCTGCATTGCCGGTGATATTGGTGGCGCTGCTGGTGCTGGTGTTGATGGTGACGTTATCGCCGATATCAACACCCGTGCCGTTGCTGCCCGCGTTGCCGGAGATATTCAACGAACTGTTGTCGCTGGTGTTGAGCGTGGCGTTATCGCCGATTCCCACGCCCGTGCCGTTGTCGCCCGCGTTGCCGATGAGGGTGGTCTCGCCGCCGTTGCTGGTGGTGATGGTCGCATTGTCGCCGACATTCACGCCTGTGCCGGTACTGCCGTTAGCCGTGCCGTTGACGTTAATCACGCCGCCGTTGCTGGCTTGGGTCGCGCTGTTCAATATCACGCCATCCGCGCCGTTCGACACGCCCGTGATATTGACCACCGAGCCGTTGCCGTCCGCGACGATGCTGTTGTTTCCGGTCGTGAAGGGCGCGCCGATGCCGTTGCCGGTAATCACACCCGCGCCGCTGTTGGACGAGCCGTTAATGTCTATCGTGCCGCCATCAAACGCGCCGACCGATTTGTCGGCTGATGTTGATCCCACGCCGATGTTCACGCCCGAGCCGGAGTTTGATGTGCCGTCAATCGTCGCCGATGCGCCATTGCCCGTCACCGCGAAATTGCCGTTCACAATCACGCCTTCGCCGCCATTGGCTGTGCCGACGACCGTCACCGTGCCGTCCTCGCTCACAGTCACGTTCGCGTTTGAGACAAAGCTCACACCGCGCTCGATCACACCGCCATTCGCGTCGAAATTCGCCGACCCGCCCGTTGACGTGCCGTTGAGCGTGACATTTCCGCTGCCGTTCACGCTCAGGTTCGCGCCCATGCTGATACCGGAGCCGCTATTGGCCGAACCGTTTATCGTCAAATTGGCGTTATCCGTCACGGCCATATTGCCGCTGGAAGTCACGCCGCTGCCCGAGCTGTTCGATGCGCCGTCCACCGTCACGACCGCGTTATCGCTCAGAGAGACATTCGAAAAAGACACGCCCGTGCCATTGGTCGTGCTGCCGACAATCGTCAGCGTGCCGTCCTCGCTCACCGTGGCGTTGCTTATAAATACGCTCGTGGTATTGGTCGAAGTACCGTTCACCGTGGCATCCGCCGTGCCGTTCACGTTCAGGCTCCCGGTCATCACCACACCCGAGCCGTTGGTCGAGAGGCCGCTGATCGCCAGCGTGCTATCCTCGCTGGCTGCCACGTTGCCCTGCACCCGCGTGCCTGTGCCATTGGTTGATGTGCCGCTGATCGTCAGATCGCCGCCATTCGATGCCGCCGCATTGCCGCTCAGGAGCGCGCCCGCGCCGTTGGTTGATGTGCCGGTGATGTTGACGACACCCCTGTTGTCACCTTGAGCCGAGCCGACGATCTTCACACCCGGCCCTTCGGTCGAACTGCCGTTGATATTGATCGTTGATGGGCTGCCGTTGGCGTCCGTACCATCGGTCAGCACCTTGCCAGCCAAGCCGATGTTCACGCCCTCAGCGGAATCCGAGCTACCGATGCTGACAGCGCTGGTACAGGTGCTCGAACCATCGAAATTAATCACACCGCCATCGGTCGCGTTGGCGTTGCCATTCAGGTAAATGCCCGACGCGCCCTTGCCTATGACATCAACGACCGAACCATTGCCGTCGGACGAAATAGCCCCGCCCATGCTCACGCCCGCGCCGTTGGTGGAGAGGCCGTTCAAGGTGGCGTCGCCGCCGTTGGTGACATTCAGCGTCCCCGCGCCAAACAGCACGGCGCTGTGTTCGGTCGCCGCGCCCGTCACATTGAATGTGGAGCCGTCACCATCGACCTGCACGGTGCCGCCCATCTGCACACCAGTCGTGCCGTTGACGGTGCTGCCATGCACATCTATCTCGCTGCCGTTGCTGGCCGAGGCAGTCGAGCCGCTCGCCAGCAAAACGCCACGGCTGGCGTCGGTGGCCGTGCCATTGAGGCTGATCAGCGAGTTCTCGCCATCGGACGATAGCGAACCCGTTGACCCCACCACCAGCGCCGCGTAAATACTGGCATTTTGAGCGTTGAGAGCGGTACTTCTGGAAATGCCGTCGAGGTTGATCTCGCCCGCGTTGGAAGCGTTGGCCGCGCCATCGAGCCTGAGGCCATTGCCCGCATTCGACGAGCCGGTCACATTGATGACCGAGACGTTGCCACCAGCATCGGCGCCGTCCGAGGTGATGCTTCCGCCGCTGCTAATGTTCACGCCTGTGCCGACGCCGCCATTGGCCGTGCCGTCAATATTGATGACACCCGCGTTACTCGCCGCGATTGGCGCGTCCACCCGAATGCCATCGCTGCCATTGGAGATGCCGGTAACGTTGATCGCCGAGCCGTTGGCATCCGCCTCCAGGCTGCTGCCGTTGAGATTGCCGCCAGCATCGCCTCTGCCGGTGACGTTCACGCCAAAACCGCTGTTGGATGCGCCGATGATGTCTATTGTCCCGCCGCCTGATGCGTTCATCGAGATGCCGGGCTGCGTCGTGCCGGTTCCTATGCCAACGCCATCGCCCGTGTTGGATGTGCCGTTGACTGTCACCGCGCCGTTGCCTGTGACTGCGACGTTGCCATTAATGACGGCACCGGCGCCGCCATTGCTGCCGGTTGCCTGACCAATGATCGTCAACGTGCCATCGTCGTCACGGCGACGTTCGTAGTCGTGGTAATGGATACGCCCCGCACACTGCTTGACCCCGTTATATCATTGGTCGCCGTACCATTGAGCGTCACATCACCGCTGCCGTTGACGGTGAAATTACCGACCAAGGTGATGCCCGCCGTGGCGGTTCCCGTACCATTGGCCGTCATGGAACTGTTGTCCGTCACGGTGGTGTTGCCCCCAAGCGCGACACCTGCAGCGCCATTGCCGTTGAGGGTTGCGGTACTGTTACCGCTCAAGCCGAGATTTGAAGGCGTTTGAAAATTCACGCCCGTGCTGTTGGCCGATGTGCCATTGGCCAACAAGGTAACATCATCCAACAGCGTCACACTGCCCGACACCACGAAGCCCGAGTTGTTAATCGAGGTACCGTTGATCGTCAGCGAACCGTTATTCGCCGCCGTCATTGTGCCCTGCACAGCCACGCCCGAACCTGCGCCGTTCGAATTACCCTTGATCTCCGCCGTACTGTTGCCGCTCAAGTTGAGATCTGAAGTCGGCTGAAAATTCACGCCATTGCCGCTCGTGCTGTTTCCGCTGAGCGTCAAGGTCGCATCATCCAGCAGTTTCACATTGCTCGAAACAACTACACCCGAGCCGCTGTTCGAGATACCGCCGATATCCAAAGTGCCATTATTGGATACTGTAACCTGTCCGCTCAAGGAGACACCCGCACTACTGTTTGAGGTGCCGCTGATCGTGACATTGCTGCCAGTACTCACGTTGAAGATGGAGCCGGTACCCAGCAGTACGCCCGATACGTCATCTGCGATGCCCGTGATCGTGCCTGTACCGATATTGGTCACAGTGCCGTTCAGGGCAACGCCGTTGGTTCCGCTCACTTGCGTGGCATTGCCCCGGATCGTCAGATCGCCACCGCGCAGGTCTATGATGCCGCCTGTCACGAACACGCGCGCCACGCCGGCATTGGCGACATCCGCCGTCAGGTTCAGATCAAGTTTGCCCGCGCCGACTGCGGCGATGTTGGCATTGATCGTGATGTTGCCCAGCGCTTCCAGCGTCAGCGCAGCCGTGCCGGTGGTGTTGATGTCGGCTCCCGCGACCTGCGTGATGTTGCCGTTGCCCGCTCCGGTTGTGCCGACCGTGGTGATGAGCACATCGGTGTTGGCGTTGAGCGCGTTGATGATGGATGTATTGTTAACGACCGCCGTATCCGCCGAACCGGGATTGATCGTGAAATTGGGCGGACTGCCGTCGGGATTGGTCACGTTGGTGTTGGTGCCGCTGATCGTCACATCGGTCGGGTCAATCAGCCAAAGACCGGATTTGCCGTTGGGCGCGGCGGCGCTGATCGCGCCTTGCACGGAAAGCAGCTTGCCGGAGGTTTCGACGAAACCACCATCGCCGTTGGTTGAGCCTGCATCAACTTTTACGCCGGAATCAATTTGCGTGTAGTCGGCAAAAGCGACTTCATTGATAAGGTTCGTTGCGGAACTGCCGGGGATTTTGTTCAGCTTGTCGCCGCCGATAATCGCCAGCCCACCGCCCGCATCGCCGGAAACATTTACGGTTGCGTCATCGAACAAGCCAACACGGTTGCCGGAGAGAACCACGGTTCCGCCTTGTCCGTTTTGATTCGATGCGTCGAGATCGCCCGTCACAACCACATCGCCAGTAATTCCTGCGTCGGCAACAATGGTTCCGGCTTTGATAACACCGGAGAGATTAATCACCGTATCGAGCAAGGTGTCCTTGCCCTGAGCGGTGAGAAGAACGGAACCATTATTTCCTGCAACGATTCTGCCACTATTCTCAACCAGCGCATTCGCGGTTGAGTTGGTCAGCGTAACGGAGATGCCTTGGCCGTTATCCAGCGCGAGCGTTGCGCTGTCGCCTGCGGCAAGTGTGACTTGTTTGGCGTTGATGGTGCCGGTGTTTCTGATTTGGTCGCCAACCAGCGTCACATAACCTGCGGCGGTGATAGTGCCGTCGTTGATGATGCCCGCATTTGTTCCGGTGGAAGCAAGATCAAACGTGTTGCTGCCCGCCATGAATTGGTTGGTGTCTATGTTCTTCGTCGTCACCAAAAGAGAGTTGACGTTGATCGTTGCGCCGCTGCCGAACAAAACACCATTCGCGTTTTGTATCCAGACTTGGCCGTTGGCGAGGAGCGCGCCCTGGATGTTGGAAGGAACGCCGCCGACCACGCGGTTCAAGGTA
>JAITWS010000075.1 GCA_031285185.1 Methylobacillus sp.
CCTTGCGCTGCTCGCCGATCCGGGCGGCTCGCTGAACTCGCCTTGGCTGCGCCAAGGCTCAAACAGACGCTCGCCGAAATCCCCCGGCTCGGCTGCGCTGCTCAGCGCGGCAGAAGGGAATTTAAAAACGGCGTTGTGCGCTACGCGCGATTTCTTTTTGACACCCTCACCCCAGCCCTCTCCCGCGGGCGGGAGAGGGAGAACTGCGCCGTGCTCCGCCTTCGCGGGAAAGAGAGAACAGCCGGGGAGAGAGGCCAAACCAAAGCCGCTTAGATCTTGCCGACCAAATCCAGCGACGGGGTCAGCGTTTTCGCACCGGAGTTCCATTTTGCCGGGCAAACCTGACCCGGGTTTTTGGCGACGTATTGCGCGGCGGTGAGTTTACGCAGGGTTTCGCGCACATCGCGGGCGATGGCGTTGTCATGGACTTCCATGGTCTTGATGACACCGTTCGGGTCAATGACAAAAGTTCCGCGCAACGCCAGACCTTCTTCGGGAATATGCACGCCGAACGCATTGGTCAGCATATGCGTCGGATCGCCGACCAGCGGGAATTTTGCCTTGCCCACGGCGGGCGAAGTTTCGTGCCACACCTTGTGCGAAAAATGCGTGTCGGTGGTGACGATGTAAACCTCGGCATTGGCTTTCTGAAATTCGGCGTAGTGCTCGGCGGCATCTTCCACTTCGGTCGGGCAATTGAAGGTAAATGCGGCGGGCATGAAAATCACGACCGACCATTTGCCCTTGAAACTGGCATCGGTCACTTCGATGAATTTGCCGTTGTGGAACGCTTGCGCCTTGAACGGTTGAACTTGGGTATTAATCAGGGACATTGTTTTCTCCATCATGGTTGAAAAAGTGATTACAACGAAACGCATTTTAGGGAGCCGACCCCAATAGCGCAAATTGATTATTTATATTGGGCTGATTGAAACTATGTATTAAAGAGTACCCACCCCAAGGCTTACTACTCAAGAGGTAGTGAAGCGGAAAGGGTGCGGTGATCTAATTATCAAAACGAAAGGAGGTGATGCGAGGTGCTGAAAAATGTTTTGCTCAAGCAAGCCACGGAGAAACTGCGCGGGCTGCCGCTGGCCGTGCATCTCTGGGACGGCGCGGTGGTGGCCGGGGAAACGCCCGTTGCCCACATGTATGTTTCCGATTCCCGCGCG
Organism: Methylobacillus sp.; assembly: GCA_031285185.1. Taxonomy (GTDB): domain Bacteria; phylum Pseudomonadota; class Gammaproteobacteria; order Burkholderiales; family Methylophilaceae; genus MM2. Next base: position 1,173 of record JAITWS010000075.1, read on the forward strand.
CTGCGCGTGCTGGCCAAACCCAGTCTGGGCGGCTTGGCGCGCGCCTATGTGGAAGGCTGGATTGATCTGCGCGGCAAACCGCGCGACATTCTCGAACTTGGCCGCGCGCTGTGCAGCGCCGAAACGCCGGTCAACCGGCGCGGCGTGGATTGGCGCTGGTGGCGACACACGCGCAACCGCGACCGCCGCAACATCGCCTATCACTACGACGTTTCCAACGATTTTTACGATCTCTGGCTGGATCGCAACCGGGTTTATTCCTGCGCCTATTTTGAACAGCCGAATGACAGTCTGGATACCGCGCAGGAAAAGAAACTCGACCACATCTGCAAAAAACTCATGCTGCAACCCAGCGACCGCCTGCTCGACATCGGCTGCGGCTGGGGCGGCCTCATCCTGCGCGCGGCGGAAAAATACGGCGTCGCCGCCACCGGCATCACGCTCTCGGAAAACCAGCGCGACCATGTGCTCGCAGAAATCCGGCAACGCGGGCTGCAAGAAAAAATCGAAGTCAAACTCATGGATTACCGCGATATCCCCGAAAACCAACCCTACGACAAAATCGCCAGCGTCGGCATGTTCGAGCATGTCGGACGGCGCAATCTGCCCGCATACTTCGACAAAATCCAGCGCCTGCTTCGCCCCGGCGGACTGGTGATGAACCACGGCATCACCGCCACCGCGCTCAATGCGGAAGGTCTGGGCAGCGGCATCTCCGAATTTGTCGAAGACTACGTTTTCCCCGGCGGCGAACTCACCCACGTCTCCCACGTCATCGCCGAAATGAGCAAAGCCGGACTGGAACCGCTCGACGCGGAAAACCTGCGCCCGCACTACGCCAAAACCCTGTGGCACTGGGTCAACCGGTTGGAAGACATGCAGCAACAAGCGCTGGAAATGATAGGCGAACAAAAATACCGCATCTGGCGCATCTACATGGCCGGCTCCGCCTACGCCTTCGAACGCAACTGGCTCGCCCTGTTCCAAATCCTCGGCGGCAAAGCCCGCGAAAACGGTACGCAGGAATATCCGTTTAATCGGGGATATGTTTACGCGCGGTAGGGGGCAGCATCACCGCCGCCGCTCGCGGACATTGGTGGTGAAAACGCTTTCGAGACCGAGTATCGTCAGTGTGCAGAACAGCCATACGGGGAGCAGCAGATAGAGCCGGTTCGCCGGGGTTAATGCCAGCGTGAGCAGGCAGGCGGCGATGATGGGGGCGGGCGCTTGATTGCGCGCGAGTCGCATCAGTGTGGCTGGCCATGCGATAAGGCCGATGAGCAGGCGCGGCGCGTCTGATTTTGATTCCAGCCAGTGCGTTCGGTAATTGCAGATCACCATGCTTGCCATGAACCACAATATGCCGGAAACCGCGCCTGTCCACGGTCGGTGGATGAGCGCAAACAAACCGTTGCCGACGAGGGCGCACAGCAGTAATACCCAGGGCGCTGCCATCTCCGCATCCGCGCGTGGCCATGTCGCGAGCAGGAATGACAGCATGAGCAGGATGAGCGCGATGCCGATTTCCACGCCTGTCGCGAAGCCGGCGAGGATAATGCCGATGGCGAAGAAGCCCCAAAGCAGCGAAAGATTCACGCCCTCGCTGGCTTGCACGTCGGCTTGGGAATTTCGTCTGCTCGCGAAAAAAACGAACAACGCGAGAGCAAGGATTACGCCGCCGATGATGCTGCTCCCATGACGAAAATCATCATAAACGAAACCCACCCTCGAACGCGGCGACGCACACCAGCGCGAGCGTCACGCACAGGGTCGCCGCCAGCGTGCGTAGCGGGATTCCCCTCCACATCCGGCCTAGTCCGGTTCCGAAAAAGCGTTGCCGCGCGTCCGTCAGTTGAGTGTGGATGATCCTGATGAGAAACCAGCCCAGAATGCTCATGCCTGTCATGCCGATGAAAAGCGGCAGATCAACCGTTTGCCATGGCGTGCCGTTGTGACCTTTCTGCCAAAAAAGAAAAGCGAGCAAGGCGATGAATCCCATGACCATCAACCAGCCCGAGTTGGACAATGAGGCGCTGATGCGATCCTGAAGTTGTTGTTCCATATCCAGCGCGTCGCGTTGCGCCGGGGTCAGCTCGCGCCACAAGCGCCGAATGCGGCTGTCGGCGCGCATGAGGTAGCGCGATTGTTCACGCCCGCGCAAATCACGCGCGCGTTGCGCGAAGAGGAGTATGTCACGATAGCGTTCACGAAAAATTTCGTCCGGCTCGAACAGCGTATGGCCGCCGAAGCGTCTTTGCAACGCGCGCGAACGTTGCTCGCCCAACATTTGCGTCGCGCGAAAATCGCTCAACCACGCGAAGCGCCGCAGCAAAGCGTTGCGTATGGAAACCGGCGGAATGCCCGGTCTGGCGAGCACCACGTCGGCAAATGCGCGGCTCACTTCATCGCGCATGGTCAGCGGCAATGCGTCCAGCTCGCGCTCCAGCGCCTTCCATTCCGTCGCTGCGGTGGCGGGGCCGGAGGTCTCCAGCAAATGTTTGAATGCCTGCGCCAATTCTGCGGGCGTGCGCCACGAAAGCAGCGCGAGTTCGGCGGGCGGCTCGGGTTCAGGTTCAAATTCGGGTTCAAATACAGGTTGGAATACGGATTCGGACGCAGGCTCGGATTTCGCTTGCGGTTTTTTGACGGGCGTTTCGTCGCGCTTCACCGGCGTGATGATTTCGTCGCGCGCTTCGCTTTCTTGCGACGTTTCTTCCATACGCCGCATCCATTGGGCTTGCGACAGCGCCGCTTCATACGCCTCGCGCAGCGCCTGATAGCCTGCGGCATCCTCATCCGGTCTGGTGACTTTCAGCCGCGCGGCATAGGCGCTTTTGATGGCTTTGAGATCGCTCGTCGCCGCGATGCCGAGCCGTTCCCAAATCGTGCTCACAACACAAATCCGCGATCAATGTGGTCGAGAAAACTTTTGAAATCCGCGCGCGCGTCGCGCACCACGCGCTCGTCCTGCGTATCCAGCGCGACTTCAAAGCGCGTGAGTTCGTGACCGATGGTTTCGCGCACGTTGCCGAGATGATCTTCGTAAAGCCGCTTGGCGCGCTGGATCAGATAGGCGTTTTCCTGCTGGTCGCGCGGATGAATTTTGAGGTCTTTCATTTTTTCCAGCGCGACGGCGATGCTCGCCTCATCCATCACTTGCGAATCACGGTGGATCAAACTCCGCACCGTTTTTTCGGTCAGCGGCACATGCGCCTCGACTTCGAGCAGGCCGTTGGCATCGTAGGTGAAACGCACCTCAACCTCGGCCTCGCCTTTTTGACGAGGCGGCACGGGCACTTCCAGCGTGCCCAGTCGCAGGTTCTCGCTGGACTTGGGCGATTCACCCTGACGGATGTCGAGCAAAATGGTTTTTTGCCCGCTTTCCATCGTTGAAAACATTTTCATGCGGGAAACCGGCACGGGCGTGTTGCGTTCGATGATGGGGGAAAAACGGTCATGGTAACGTTGCCCGTTGATTTCCTCCGACACGGATACGCCCAGCGAATACGGCATCACATCGGTCAGCACCACTTCGTCGAGCGCGGCATCGCGCGACTTGAGCGCCGCCTGTATCGCCGCGCCGAGCGCCACGGTTTCGTCGGGGTTGATGGTACGCAACGGCAAGCGTCCGAACAAACGCGCCACCAACTGACGCACCATGGGCATCCGCGTCGCGCCGCCGATGAGCACCACTTCATCGAGTTCCTCGGGACGCAGCCGCGCATCCATCAACGCGCGTTCTATCGGTCGGCGCAAACGTTGCAATAACGGCGCGCAACGCTCTTCGTACTTGTCACGGAAAATCGTGCGCGTGACATCCTGCCCGCCGATTCGCAGCGTGAGTTCGGCGCTTTCCTTCTCGCTCAAATCGCGCTTGGCTTGCTCGGCGACGCGCCAGAAAAGTTTGTCCGCGAACGCCGCCTCTTTGTCGGCATCGTTGAGATCGGTTTCGCGCATGAATTGCTCCAGCAACGCCTGCGCGAAATCCTCGCCGCCGAGCCGCGTATCGCCCGCGCTGGCGCGGACTTCCACAATGCCCTCGAAATATTCGAGCACCGAAACATCGAACGTGCCGCCGCCGAGATCGAAAATGAGAAAGGTCGAGTGATCCGTGCGCTTCTGCAAACCATAGGCCAGCCCCGCCGCCGTCGGCTCGTTAAGCAGCCGCTCCACATTCAGCCCCGCCAAACGCCCCGCCGTCTGCGTCGCCTTGCGCTGCACATCGTTGAAATACGCCGGAACCGTAATGACCGCCTCCGTGACCGGCTCCTGCAACCACGCCTCCGCATCGGCCTTGAGCGCGCCCAAAATAAACGCGCTCAACTCCTCCGCGCGAAAATGCCGGTTGCCGAGCGCGACCTCGTGATCGCTGCCCATCCAACGCTTGAAATTGCCGACCGTGCGCTGCGGATGCGTCGCCAACCGCTCCCGCGCCGCCAGCCCGGTCAACATGGAACCGTCATCCGCCAAACTGACCACCGAAGGCGTCAAAACATGCCCAAGCGCGTTGGGAACAAGCCGTGGCTGCCCATCGCGAAAAACGCCGACGAGACTATTGGTAGTGCCGAGATCAATGCCGATAATCATGATGTGGATAGCTGCTAAAAATTGAAATTATAGTTTGCAGGGGCGCAGTATGCCACGCCGCTGCCCGGATTGCGCCGGGGCACAACCTGCCGCCGAAACTTCACCCTTGTTTCACGGAAATGACGGGGCAAGCCCCGTGGTTTTTTTACTTCATGGTCTTGGCTTGATTCAACATGAGGTCATACAGACGCTTATATACTTCATCTGTCTTTTCTATAATTTCCAGCAGGCGCGGCGCGTTCATGCACATCACCTTGTCGGCTTCCGCCTTGCTTGCATTTTCGGGCATCATCTTTGTGAGTTCCTGGGCGTAGGGTTCCTGCTCCTTTTCCGCCGCAGCAAATTCAGGCGAATTCATGATCTCCATAAAAAATTCCGACTTGCGACTATTAGACCAATTTTCGGCTGCCGCGCGTGTTGCGATGACCTGCTCAATCTCTTTTGTTTGTTTATCGTAATATTGTTCCACCGCCTGCATACGCGACTCAATCCGGGCAGTCGCCCTGGCCACGCCTTCAGGCGTGGCACAGTCTTGGGCAGGATCGGCATACGCAGCCCCACCGAAAAGGAAAAGCAAAAGCGCGGCAACATACTGGGTCGTTTTCATAAAATCCTGCGTTTAAAAAAGAAGATCACAAAGGATAACTGCTTGTCAGCCACTTTTCAGTTTTAATTTGTTCAAGCAAACGCAGAGTCACAGGATGGGTCGCTGCGCTCAGCTCATCCTGCTCAGCTATTGCCTCTGTCTCAATATTCCCCGCACCCGCTCCAAATCCTCCGCCGTGTCCACGCCTGTGGCGGGGGCGTGGGCGGTTAGGGCGACGCTGATGCGGTAGCCGTGCCAGAGGGCGCGGAGTTGTTCGAGGGATTCGGCTTGTTCGGGCGGGGAGATTTCGAGTTGGGCGTAGGCTTTTAGAAAGCTGGCTTTGTAGGCGTAGATTCCGATGTGGCGGAATGCGGGGCGGGGCAATTCGCCTTCGCGTTTTCCGTCGGCGCAGGCGTCGCGTTCGTAGGGAATCGGGGCGCGGCTGAAATAGAGGGCGTAACCGGCGTGGTCGGTGACGACTTTGACGATGTTGGGGTTGAAGGCGGCGGCGCGGTCGTGGATGGGGTGGCAGGCGGTGGCGATGGCGGCTTCTTTGTGGTCGGCGAGATTTTGCGCGACTTCGCGTATGAGTTCGGGCGCGATCAGCGGTTCATCGCCTTGCACGTTGACGATGATGGTGTCGTCCGCCCATCCGAAAATCGCGGCGACTTCGGCGATGCGGTCGGTGCCTGAAACATGGTCGGCGCGGGTCATCACGGCTTGATGACCGTGGGCGCGCGCGGCTTGCAGAATGCGCTCGTCATCGGTGGCGATGACGATTTCTTCCGCGCCGCTGACACGCGCTTTTTCGGCGACATGAACAACCATGGGTTTGCCCGCGATGTCCAGCAACGGCTTCCCCGGCAAACGCGTGCTTGCGAAGCGGGCGGGGATGACGACCTTGAAACGCAGCGTCATCAGACTTCTTCTTCCGCGGGCAACGCGCGCGCTTCATCTTCCAGCAGCACGGGGATGCCATCCTTGATCGGGAAGGCGAGGCGACAAGGTTTGCAGATCAGTTCGCGCTCGTTTTTTTTGTGCGTGAGCGGCGATTTGCACAGCGGGCAGACTATAAATTCCAGCAGTTTTGCGTCCATTTCATTTCCTCAACTTGTTCAATACACACTCGATCAAAGCGTCATCCGGCTGCGCCTCGACTTCCAGAAACCACCATTCGGGACGCGCGAACGCGCGGCATTTCACCGCGTCTTTTTCAGTCATCAGTATCGCGTCCGCGGCACCGCTTGGCAAATCGGCGGGCGCATAGGCGTGGTGATCGGGAAACGTGCGCGATTCGATATTCAGCCCCATGCTTTTCAGTTGATCGAAAAAGCGCGGCGGATGGCCGATGCCCGCGATCGCCAATAATTTTTTATCCGCAAAATCCGCCGCCGTCGCAGTACGGGCGGGGTCGGCCAGATTGCGAAAAACGACGGGCTGCAACGTCATGGCAGCGACCTCGTTTTTGGCCAGCATGGTCAGCATCAACCAAAACGCGGTGAGCGGAAGTTTGTCGAGAATGTCGCCGTTTTCCGCGACATTGCACACCACCGCATCCACACTGTTCAAGCGTGTCATCGGTTCGCGCAAGGGGCCGGCGGGGAGCAGCTTGCCGTTGCCGAAACGCCGCGCGCCATCCACCACGGCGATTTCCACATCGCGCTTGAGCCGGTAATGTTGCAGGCCGTCGTCGCTGATGACGACATCGCATTCGGGATGCGCGCGCAACAAAGCGAGTCCGGCGGCGATGCGATCTTTTCCGATGAACACCGGCGCGTTGGTTCGCGCGGCAATGAGCGCAGGTTCATCGCCCGCGATGGCGGGATCACTCGCGGACGTGACGGCGAGCGGCGCGACATTGCTGCCGCGATAACCGCGACTGATGATGCCGGGTTTCCATCCTTCCGCCTGCAAGCGTTGCGCCAGCCAGATCACCAAGGGCGTTTTGCCCGTGCCGCCGACCGTGATGTTGCCGACGACGATCACCGGCACGGGCAGACGAATGCTTTGGAGAATGCCGATTTTGTAAGCCGCGCGACGCAATGCGACGAGCGCGCCGAACAGCCACGAAAGCGGCCTCAGCAAAATTTGCCAGAGGCTTTTTTTCGTCCATTCGCGTTGCAGCCATTCGGACATGGCGCTCACCTAATGAAACTGCTTGCGATAAAGCTTGGTGTAATGCC
>JAITWS010000086.1 GCA_031285185.1 Methylobacillus sp.
ACGCGGAGCAAAGCGTGAGCGGAATGCGGCGCGTGCTGGCGCGTGTCACCGAGGCGCAATCCGGCCACTTCATCAGCTACGACGGCAAGGAAATTCCGTGGTAAGCGCGTTTGTTTAGAACCGTAAATTGTTTGGAATCGTAAATAATGAAATTCATTATTTTCAAGGTCGGCGCAGGCGGGTAGTCTGCCCACTGTGCGATCCAAACGTTTTCCGATCTCCTCGCCTGCAGCACCTCTTTATGATATTCAACTGGAGTCAAGCATGAACAGCATCAAAAATTACGGACTTGCCGCCGCGTTATTGACCGCGCTGGGCGCAAGCTCCGGCGCGATGGCCGCCGACCAAGGCTATGCGTATGTTTCCAACCAGGACGGCGGTGTGACGATCATAGACCTCGCCACGCTGGAAACCACGGGCGACATAGACATCAAAGCCACCAGCCCGCGCGGCATCGGCATCACGCCGGATGGCAAATACATCATCACCGCCAACCGAGACGACGGCAACATTTCCGTCATTGATCGCGCCAGCGGCACGGTCGAGGCGCATATTCCCATCGGCAAAAATCCCGAATTTGTGCGCGTGCTCGGCGACAAGGTTTTCGTTTCCTACGAGCCTGATTCCGCAGGTGGCCCGCCCCCGAAACCCGGCGAGGCTCCCAACAAAGACGATGATGACGACGGCGAAAAACAGCCCGCCGAAATCGCCATCGTTGATCTTGCTCAAGGCAAGGTAACGCAGCGCATCGTCGGCGGCCCCGAAACCGAAGGCATCGAGTTTTCTGCCGACGGAAAACAACTCGTCATCACCAACGAATCCGACAACACCATCACCGTGCACGACATGCAATCGGGCAAATTGCTCAAAACGATACAAACCCACCAATACGGCGACCGTCCGCGCGGCATCAAGGTCGCGCCCGATGGCTCGTTCTATGTTTCCACGCTGGAATACGGCAACAAAATTCTGGTGCTGGACAAGGATTTCAACGTGAAAAAAACGGTGGACACCGCCAACACGCCGTATGGCATTTCCTTCGACCCGCAAGGCAAACGCCTCTTCGTGGCCGCCAACAAAGCCAAACTGCTGCAAGTGTTCGATGCCCAAACGTTCGAGAAAATCAAGGATATCCCCGTCGGCGACCGCTGCTGGCACTTCAGCTTCACCCCCGACCAGCAAAACGTGCTGCTCGCCTGCGGAAAATCCAATGCGGTGTATGTCATAGATGCCGACAAGCTGGAAGTCACCAAACAAATCGCCGACAAAAAAATGCCCTGGGGCATCGTGACATATCCCAAGTCGGCAGGTTCGCTGGACAAGCCTTGAGTTGATTCACGCAAAAAAATCCCCTCTGAAATACGGAGGGGATTTTTATTTGTCCATTGCGCTGACCGGAAAAAACAACAACAGCGAATTATCGGGCGATGCCGTGAAACCCAGCCGCAAATAATAAGCCGCCGCCCGCCCATCAATGGCATCAACAAAAAGCCCGATGCCGCCTGCCTCGGCGTAAATTCTGCGCGCGCGGGCAAGCGCGTCAACCAGCAGCAGATCACCCAGCCCTTTACCCTGATAACGCAGATCAACGGCCAGACGACCCAGCCGCACGCCGGGGATGCGGCGCGGCAATTTTTTGCTCCAGATTTCCGGCAAATTCCGGTTTTCCAACTCTGCCAAAGTCAGCGCATAAAAACCGCAAATGCACTGCGGCTCCTCCTCGTGGATGGCGACAAAGGTCTTGGACAAACCTTTCTCCTGATGCTGACGCGCAACCTGGCGCAGCCAATCATTCAGCTCCCGACGACCGCAGTCAAAACTCTGCCGATCATGGGTTCCAGTTAAAGGAAGTATCCGCATCATTTCGTTTGCTTTTTTGATAGCGCGCCAACGCAGCTTTGAGCTTGGTATTGGGCTTGGGCGGATTTTCCATCAAGTCGAGCAGCCAATTCCAGTCACGCGGCGACAGACGGATAACCTCTTCCTGTTCTATGACTTCCCGCGCTTCTTTCAGCGCCGCCTGAACCAGAAATTGATTGACTGTCGCGCCTCTGAGTTCGGCGGCGCGACACAGCGTCAGGTAAACATCGCGCGGAACCCGGGCACCAATGCGATCTTGTGTGGCAACAGCGGTAACCATCTTTCATCTCCAACCGTAATGAATGCCCAAGTATAACATCTGTCGCCATTTTGGCGACATCAAGACCCGCCAGTTTCCGTTTTGCGACAAATTTGGTCTAAACTTCACTCTATATAAACTTGATTCAGGAGCGCATCATGTCCAATATCCCCGCCGATCTGCACTATGCCCAAACCCACGAATGGGCGCGGCTTGAGAGTGATGGCAGCGTCACGGTCGGCATTAGCGATCACGCGCAAACCTTGCTGGGCGATTTGGTGTTTGTCGAGTTGCCCGAGGTCGGGCGCGATGTCAGCGCGGGCGAAACGGTCGCGGTGGTGGAGTCGGTCAAGACGGCTTCGGACATTCACGCGCCCGTAAGCGGCAAGATCAGCGCGGTCAATCAGGCGGTGGCCGATACGCCGGAAAAGGTCAACGACGATGCCTACGGCGCGTGGCTGTTCAAAATCGCGCCGGACAATGCGGCGGATGTTGCGGGCTTGCTGGATGCCGCCGGATATCAGCGGGAAATCGGGGAATAATCAGCGGGTTTTTGTGGCGCGCGGTTCGGGCGCGGAAACTTCGGCGTGGACGGCTCCGTCGGCATCGCGCTTTTCCATGAGCACGCCGCGTTCGCGCGCGATTTGCAATTCTTCGCTGGTGATGACGCCGTCACCGTTGAGATCAACGCGGTCGAATTTTTTGGCGAGGCGCGGCATACGCAACTGGGCTTCGCTACGCGTGATGGAGCCGACGCTACTAAGGCGTTCCTGCATCATGCGGCGGCGTTCCTCGACTTGCTCGCCGTCCGGGTAGGCCTGGCGGGAATAGGCGTTGACCACTTCCCGCAGACGCTGCCGCGATTCGGGGCGCATACTTTCGTCCAACTGCCGATGCTCTTCCGCCTGTTCGTCCGGGGGCGCCGACCCCATGAAATTCGAACGCGAATTGCCCGAATCAGCCAGCGCGGGGCGGGCAAAGACGAGCACTACCAGACATGCCAATAATGGTGAAATTTTCATGCGGCCTTCGCTATGCGTACACTGCAAACAGGCACATCACCCCAAACGTGCGCGACAAAATTTTGCTTATCCTTCCTTTTTACACGCAGATCTTGCGAAACACAAGAACTAGCCAGCATATCGGCGAGTTGTAACCCGATTGTTTCCGTTTTGGGCGAATTTGTAACACCCTGTAACGAAAAAAGCGTGATCGGTTCGGTTTTCGGCGCTACCATACAATTATGCAAAAACGTGTCCTTATCGTTGACGACGACCAGCGCCTGAGCGAACTGTTGGTACGCTATCTGAACGAGCAGGGTTTCATGGCGCAATCCGCGAGCGATGCCGCCGCGATGGATGCCATGCTCGCGCAAAGCCAGTATCAGCTCATGGTGCTCGATCTGATGCTGCCCGGCGAAGACGGGCTGGCGATCTGCCGCCGTCTGCGCGGCAGCGGCAACAATCTGCCCATCGTCATGCTGACCGCGCGCGGCGACGAAGTGGATCGCATCGTCGGGCTGGAAATGGGCGCGGACGATTATCTGCCCAAGCCGTTCAATCCGCGTGAATTGCTCGCGCGCATCAACGCCGTGCTGCGCCGTCACGCCGCCTCGGCCAACCCTGTCGAGCAGCATTACACCGTCCGCTTCGGCGAATTTGTATTCGACCCGCTCGCGCGCAGCCTGACGCGCAACGGCGAGTCGGTCGCCATCACCACCGGCGAATACGCCCTGCTCAACGCCTTCGCCACCCACCCGCGCCAACCGCTGTCACGCGATCAACTCATGGAACTCGCGCATGGCCGCGAACTGGATGCGTTTGACCGCAGCGTGGATGTGCAAATTTCGCGTCTGCGTAAAGTCATCGAAACCGACCCCGGAGAGCCGCGCTTCATCCAGACCGTCTGGGGCTACGGCTACGTTTTCATTCCCGACGGGGGTTCTTCCGCCACATGAAATGGCTGCCCCGCACGCTGTTGTCGCGGATCATGCTGTTGATCGCCTTTCTGTTGATGGCGAGCCAGTATGCCGCGTTCAAACTGTATGAATACGTCGAACGCGAACCGCGCGCCGCCGCCGCCGCGCTGCAAGCCGCCAGCACCGTCAACCTCACGCGCGCCGCCCTGCTCGCGGCGCACGAAGATCGCCGCGTTCAGTTGCTTTCCGAGCTATCGCAAACCGAAGGCGTGCGCGTTTATCCCATCGCGGATTTCGAAGTCGCCGAGGCGCTGCCCGAAGACCCGCTCATCCAGCTCATCGCGGAAAAAATCGTCGCGCAACTGGGCGAAGGCACGGTCGTCAGCGTCAACCATTTCGGCCTGCCCGGGCTGTGGGTCAGCTTTTCCATAGACGATGATTTCTACTGGGTCGTCATCCCCAAAATCCGCACCGAACTCCCCGCGCCCTGGCAATGGGTGGAATGGGGCGCGCTCATGCTCGCGCTGGCGCTGCTCGGTGCCTACGTCATCGCAGCGCGCATCAACCGCCCGCTGCACCGCCTCGCGCAAGCCGCCGACCAGGTGGCGCGCGGCCTCAAGGCGGAACCCCTGCCGGAATACGGCGCGGAAGAATTGCGCCGCGTGAGCCGCACCTTCAACGAAATGACCGACACACTGGCGCGACTCGATTCCGAACGCACCTTGCTGCTCGCGGGCGTCTCCCACGATTTACGCACGCCGCTCGCGCGTTTGCGCCTCGCGGTGGAAATGCTCTCCGCCTCGGACACAATGAAAACCGGCATGATTCAGGACATCGAAGACATGGACGGCATCATCCGCCAATTCCTCGACTTCATCCGCGGACTGGAAGGTGAAACCGAACACCGCGAAGATTTGAACGAACTGATACGCGCCACCGCCGAACGCTACGCGCGCGGCGGAAAACTGCTGCGCCTCAACCTCGAAAATCTCCCGCGCCTGATGCTGCGTCCGCTCGCCATGCAACGGCTGCTGGGCAATCTCATAGACAACGCCTTCATCTACGGCGGGAAAAATGTGGAAATCGTCACCCGCAACGCATCGGGAACCATCACCCTCAGCGTGCTGGACAACGGCTCCGGCATCCCCGATCACGAAATGCCCCGCCTCCTGCGCCCCTTCGAACGCATGAACACCGCGCGCGGTCAGGACGGCGGCAGCGGCCTCGGCCTCGCCATCGCCGACCGCATCGCCCGTATGCACGGCGGCCACCTCACACTGCACAACCGCGAAAGCGGCGGGCTGGAAGTAAGGATTACGTTGCCGGGAAGATAAAAGCGCGTGTAGGGGCAGGTTTAAAACCTGCCCGAGCAACGGTGGAAAAATTCGGGCAGGTTTGAAGCCCGCCCCTACCCCGCCTCAAACCAATTCAACTTCTCGCGCAAGCTCACCACGCTGCCGACGATAATCAAACATGGCGCGCGCAGTTCGGCGGTTTCGACCGCTTTGGACAGATGTTCCACATCCGCCACGACCACGCGCTGTTGCGGCGTGGTTCCTTGTTGCACCACGGCGGCGGGAGTGTTTGCGGGGAGTCCGTGCGCGATCAGTTGGCGACAGATTTCGGGCAGGCCGACCAAGCCCATGTAGATGACCACGGTTTGATTCGGGCGCGTGAGCGTCGGCCAATCCAGATCAACCGTGCCGTCGCGCAAATGGCCGGTGGCGAAAATGCAGGATTGCGCGTGGTCGCGGTGCGTGAGCGGAATGCCCGCGTAACTCGCCACGCCCGACGCGGCGGTGATGCCCGGCACAACCTGAAACGGAATGCCGTTTTCCATGAGCGTTTCAATTTCCTCGCCGCCGCGCCCGAAAATAAACGGGTCGCCGCCCTTGAGCCGCAACACGCGCTTGCCTTCCTTCGCGAGCCGCGTGAGCAGCTGGTTGATGTCGTCCTGCGGCAACGCATGTTGAGCGCGTTGCTTGCCGACATAAATGCGCTCCGCGTCGCGGCGCACCAAATCCATGATAGGCGCGCTCACGAGTTTGTCGTAAAGCACGACATCGCACTGCTGCATCAAACGCAACGCGCGAAACGTCAGCAGATCGGGATCGCCCGGCCCGCTGCCGACGAGATATACCTCGCCGCGTTGCGCGACATCCGTTTCGTCGCGCAGCATCGCCTCCAGTTGTTGCCGCGCCTTTTTCTCCTGCCCGGCAAACACGCGCTCCGCGACCGAACCTTGAAACACGCTCTCCCAAAACATCAGCCGTTGCCGGGGATTTTTGAAACGCGCTTTCACCTTGTCGCGAAATTCGCCCGCGAGTTGGGCGAGATGACCGTAAGAAGCCGGAATCAGCGTTTCCAGCCGCGCCCGCACCATGCGCGCGAGCACCGGCGCATTGCCGCCGCTCGACACCGCGATTACCACCGGCGACCTATCCACCACCGACGGCATCACAAAAGTACACAGATCGGGCGCATCCACCACATTCACCGGAATGGCGCGCGCCTGCGCCGCCTCGGAAACCGCGCGATTCACATCCGCATCATCCGTCGCCGCCACCACCAACCGCGCGCCGTCCAGTTGCTCCGGCGAAAATCGCGCGGCCAAATGCGCGATCCGCTTTTCCGTCGCCAACGCCGCGCACAACTCGGGCGCGATCACCGTCACCTCCGCATCCGCCCGCAACAGCAAGCTCACCTTGCGCAACGCAATCTCGCCGCCGCCGACCACGATGCTTTTGCACCCGCGCAACCGGATAAAAATGGGTAAATAGTCCATAACGCATTCTACCGCCTCGCGCGTTTGCAACCATCTCTTTCGCGCGACATACGGGAAAATACGTTTATCCCCCTCCCCCGCCTTCCCTTGTCGCCACCCGCGTCTTGCCTTTATAATGCCTTCCCACTTCTCTGTTTTATTTAATCATTTTGCAATTCGACACTCCCCCGCGCAAAAAGGTATTCATCAAGACGTTCGGCTGCCAGATGAACGAGTATGACTCGTCGCGCATGGCGGATTTGATGCAGGCCGCGCATGGTATGCAGCAGACCGAGAGCGCGGAGGAGGCCGACCTTATCCTCATCAACACTTGCTCGGTGCGCGAGAAGCCGCAGGAGAAGGTGTTCAGCCAGCTTGGGCATTATCGTGAACTCAAAAAAGCCAAGCCCGATCTCGTCATCGGCGTGGGCGGGTGCGTGGCGAGTCAGGAGGGCGCGGCGATTGTGGAGCGCGCGCCTTTTGTGGATATTGTGTTCGGGCCACAAACTCTGCATCGCTTGCCGGAGTTGATCGCGGAGAAGCGCAGTTCCGGTCACGCGCAGGTGGATATTCGTTTTCCCGAAATCGAAAAATTTGACCGTCTGCCGCCGCCGCGCGTTGAGGGCGGCTCCGCGTTTTTGTCCATCATGGAAGGTTGCAGCAAGTATTGCACCTTTTGCGTCGTGCCTTACACACGCGGCGAGGAGGTTTCGCGGCCATTCGCGGATGTGCTGACCGAGGCCGCGCAATTGGCGCGACAGGGCGTGAAGGAGTTGACGCTGCTGGGGCAGAACGTCAACGCCTATCGCGGCGCGATGGAAAATGGCGAGGTCGCCGATCTCGCGTTGTTGCTGGAATATCTGCATGAAGTGCCGGGCATCGAACGGCTGCGTTACACGACTTCGCATCCCAACGAAATGAGTCCCGCGCTGATTGATGCGTTCGCCCGATTGCCCAAGCTGGTGTCGCATCTGCATCTGCCGGTGCAATCCGGTTCCGACCGCATTCTGATGGCGATGAAGCGCAATTACACGGCGTTGCAATACAAATCCGTCATTCGCAAACTGCGTGCGGCGCGGCCTGATTTGCATCTTTCGTCCGACTTCATCATCGGTTTTCCGGGCGAGACCGAGACGGATTTTGAGGCAACGATGAAGCTGATTGAAGATGTCGGTTTTGATTACAGTTTCAGTTTCATTTACAGCCCGCGCCCCGGAACCGGCGCGTCTTATCTGCCCGACGACACACCCGCGGACGTGAAGCAGGCGCGGTTGGAACGTTTGCAGGCAACGCTGGAACGCATGGGTTTCGAGAACAGCCGCAAAATGGTGGGCAGCACGCAGCGCGTGCTCGTCGAGGGCGTTTCGCGCAAGGACGCGAACCAGTTGGCGGGACGCACGGACAACAATCGCATCGTGAATTTCGACGGCGATCCGCAACTCATCAACACCTTCGCAACCGTAAAAATTACCGAGGCATTGCCGCACAGTTTGCGCGGCGAACTTGTACGCTGATGGAATTCGACTTTACTCCCGAAGACAACCTGCGCCTCGCCAATTTGTGCGGCGCGCTGGATGAAAATCTGAAACAGATCGAGGATGCGCTGGATGTGGGCATCGCGCGGCGCGGCAGCCATTTCCGGCTTTCGGGCGAGGCGCAAAATGTGCGACTCGCGTCGCAACTGTTGCAGGATTTTTACGCGCGCGCGAAAAAAACGCTCAGTCTCGAAGACGTGCAACTCGGCCTCGTGGAAGCGGGAAAACTGAGCGCCGACGCGGTTTCCAGCGCCTCGATGCCGGTGCTGATGACGCGCCGTTCCGATCTGCACGGACGCACGCCGCGCCAGGTGGAATATCTGCAACAGATACAGGAATTCGACATCACCTTCGGCATCGGCCCCGCCGGAACCGGCAAAACTTATCTCGCCGTCGCAAGCGCGGTGGATGCGCTCAACCGCGACCGCGTGAAACGCATCGTGCTCGTGCGTCCGGCGGTCGAGGCGGGCGAGCGGCTCGGTTTTTTGCCCGGCGATCTCGCGCAAAAAGTTGACCCGTATCTGCGCCCGCTTTACGACGCGCTTTACGATCTCATGGGCTTCGACATCGTGCACAAAATGTTCGAACGCAACGCGATCGAAGTCGCGCCGCTCGCCTACATGCGAGGCCGCACGCTCAACCAGAGCTTCATCATTCTCGACGAAGCGCAAAACACCACGCCCGAGCAGATGAAGATGTTCCTCACGCGCATCGGCTTCGGAACCAAGGCGGTGATACCGGCGACGTGACGCAGATTGATCTGCAACGCGGCCAGAAAAGCGGCCTCGTCGAGGCGCAGAAAATTTTGCGCGATGTGCGCGGCATCGCGATGACGCAATTCCTCTCCGACGACGTGGTACGCCACCCGCTCGTGCAGAAAATCATCAACGCCTACGAACGCTACGAACAAAATCAGCAATGAAAAAATACAAATTGAAACTCGCCGTCCAGCGCGCGGTGAAATCGAAAAAAATCCCCTCCCGCGCCAAATTCAAAAAGTGGGCGCGCGCCGCGCTCGCAAGCGATGCGAACATCACCATCCGCATCGTGGGCAAGCGCGAAGGCCGCAAACTCAACCGCGATTATCGCGGAAAAAATTACGCCACCAACGTGCTGACGTTTCCGCTGACCGGCTCCGGCATATTCCTGCAAAAAGTCACGAAAATCTCCGGCAAAAACTACGCGATCACCGGCAACCCCGAACTGATGGGCGACATCGTGCTCTGCCACGCCGTCGTCAAACGCGAAGCGAAGCAACAGAACAAATCCCTCAAGGCGCACTACGCGCACCTGCTCGTCCACGCCGTGCTGCACCTGCAAGGCTGCGACCACGAAACCGACGAAGAAGCCATCGTGATGGAAGCGCTTGAAACACAAATCGTCACAAAGTTGGGTTATGCTGATCCTTATGCGGAAATGAGCGGGAATTAAAATTCCCAAAAAACTTATGGAATCAGACAGTAATCAAAAACCCGGAAGTTGGCTGGAGCGCATTTCGCAATTGTTGTTGCGCGAGCCGGAGGATCGTGAGCAACTGGTTGAGTTGCTGCACTCGTCTTATGAGCGCAATCTGCTTGATGCCGATGCGCTTGCGATGATCGAGGGCGTGTTGCAGGTTTCCGAGATGCAGGTGCGCGACATCATGATTCCGCGCTCGCAGATGGATGTGATTGACATCACCGACGCGCCCGAAAAATTCATCCCCTTCGTCATCGAGACCGCGCACTCGCGCTTTCCCGTGATCGGCGAAAACAAGGACGACATTCTCGGCATTTTGCTCGCCAAGGATTTGCTGCGTTATTACGCGGGCGAGGATTTCGAGGTGCGCGACATGCTGCGTCCGGCGGTGTTCATCCCCGAGGCCAAGCGGCTCAATGTGTTGCTCAAGGAGTTTCGCGGCAACCGCAACCACATCGCCATCGTTGTGGATGAATATGGCGGTGTGGCGGGCATGGTGACGATCGAGGATGTGCTGGAACAAATCGTCGGCGACATCGAAGATGAATACGATTATGATGAGACCGAGGACAACATTTTCCGCGATGCCAACGGCGGCTACCGCGTCAAGGCGCTGACCGAGATCGCGGATTTCAACGCGGCGCTGGGCACGGATTTCAGTGACGAGGAATTTTCAACCATAGGCGGGCTGGTGGTGAGCAAGTTCGGCCATCTGCCGAAACGCGCCGAGCAGGTGGAATTCAGCGGGTTGCTCTTCACGGTGTTGCGCGCTGACAGCCGTCGCGTGCATTCGTTGCTGGTGGAGCAGTTGGAAACGCCGCCCGGCGATGTTGATGTCGTCGGGATTTGATTCTTCACGCCCCTGATAACCACGGGGCTAACAGGCAGGAGCGCATCATGAGAGTGATTCTTGCAATACTGTTGCTGACCGGATTTTCCGCGAGCGCGCTCGCGCGTGGCGATGGCGAAATTCCGCTGACCGAATCCGAATTCATTGATTACATCCCGTCCGCCAGCAAGGCCGAAATCGTCGCCAAGCTCGGCGAACCGGCGCATATCATTGACGTGACGGACGACGAGACCGGCGAAGTCATGGGGGCGATCTGGCATTACCATCATCTGAACATCGCCACCAGCGGCGACATCTACAAAACCACCGAACTTGATTTTGTGGGCGACCGCGTGGTGACGGTGGTATTCAGCATGATGGAAGATGCGGATTCCGCCGCGACTGCCGAACAGGAACAGCACTAAATTTTCCGATTATTCCCGCGCAAGCGGGAATCCAGCAAAGACACCTGCCTCGGAAAAACCTGGATCCCCGCCTGCGCGGGGATGAACGGCGGGAGCTTATATCTCCGAAGTGCAATGCGGGCAGCGCGTGGCCTTGACCGGAATCGCCGCGCAGCAGCGCGGGCATTCCTTGGTATCCG
Organism: Methylobacillus sp.; assembly: GCA_031285185.1. Classification (GTDB taxonomy): domain Bacteria; phylum Pseudomonadota; class Gammaproteobacteria; order Burkholderiales; family Methylophilaceae; genus MM2. The sequence goes on from JAITWS010000086.1 coordinate 11,228, forward strand.
GCGCGGGCGGCTCCGGTTCGCGTTTGAGCCGGTTCACAACGCGCACCAGCATGAACACGGCGAACGCGACGATGGTAAAGCTCACAAGCGCGTTGATGAACATGCCGTAATTCAGCGTCACCGCGCCCGCTTTTTTCGCGGCATCCAGCGAAACATACGGCTCCGCCGCCGCTGCGCCCTCCTTCAGCACGATGAACATATTGGTGAAATCCACATTGCCGAGCATCCAGCCTATGGGCGGCATAAGCACATCGTCCACCAGCGATTTGACGATCGCGCCGAATGCCGCGCCGATGATGATGCCGACCGCCATATCCACGACATTGCCGCGCATGACGAATTTTTTGAATTCACGAAGCATGGTAATTTTCCCTCGGTTAAAATATATAAATTCCGCCGAATTTTAACCCATTATGACCACGCTGCTGACATCGCAAAACCACGACAGCCACGACACCGGCATGACCTATATCTATCCGGTCGTGTCGCGCCGCGCGCGCGGCGTTTCCGTTGGCATCAACCTCAACCCCAACAACGCCTGCAACTGGCGCTGCATCTACTGCCAGGTGCCCGATCTCACGCGCGGCTCCGCGCCGCCGATTGATCTCGCGCAGCTCGAAGAAGAATTGCGCCGATTGCTGGACGCCATTGTGCGCGGCAACTTCATGCAGGAGCGCGTGCCGGAACACGCGCGCAGCCTCGAAGGTCTCGCCTTCTCCGGCAATGGCGAATCCACCGCATCCGCCGAATTTGGCGCGGCGGTTGCCGTGGTCGAGCGCGTATTGCAAGAGTTTGATTTGCTCGGTCGGCTCCCCGTTCGCCTCATCACCAACGGCAGCCTCATAGACCGCGTGCCGGACGCGCTGCGCCACCTCGCCCGCATCAATGGCGAAATCTGGTTCAAGCTCGACGCCGCGTCCACGGACGGCATCGCCCGCATCAACGATGTCCGCCTCAGCCCGCAAGGCGTGCTGGAACGTTTGCGACTGTGCGCCAAACTCTGCCCGACCTGGGCGCAAACCTGCATGTTCGCGCTCGACGGCGAACCGCCGCCGGAAACCGAACTGACCGCCTGGTTGGACATGCTCGCGCAAGTAAAAAACGACCTCAAAGGCGTGCACCTCTACGGCCTCGCCCGCCCCTCGCTGCAACCCGAAGCCCCCCGCCTCACGCGCCTCCCGCAAAGCTGGCTGGACGATCTGGCGCGGCGCGTGGAACAGATGGGTTTGCGCGTGCAGGTCAGCGCGTGAAAAGACGCAATTCATTCTTCGGGTTTTCGGCAGAGGCTTGAGACGAACGGATGTTTTTAGAAAACCCCTCTCCCCCCGTGGGAGAGGGGCTAGATGTGCCACGTCCGTTTATTTTCGCCTTCGCGGGAATGAACAGAATTTTTTGGAACCCCCACCCTCACCCCAACCCTCTCCCGCCTGCGGGAGAGGGAGAACAACAGCAGCTCGGGCAAGAGGAGGAGCTACGATGCGTCGCAACTGGTAAGTAAGTGTCGCCCATCCCCACCACGTTATAATCCCCAAAACCCAACCGGAATCAGCGATGCGCCAACTTACTTCCCAACTCACCGTTGCCACCCAAGGCCGCAAACTTTACGACATCACCGCCGAGGTCGCGCGCTGGGCGCGGCAGGCGGGGATGGTCACGGGGATGTTGACGCTTTATATCCGGCACACTTCGGCCAGTTTGCTTATCAATGAAAATTACGATCCCGATGTGATCGCCGATCTGGAGCGGTTTTTCGCGCGGCTCGTGCCGGATGGCGATCCGCTGTTCGCGCATGTGGATGAGGGTTCCGACGACATGCCCGCGCATGTGCGCGTTGCGCTGACGCAGACGCATTTGTGCATTCCCGTGCTCAATGGAAAACCCGCGCTGGGAACGTGGCAGGGGATTTTTCTGTACGAGCATCGCCGTATGCCGCATGAGCGCTGCGTGTTGCTGCATCTGATCGGGGAATGAGATGGACGTTCCGGCTTTTTCGATTTCAAATCTTCCGCGCATCATTTTCGGCGACGGCACGCGCCGCCAATTGCCGATGCTCGCGCGTGAATTTGGTCGAAATGCCTTGCTCGTCACAGGGAAATCCTCATTCCTGACATCGCCCGCGTGGGCGGAATTGCGGCAAAGGTTGGCGGACGGAGGAATCGCGTTCCAACAAGTCAGCGTCAGCGGTGAACCTTCGCCGCAATTGGCAGATGAACTCGCGCGCGAATTTCGCGGCCAGCCGATTGATGTCGTCATCGGCATCGGCGGCGGCAGCGTGCTGGATGCGGCCAAAGCTGTCGCCGGATTGCTGCGCGTGCCCAACAGCGTGATGGATTTTCTCGAAGGCGTGGGGCCTGAGTTGCCCTATCGCGGCGTAGCAACACCGTTCATCGCCGTGCCGACCACGGCGGGAACCGGCTCGGAAGCAACCAAGAATGCGGTGCTCTCGACGCACGGTGAAAACGGTTTCAAAAAATCGTTTCGTCACGACACGCTCGTCGCCAAAATCGCGCTGCTTGATCCCGAATTGCTCGCCACCTGCCCGCGCGAACTCATCGCGGCGGACGGCATGGACGCGCTGACGCAGTTGCTGGAATCGTATGTGTCGCTCAAGGCCAACCCGTTCACCGACGCGCTCGCGCTCTCCGGCATCCGCGCCGCGCGCGACAGTTTGCTGCCGTGGTATTTCGGGCAGGGGAATATCGCCGCGCATCGCGCGAACATGGCCTACGCCGCGCTGCTTTCCGGCATCACGCTCGCGCA
>JAITWS010000106.1 GCA_031285185.1 Methylobacillus sp.
CCACGAAAGCGGCCTCAGCAAAATTTGCCAGAGGCTTTTTTTCGTCCATTCGCGTTGCAGCCATTCGGACATGGCGCTCACCTAATGAAACTGCTTGCGATAAAGCTTGGTGTAATGCCCGTTCAGCGCGAGCAGTTCTTCGTGCGTGCCGCTTTCGACGATCTCGCCCTGCTCCATGACCAGAATGCGGTCGGCGTTTTCTATCGTGGAAAGTCGGTGAGCGATGACGATGGAGGTGCGGTTACGCATGAGTTCGTCCAGCGCCTTTTGCACATGCTGTTCGGATTCGGTATCGAGCGCGGAGGTGGCTTCGTCGAGCAGCAAAATGGGCGCGTCCTTGAGAATCGCGCGGGCAATGGCGAGACGCTGACGCTGGCCGCCGGAAAGCCGCACGCCGCGGTCGCCGATTTCGGTGTGCAGGCCGTTCGGCAGATGCTGGATAAATTCCCACGCATAAGCCGCTTTGGCCGCCGCGATGACTTTTTCCTCGGGCGTGTCGCGCAAATCGCCGTAGGCCACGTTGTTGAACACGGTATCGTTGAACAGCACGACTTCCTGACTCACGAGCGCGAATTGCTGGCGCAGATTTTTGAGCGTAAGCGTGCGCGTGTCTATGCCGTCCAGCAAAATCACGCCTTGCTGCATTTCGTAAAAACGCGGCAACAGATTGACCAGCGTGCTCTTGCCGCCGCCGGAACGCCCCACCAGCGCGACTTTTTCGCCGGGTTGCACGGTGACGCTGAGGTTGGTGATCGCATCGCGTTTGGCGTTTTCGTAGCGCAGGGTAACGTTGCGAAATTCGATGCTGCCTTTGACGCGGCCAATTTCGGCGGAGCCTTCGTCAATCTCGTGATTGGAATCCATGAGGCTGAACATGCTCTGCGCGGCGGCAACGGCGGATTGCACATCTTCGTTGATGCTGGCCAGACTTTTGATCGCCTGTATCAACATCAAAAGCGCGGTGAGAAAGGCAGCGAAACCGCCCGCGGTGAAGCGCCCGGTCGCGTAAAATACCACAAGGCCGAGCGCGATCGCGGCGAGAAATTCGATCACAAAACTGTTGAGCTGGCTGCGGCGTATGAATTTGAGATGGGTCTTGCGATTGTCGGCGACCGCGCGCGAAAAACGCCGCAATTCGTAATTTTCGCCGCCGAAAATCTTGACCATGCGCTGCCCCGAAATCGCCTCTTCGGAAACCTTGGTAATCACGCCCATCGTATCCTGCACCTGCCGACCGGCGGCGCGGATTTTGGGCGTCATTTTCTTGAGATAAAAACCCATGAAGGGAATGGTGACGGCGAAGATCAGCGTCAGCCGCCAATCGAGATAGAGCATGTAACCTATCATGCCGAGAGCGGTCAGCGAATCGCGCACGGCGCTGATGACGACATTGGTCGAAGCCTTGGCCACGCCTTCCACGTCGTTGGTCAGTTTGGAGGTGATGATGCCCGCGGAATTGGCGTCGTAATAGTTGATTGGCAATGCCATGAGACTTTCAAACGCATCGCATCGCACATTTTCGACCACGCGCCGCGCCACCCACCGCGCCGCCATCGTCGAGATGAAACCCGCGATGGCGCGTACCGCCATCAAGCCGAACAGCAACAGCGGAAACCACGCGAGTTTTTCGGGATTTTTATTGGCGAAGCCTTCGTCCGTGACCTGCTTGATGCCCGCGAGAAATCCGGTGTTGGTGGCCGACAGCACGACCAGCGCGAGGATGCTGATGCCGAACACCAGCCGGTAGCGCCAGACATAGCGGAAAAGTCGCCGGTAAACAGCGAGCGCCGAGGTGGAATCGGAAGTGACCGTCCGTTTGGACGTGGATTTCGACATGCTTGCCCTATCGAGCGCGCGGGGTCAAAGGCTCACGCTCAGGAGCCTTTGGCCTGCGTTGCGAACGTGATATGCGTGTAACCCGCTTCGCGCGCCGCCTCCATCACGTTGATTACGGATTGATGCGAGCTGCTCGCGTCGGCGCTGATGACGATGACCGGGTCTTTGCTGTCGCCCACCGCTTTTTGCAGCGCGGCGATGATGCTTTCGACAGAGCCGTCCGCGAGATCGGCGTTGTTGACCGTGTAGCGCCCGGAAGCATCAACCCCGACCGTAATCATGTTCGGTTTTTCCTCGGGCGCAGCGGCCTCGGCGGTCGGCAGCGTGATGTTCAGCTCGTGGATGCGCGAGAAGGTCGCGCTCACCACGAGAAAGATGATGATGACAAGCAGCACGTCAATGAGCGGAATCAGGCTCATCTCCAGCTCGTCGTGTTTTCTGCCGCGCTGGAAGTTCATTATTTGCGCTTGCCTTGAAGGATTTCGACGAACTTGATGGCGTCCATTTCCATCTTGACGATGAGGCCATCAACCCTGGCGTGGAAATAACGGTAGAAAATCATGCTGGGCACGGCCACGATGATACCCATCGCGGTGTTGTACAGCGCGACCGAAATGCCGCTTGCGAAGCGCACGACATCATGGCCGGTGGATTGAAACGCGCCGAACAATTCCACCATCCCGATCACGGTTCCGAGCAGACCGAGCAGCGGCGCGACGGCGGCGATGGTTCCCAGCGTGGTCAGATATTTGTCCAGATCGTGCGTTACGGCGCGGGCGGCTTCCTCGACGGACTCCATCATCACTTCGCGCGTGCTGTTCATGTTGTAAACAGCGGCGGCGAAGATGCGACCCAGTGGAGAGGCGTTCTCAAGCCGCGCGAAATTTTCCCGCACATTGCCGCCGCGCCCCAGCACCTGCTGCGCTTCCGCCAGCAGATTTTTGGGCGCGACCTTTTCGCCGCGCAGCGCGACAAAACGCTCAATGATGATAGCCAGCGAAATAACCGAGGCAATGATGAGCGGCCAGATCGGCCAGCCTGCCTCTTTGATAATAGTCCACACGTCGGTTTCCCTTTGTTCTTGATAATGCGCGCTACTTTATCCTGCCGGGCGGTTTTCATCAACCCCGGACGGATTTTTCTGCCAATAATGAGGTTCCGCCCGCCGCCAGCGCGTGACTTCGACGGCCTCCGCATTGCTGAAATCGAAAATCACCGCGCCGTCCCGGTCGCTGCGGTACAACAGCCCGCCTACGTTTTTGTAACGCTCTTCCACTTCTGCTTTGGGATGACCGAAACGGTTGCGGTAACCGACCGTGAACACCACGGCGGAGGGATGCGTGGTTTCGACGAAGCCCGCGGTCGAGGATGTTTTGCTGCCATGATGCGGCGCGAGCAGCACATCCACCTTGAGCGCCGCGCCGTTCCGCGCGATCAATTCATTTTCCATGCGCTGCTCAATATCGCCGGTCAGCAACGCGCTGCCGTAGGCGCTGCTCACCTTGAGCACGCAACTGCGGTCGTTATCCTTGAGTTTGGGCGAGGCGTAACTTTCCGGCGTGGGATGCAGCATCTCGAAACGCACGCCGTCCCATGTCCAGCCTTGCCCCGCGAAGCAGCGCATATCGCGCCGCGCGAGATCATGCAGAGCGCTTTCCGGCGGCAACGACGAAGCGAGCCAGCCGACCGGCAGTGCGTTGAAGAGCGATGCCGCGCCGCCGGAATGATCCATGTTGTCGTGCGAAATTATCATGCCGTCCAATCGGGCGATGCCCTCGCCGCGCAGAAAAGGCGCGATGATGCGGTTGCCGCTGTCGGCTTCCGATGAGTATCTCGGCCCCGTGTCATATACCAGCGCGTGATGCGCGGTACGCACCACCACGGCGGTTCCCTGCCCCACGTCCAGCACCGCCACCCGCATCGCGCCCGGCGCGGGCGGCTGCGGCAACAGCAAAAACATCGGCAGCAACGCGGCCAAACCCAGCCAGCGCAGCGGAAATCCGCGCGGCAACAACATCCAGATCGCGCCCGCGATGGCGGCGATGATCGTCCACGGCGGCGGCGCGTGTTGCTGCCAGACGGCAAGCGGCAGATCGGCGCAAAACTGCAAAAACTTCATGCACGCGGCCATCACGCCATGCGACAAATGCAAAATCGCATCCACCGGAATCACCGCGCCCAGCAAGGCGAGCGGCGTGACCACCAGGCTGACGAGCGGAATCGCAATCGCGTTGGCGAGCGGCGAAATGATGGAAACCTGCTGGAACAACGCGATCAGCAACGGCGTCAGCCCGAGCGCGATCACCCACTGCGAACGCAGCGCCTCCCGGAGCCAATGTATGCGCTGTTCCAGACGGCAACTGCCGACATACACCAGCAGCGCCACCGCGCCGAAAGACAGCCAGAAACCGGGCGCGGTGACCGCCCACGGATCGAGCAGCAGCACCACCAGTACCGCCCAGCACAGCGCGAGCGACATCGAACCCGCGCGACCGCTCCACAACGCCGCGGCGAGCGCGGCCAGCATGAACACGGTGCGCTGCGTGGGCACGGAAAATCCCGCCAGCAACGCATAGGCGAACGCAATGGCGAGACCCGCCGCCGTCGCCGCCTTGCGCGCGGGCAGCCGCAAGGTCAGCGCCTCGCTGCGCCGCCACAAGGCCTGCGCCAGCGCGAACACCAGCCCCGCGATCATGGTGATATGCAGCCCGGAAATCGAGACCAGATGCACCACGCCGGTTTTACGGAACAGCTCCCAATCCCGATTGGGAATCGCGTTTTCGTCGCCGATCGCAAGCGCCAGCAAAATCCCCGCATAAGGCGCGTCGCCCAGCACCACGCGAAAACGGTCGCGCACGGATTCGCGCGCGCGCTCCACGAGATACGCCGGTCGCCACACCTGCGGCGCGAGCCGGATGTCGGCGGCGGCATCGCGGATATAACCGGTCGCGCGTATATCGCGTTCCAGCGCCCACACCTCAAAATCAAAGCCGTGCGGATTCCAGCTTCCGTGCGGCTGCTTGAGGCGCACGGTCAAACGCCAGCGTTCGCCCGGATGAAATTCGCGTTCGTTTTTTCGTGCTGATGTTTCGCGGAAATCATAATCGGTGATGGAAATGCGTGACGGCACGATGGCGTTTTCCGTTTCGATTTTTTCGACATCGAACAAAAAACGCACGCCGCGTTCCTGCATTTGCGGCAACTCGGCCACCACGCCGACGATCTGAATATCGCGGCCTTCCCACGCCGATGGCAATTCCCCGGCGAGCCGCACCTGCGCGAATCCCGCCGCCCAGAGAAAACCCGCGAGCGCGGAAAACAAAAGCGCGAAAATCCGAAACAGCGCCGCATGACGTCGCAGCAACCAAAGCAGGGGAAGCAAAAGAAGCGCGGCGAACCCGCCCGCACCGGGCAACGTCGCCTGTTGTTGCAGCAGCCAAACCCCAAACGCGAAAGCGAGGATGAGGCCGCGCATGATTTAGTCGTCCGCCAGCCGTCCGTCTTGCAGCCGCAGCACGCGCCCCATGCGTCGCGCGAGTTCCGTGTCGTGCGTGACCACGACCAGACTGGTGCCGAGGTCGCGGTTGAGTTCCAGCATGAGATCGAACACGGCGCGCGCGGTGTGCTGGTCGAGATTGCCGGTCGGCTCGTCCGCGAGCACGCATTGCGGCTTGGTCACCAGCGCGCGCGCCACCGCCGCGCGTTGCCGCTCGCCGCCGGAAAGCTCGCCCGGCATGTGTTCCAATCGTTTGCCCAGCCCCACGCGCTCCAGAATTTCCGCCGCTTTTTGCAGCGCCTGATCGCGCGCCATGACGCGTATCAGAAGCGGCATTGCGACATTTTCCAGCGCGGTAAATTCCGGCAGCAGATGGTGGAATTGATAGATGAAACCCAGCGCGCGATTGCGTAATTCGCTGCGTCCGGCTTCGCCCAGTTTGGCGATATTTTTGCCGAGCAACGCGATCTCGCCGCGCGTGGGCGCATCCAGCCCGCCCAGTATGTGCAGCAGCGTGCTTTTGCCCGAGCCGGACGCGCCGATGATGGCGACCTGCTCGCCTTTGGCTACGGTGAGATTGATGCCTTTGAGCACGTCCACATCCAGCCCTGCATAGGTTTTGTGCAGATCGCGGCAAACGATGACGGGTTCACTCATAGCGCAGCGCCTCCGCCGGATTGGTTCTGCCGCCGCGCCAGCTCGGATATATCGTCGCGAGCAGACTGAGCACGAACGACATCACGGTAATCACGATCACATCCGCCCATTGCAATTCGGAGGGCAGATCGCTGATGAAATACACGTCCTTGGCGAGAAATTGCACGCCGAACAAATGCTCGATGAACGGAACCACGGTTTCGATATTAAGCGCGAGCAACACGCCGCCGAACACGCCCATCAACGTGCCGATCACACCGATCAACGCGCCCTGCACGATAAAGATAAGCATGATGCTGCCGGGGGTCGCGCCCAAGGTTCGCAGAATGGCGATGTCCGCGCGTTTGTCGGTCACCGCCATCACCAAAGTTGAAACAATGTTGAACGCCGCGACGAGCACGATCAACGCCAGAATCACGAACATCACGCGCTTTTCCATCTGCACCGCGCGGAAAAAATTGGCGTGCTGCTGCGTCCAGTCGCTGACGTAATAACCGCGCGGAAGACGGTTCACCAAATCCTGCGCCACCTCCGGCGCGCGTTCCAGATTATCCAGTTTGAGCCGCAGCCCGGAAACATTCTCGCCCATTCGGTAAAGCACGGCGGCATCGTCGAGATGAATGAACGCCAGCGCCGAATCGTACTCGTTCATGCCCACCTGAAAAATGCCCGCCACCGTAAATTGCTTGATGCGCGGAACCATGCCGGTCGGCGTGAACTGTCCCTGCGGCGCGATCACCACCACCTTGTCGCCCACGCCCACGCCCAGCATCATCGCCAGATCAGCGCCCATCACGATGCCAAACGCGCCGGGTTTCAGCGCATCGAAACTGCCCGCCTTGATGTGCTGGCTGATCTCCGCCACCTTGTCCTCCTCCGTCGGAATCACGCCGCGCACAATCGCGCCCTGCACCGCCTGCCCGTTGGACAACATGCCCTGCTGCATGATGTACGGCGCGCTCGCCCGCACCTCCTTATGACGTTGCACCGCCGCCGCGAGACCGCGCCAATCGCCCAGTTGACCATCCAGCCCGGTGATCTGCAAATGCGAAGCCACGCCCAGAATGCGCGTCCGCAACTCATGCTGAAACCCGTTCATCACCGACAACACCACAATCAACGCCGCCACGCCCAGCGCGATGCCCACCATGCTGGTCATGGAGATAAACGAAATAAACCGATTGCGGCGCTTGGCGCGGGTGTAGCGCAGGCCGATGAAGAGTTCAAATGGAAGAGACATGGGATGGGATTTTAGCAGGGCTGAACTTTGGATGGTAAAAAGCCGACCCATCGGCTTTTGGTTTTTGTTGTGAACTGCCCCGTCCGCTACGCGGAGATGTTCTCCCTTTCTTCTCCAACGTTGCGGAATGCGCTGAAGTTCTCCCTCTCCCGCTTGCGGGAGAGGCCTGTCCTGAGCTTGTCGAAGGGGTTGGGGTGAGGGTGAGGGCTGGTAAGCCCGCGCAGGGTAGGCTTTTATAGGGTGGGTTGAGCGCAAGCGAAGCCCACCGTTTAACTCTCCGACAAACCACAAAACCCACCATCCCCGCAAAACGGAGTGAGCGGCGGGTTTTGTTTGTATGCCGGTGGTGGGCTTCGCTTGCGCTCAGCGCCACCCTACAGCTTGCTCACGAGGGCTG
>JAITWS010000015.1 GCA_031285185.1 Methylobacillus sp.
CTTGATGAAAATTAAAAAAATCTTAACCGTTTTGCATGGTTTCGATTCATCTGCGCCTAGGGCGTATTCACACCAGAAAAATTGAAATCTCAGGTGTCGGTTCCGACATCATCCCAGTCAGCATCGTCGTAGCGCACCAGCCAATTCAACGCCTGATGACGTTCCATCACGACGCCGGGATTCAATCCTTCGGGCGGCGGCTCGCCATCGAGACTGGCCTGACGGACAGCCCAGTGGCAGCGATAAATCAGGTCGGTTTCGTTGAGAATATCGTTGGCTGACTGCATACCATTTATGGCGAGATCGGCGGTATCGCGCACCGTCGCGCACAGCAGCGGCACATCGCAAATGTTTTCCGCGAAATCCAGCGGACTATCTACGAACTTGAGCGCCCAGAACATCACCCAGGCCGCTTCATAGCGCCAACTGAATTGCACGCGGTCATTCATGTCGGGATCCGGGTTCTCGATAAACGCGCGTTCCTTGGGGGAAAACAAATCCATCGCGTTGTAGTCGGCGACGATTTGCAACATGTTGTCGTGTTCCAGCCCTTCGCCCTTGACCGCCACAAGCGTCAGCGCCAGCAGGCGCTCGGCGACTTCCCGCGGCGAGCGCAAGGTGATTTCGGCTTCGCTTTCCACGCAGGGCAGATGCGGATTGACGCGAATCCCGCGCTCGGTCAGCAGCTCTTCCGCCCATGCCTTGCGTAACAACTGATCGCCGTGCAGCGTTCCTTCAAAAGGCGGAACCTGCACCGTGGCGATCACCTCGGGTTTGTCTTTATCATCGGCCATGTTTTTGCTCCGTTTCAATCATCACAAACACCCGCCAGCAACGCCGCGCCTATGATGCCGGCCTGATCGTTCAATGCGCTGAGAGAAATTTCAACGCGGCCGCGCAGCGCGGGGATGAGGTCGGCGTTCAGCCGCCGCTCAAACGTTTCGCGCATGAGCGGCCAGGCTTTGCTCATGCCGCCACCTATGATGACGCGGCTTGCGTCCGTGACTTTGAGGATGTGCGCGAGTGCTTGGGCGAGGCGTTCTCCGGCTTGCGCGTAAGCGGCTTGCGCGTGGGTGTCGCCGCTGCGCGCGCGTTGCGCGATTTCCTGCGCGTCCAGTGTTTCGCCGGTGGCTGACGCGTAATTCAGCGTGACGCCGCTTGCGGAGGCGTAGCGTTCCATGCAGCCGCGATTGCCGCAGCCGCATTCGCGCCCATCCGGTTCGACGATGAGATGGCCGATTTCCATTGCCATGCCGTGATCGCCCTGAACGATTTTTCCGTGATGAATCAAGCCGCCGCCCACGCCGGTTCCGAGGCCGAGATAGATCAAGCCGCCCTCCTGTCCCGACAATAAAAACTCGGCATAGGCGGCGGCATTCGCGTCGTTTGCGACGATCACGGGCAAGCCAAGCGCCTCGCGCAACGGCGTTGCGAGATCAATATCGCGCAGGCCGGGCAGATTGGGCGAGTGGGGAATGTGGCCGGTGGCGGGCTGGACAAAACCGGGAAAACCGATGCCGATGCCGCGCGTTTCGGGATGTTCCTTGAGCGCATTCCGCAAGGCTTGCAGCAAGGTGGCGTGAATCGCGGCGAGCGAAATTTCGGGCGGATTGTCGTGGCACAGACGGGAAAAATCGGCGTGAACGCGCTGCTCGGCGATCACGCGTTTTTCTTGCACCACGCCGACGCGCAGATTGGTTCCGCCCACATCCACGCCGATGAGCATGATCTACGAAATCTCCAGCGCGATGTCCACGCCTTTGGCGAGCGCGTTGGCAGGCCAGGTCAGTTCAAGCGTGACGGCTTGCATGATTTTTTCAAATCCGGCTTCGGATTGCGATACGCTGAAATGCGGCCAGGTGCGGAGTTCGCACGGCACGTCGGAGGTGAGATTCACGACACCGCCCAGCACTTCGTCTTCCAGCCGCAAGTTGCTCATCGCGTCGAGTCGCAGCGGCTGACCGAAGCCGCCGGGGATTTTTCCGCCCACACGGAAACGTCCTGCGGGGCCGTCGCAACTGGGCATGGCGAGATGGATGCAAACGCGGAACAGGCCGTCCATGCCGTCGAGTTTGTAGGAAACCTTGAGCGTGGAATCCTTGAGCGCAATCTGTTTGATTATGGCGGCATTGCGCCCCGAAAACGCGGCGGCGGCGGTTTTGCCCGCCTTGGGCGCGTCGTAAATCACTTCGCCAAATTCCGCGTCCGCGCTTTCCGCCCAACTGTCGCGGAACAGCGTCAAACCATGCGCGTCGGTGGCGAGGTCTTGCGGCAAAATTTCCTGTTTGGAAACCATGCGCTCGTGCGGGTTGGCGATACCTTCGCCGCTGTGTTGCTCGGGCTGGCTCGCGTTGACCTTGCGATGGTAATGCTCGGTCTGCCGCGCGAGTGTGTCGCCGAAATTGTGCGCGAGTTTGTAGGCATCAAATTCGCAGATCGAGGCGGAGCCGTCCAGTTTCACGATGGCTTGCAACGCGCCGTTTTGCAGCAGCAATTCGTCGCATCCGTCGAGATCAATATCCTGCACACTGCGCTCGGGACGCGGCGCGACCTTGTCCAGCATCGCTTCCAGCCGCACGATGGCGTTGTAAATCGCGCGGCGCAAATGCGGCAGATAAAGCCCGCCGAACAGACCGTGCCAATAAGCGTCGTTGGCTTGCGCTTCGTAAAGTTCGTGCAGCATCTCCGGCGTTTTGCTTTTCTCCGGCAGCGCGTGATAGCGCGCCGAAAGCGCCAACATGCGTTTGTGCATCCAGTTGGATTCGGGATAGCGCATGAAAAAATTGCGCCAGATGCCGCCGCGCACAAAAGGCTTGGTGGTTTCGTAACGCCCGTTGTGCTTTTCCTGTTCGACCAGATCGGCGTAGTGATGCGCGGCGGGAACCGGCAGCGTCCACTCGTTCATCTCAATGTAGGAAGTCGTCGGCAGATACACCACGCCGCGCGTGACGGATTGCGCGTGATAATCGCTGTAGCGCATGGGGACGATCACGTCGGAATCGAGCACGCCTTCGATGAAATCCTTGAGCCAACCGCGTTCATAAACCCACGCATACGTTTCCGGCCAGATGCCGAATTTTTCGATATCGTCGAAATAAATTGCCGCCGCCTGCCCGCTTTCGTCCGCAAGACTTTCGATATACGCCACGGCATCGCTCGCGGGCGAGAACGGCAGACGATAACGCAACTGCTCGGAAATCGGGAAGAGATCGAGCTTGCGCCCGTCTTCTTCCGTCGTGAAATATCCGTTGAGCACGTCGCCCTCCTTGCCCGCGCACAGGAAATGGTAGTCGTCCACCGTCACATAGCCGATGTCGGCATCGCCCAGCGCGGGAACCACGGAAGATTCCCACACGCGCTCGGTGAGCCACGCACCGCGCGGAGTTTGTCCGAATTTCTGTTCGAGATAGGCGGAAAGTTTGGCGATCTGGCCGACGCGATCGCGGAAGGGAATCGCGGCGAGCACCGGCTCGGTGTAGCCCGCGCCGAACAATTCTGCCTGTCCGCGCTTCACCATTTCGCGCAGCAACCGCATATCCTGCGGATAATGCGTGAGCATGTAATCGAGCAGCCAGCCCGATAAATGAATCGCGAATTTGAATTCGGGATAGCGATGCAACACCTGCAAAAACGGGCCGTAGCAGCGCGTGTGCGCGTCGTCCAGCACATGCGTGAAATTGCCGACCGGCTGATGCGCGTGCACGCCCAGCAGAAGTGAAACTTTTTGCGCCATGATAGTTTTGACCTTCCTTTTAAAGCGATTTCAGTTTATGCGGATTACGGTTGAAGCTCATGTTTTCCCCACAGATTATTCCTGCCCGCGCCGCATCGCTCCGCCCGCTTCCGGGTTGCCCGCGCCGATGCTGATAACCGAATCGAGCGCCTTGGGAATGGGGAGTTTCAGCAAGCGATACAGGTTCGTGAGATTGCGCCGGTACAAGCTGTCAAAACTCGCAACGCTGTGCGCCGAGTTGTAATCGCCGAACCACCAGAACCAATCCGAACCTTCGCAATCGGCCAGTTGTCGCGTTGCCTGCGCGCGTTCCCTGTCCGTGAGTTTGGTATCGGCCAGCGCGAGATCGTAATTCTTTTTGGCTTCGCACAACAAATCCCAACCGCGATTTTTGTCGGGCGAACCTATCCAGGTGCTGAACGTGCCATAAACCCAACTGCCCGCGGCCACGGCGGGCAAAGGTTCGACCTTGATTTCCACGCCCGCGAAATCGCCCTTGCCCGCTTGCGGACGTTCGCAATGCGCGGCGATTTCGCCGGGCGTGGCGAGGACGATATCCGGGTGCTCGGCCAGCTTCGCATACAATTGTGACAGGAAATAATAGGCGTTGTACGGATAGTATTCCCAGGCGTTTTCGCCATCCAGAATCACGCTCACCACGGGCGAAACAGTCGGGTCGGTGTGCGTGTAAATCCGTTCCAGTTCCTGCGCGAAATCCTTGACCGCATCTTCCGCATACCACCGGGAATATTCAAAACCGATCTTGTCCGAAAGCGCGTCGTTGCGGAAAAAACAGGTGATCGCGTGCGTGCCGTCCGACACCTGATAAGGCTTGTAGAGATAGTCGTTCTGGCTCGGCAGTGTTTGCCCGTAGGCCTTGTAAAGGCTGTTGCCGAGCACGCTTTCGCCGGTCGCCGCCCATTTGACGCCCTTTTCCGCGAGCAGCAACAACGCGGCTTCGGAAACGCCGCCTTCCGCCGGCCACATGCCGCTCGGCGTGTGACCGAAACGTTGGCGATGACTTTCCAGCGCCGCATCCACATGCGCCCGTGCGCGCGCGGAGCCGCCGGGATAACGTTCGTTTTGCGGCAACTCCACATCCGGCATGGCATCGCGCGCGCTTTTGAAATCAAGCAGCAACGGCAAAATGGGATGACAATCGGGCGTGGAGGAAATCTCGATCTGCCCGCGCTCGGCCAGCGCCCGATAGCGCGGAATAATGCCGCTCACCAGATCGCCCAGCAACACGAAATATTCGCGCCGTTCCTCCGCGCTGAACATCGCGCCCTTGCTCATCAAGCGGGCGACCAGCGTGCTTTCGCGCCGCACGCTCTCACCCGTCCAGGCGAGGTGATACCACATGAGCAAATCCCACATGTACTGATCGGAAAAATACTCGCACGCATCCACCACGCTGGATGCCTGCATCTTGAACAATTCATAAAGATGCGAATACGCCGGAAACGGCGCGATGAGCTTGGTGTGGTTGCTCTTGAAACAACTTTCGACAATGAGCTTGCGCTGCTCCGGCGTGAGCGGCACGCCCTCCCGAACCGTAAACAGCGCGAGCAACGGATCGCGCATCCGGCCTTCGGCGAATTGCCGGGTGTAATCTTCCAGTTGATCGAGCAGCACAGGCACAAAATTGAACGCCGCCCGCGCATCGGGGTTTTGCTCCAGATGGTAAGCCATGTCGGTGTAATCCTTGATGGCGTGCAGATAAGTCCACGGAAGAATAAATTCGCCGGTCAGGTGATCCCTGTAATCCGGTTGGTGCATGTGCCAATACAAATTGAGAAACAGCTTGCGGTTTTGCGTCATACCTTACCCAAAGAAAAACATGAGGTTGTCCAGCGAAATAAAAAATCGGCTCGACGTGTGCTTGATCGAATGGCCTAAAGCCCATTCAGCAACATTGAACAGTGTACTATTTTTTCCCGCATTGATTAAGTTGCATGAAGCGCAAATTACTCCACACATTGCCAGAATTTATGCGGGGTAACCCCACAAATGCTGTCATAACAACCTCACTTATGGTGATTTGAGTGCGCCTGATGCTGGTTGCGGCAACGGTTCACGGACAGGCAAGGGCGCAGGTTCCACGCGCTCGACAACAAAGGGGTCGGGGGAGCCATCGTCGTTTAGTTGGGTGACGCGGATGGAGCTGATAACTTGATCTATCAAGGCATAACCTTTGCGAACCGCGCTCGACCAGGTGGATGGATTGGTAAGATCATGTTCGTTGTCTGAAGTGCCCACTGAGATGACCAGAAGGCGATCCTGCCCGAGACGCGTGACATAGAGATATGTGGGTGGGAGGCTTGTTGAATACCGAATCGCCGGAGTTCCCTCTTTTCTTTGTTGCATGGCGGATCGTATCCAGATGCGTCCGTTGATGACGACCGTTTCAGGTTTCAGCGCGATCTGATTTCCCATTCGTGGGTTAAGCACATTTCTTTGTTCCATATCCGCCAGTTCAGCCAAGGAAAGAATTTCCTTTTTCTGCCTTTCCTCAAGTATTTTGAGTGCTGTACCCGGAGTCGCATAATTTTCCTGCCTTTGCGAATTGAGGATTTGGTAGGTAATAGAAATACTTGAAGTTACGCAGCTAAATGTGGCACAAGATTTCCATGTAAGTTGAGCGATACTTAGAACGTTGTTTACTGCTCCCTGTTTAAGATATTTCTTCATTCCATCGCTTGGCGTTCGCGTATTGGTATAAGGCCATATCGAATATAGAGAAACAGGCACATCAGGGACAATCATGTTTACAACATATTCGTCCATCTCGAAACGGTAATATTCACCCGGCTTGTACAAGTCTTTTGCCAGGATGCTCACATGTGGCTCTGAATACGGCGGTACTTTTTCCGATAGCTGCTGCATTGCCGCCACGTTTTCCCGGTTGACGCCATAGCGTTTCATGTTCGCATAAATCGCTTTCTCCTCATCCTTGAACCATTGTTCGGCGCTTGCCTCCAATGATAAGGTGCACATCAAAACTAACATCCCCATTCGCCAATATACTGATTTCATAGCTCACTCCCCCGCCGGTGGCACGTAAGGAAGCGTATGCGGACTTTCATACACGGAACAGAACGTGGGGAACAAGCATGGTGCAGAAAATAGCGCCCTGATGATATTCCAAGGCTCGCCATCACTAATGGCGTGCAAACCTACAATTTGCGGCACAAGATCGTTGGGAGCATCATAGAAAAGCTTAGTCAATCCCTCTATTTTCTCAATGCGTTTATCATTCCTCATGGCGTTGGCTGTCCATTCGGTATTCGCCCCCGAATCAAAAACAACAGAGTTATAGTTAAGACGATCATAACTCGACCCCCACGCTGCCTGCACAAAGTCCACCCCGCCGCGACTATGCAACACCCAATTTACAGTGCCGTAGATTGGGGTGAGTTTACGAACCCCAACATTGCAACCTAAGATTTTTTAAAATTGCAGTGATAGCGGATTCGTCCGCAATCTCAATCTTTTTGAGGATATCTGTAATTTCAACAATATTATTTTCTTTAATGGCTTTATCAAAAGCTTCCATAAAGCCACTTATATAAAGTCGCTCATTTACAGTCATTCCTTCATATTGTTTATCCATCTATGCTTTTAGTCTGAGGATTGAGCACGTTGAAATTACCATATTTTTTCAGCACCTCATTCCTCTCTACTGCGTCCAAGCGCGGTGTCCCGCCTCCATGCGATTCGCTTTGAGGATACGAAAGCTCCCAATATCTACCATCCGAAGGGTCTTCATACAACACAAACCATCCACTAGAGTCCGCTGCAATACGAACAAATATCTCACCAATAAGATATTCAATACGCTGGCATACGCTGTCAGCAACAATCTTTCCAGCCACCATTGCCCAACTCCCAACCAGAGCCACTTCCTGCGCGGCTGGACAAGGGTATTTATTCATTATGATGCCTCGCCGTTGACCCCTCAGCATGATGACAAATCTCTAATATTTCGCCCTCAGCAAAATCTCGCATTTCCCATAGAGTGAATCGTACCCCAGGGGCTAGAAGGTTTTTTACCAAGTTAAAGTTTAGAAATTTGATTGGCACCTCTGCTGTAATTCCTGCTTCAAGAGTACGCTCAACCTGATCCAGCAACAGTCGGCAATCAAAACCTTCTCCATTAATAAACATCGGACACCCGTAATGGGTAGGGGGAATAGGTGGGGGAATTGATGCTTTTCCTCCCTTGTCCATTATGAGCATTGTTACCTTGGCAATAATGTCGGGCTGCATATTTGCTCTACCTTGGAATTGCCATGCTCTTCATATAGGGCAAACGGGGGTTTTTGTTTGATGCCTTCTCAACCCTCTTCCGCGATCTCCGACTTCGTGTGGAGGAGAGGGAAAGCTGCAACACTCCCCCTTCTCCGTTCAACGCGCCTGATGCAGATTTTGTCCAAGCATTTCGGGCGTGACCAGCACGATGCCTTTTTCGGAGACGTGGAAACGTTTGCGGTCTTCGTCGTGGTTTACGCCGATTTTCATACCTTCGGGGATGCGCGAGCCTTTGTCTATGACGACTTTTTTGAGCGTGACATTGCGGCCTACATCCACATTGGGCAGGATTACCGAATCTTCAATCGTGGAGTAGCTGTGGACGCGCACGTCGGAGAACAGCACGGAGCGGCTCACGCACGCGCCGCTGATGATGCAGCCGCCGGAGACCAGCGAATCAACGGCTTTGCCGCGTCGCTCTTC
>JAITWS010000091.1 GCA_031285185.1 Methylobacillus sp.
TTTCATCATCAAGTCTGCACCAGTTTTTTGTGGGTTTGTATGCTCATCAGAATGCCAAAGCCTATCATCAATGTGACAAGCGAAGTGCCGCCGTAACTGACCAGCGGCAGCGGCACGCCCACCACGGGCAGAATGCCGCTTACCATGCCCATGTTGACGAAGGCGTAGATGAAAAACGCGCTGGCGATGCTCCCGGCCAGCAGGCGGCCAAACGGCGTGGAGCCGTTGGCGGCGATGACAAGGCCGCGTCCGATGATGACGGCGAACAAGGTCAGCAGCAACAGATTGCCGATCAAGCCAAATTCCTCGCTGAACACGGCGAAGATGAAATCGGTGTGGCGCTCGGGCAGAAAATTGAGCTGCGATTGCGTGCCGTGCAGCCAGCCCTTGCCCGCCAGCCCGCCCGAACCCAGCGCGATGGTGGCTTGTATGGTGTGATAACCCGCGTCCAGTGGATCGCGCGCGGGATTGGCCAGCGTGCAGATGCGCTGCTGCTGGTAATCGCGCAGGATCTGCCAATGCACGCCGTCCGCGCACAGGCTATCCTGATTCAGAATGAACCACACCACCACGACCACACCCAGAATCACCGGCGGCAACACCACTTTCCACGGCAGCCCCGCGAAAAAAATCACGGTCAGGCCGGTCAGCAGCACCAGCATCGCCGTACCGAGATCGGGTTGTTTCAATATCAACGCCACCGGCAGCGCGAGCAAAATTGCGGCGAAAATGTAATCCGTGAAACGCAGTGATTGATCGCGCCGGTCGAAGTACCACGCCAGCATCATGGGCACGGCGATCTTCATAAGTTCCGACGGCTGGATACGCATCACGCCCAGATTTAGCCAGCGTTGCGCGCCCTTGGAAATGTCGCCGAACAAAAACACGCCCACCAGCAACAACATGCCAAGCAGATACAGCGGAACCGCGATGCGTTGCAAGTGCTGCGGCGGAATGTTGGCAAACAGCCACAGCGCGCCGAGCGCGATGAGAATGTTGACCGCCTGCGCCGACATGCGTTCCGGGCTTTGCCCCGATGCGCTGAACAGCACGACGAGCGCGAGTGTCAGCGTGAGCAGCAAAATGCCCAGCAGAAATTTGTCTATGTGTTTACCCAGCCGGTGCAACCACGTGCTAATCATAAACGTCGGTCTCCTCTTCCACGGGCGCGACGGGTTCCGGTTTGGCTGCGGGTTTGGCGGGCGGTTTGGGCGCGGGTTCCTTGCCGAGCAGATAATAATCCATCACCTGCCGCGCGATCGGCCCCGCCGCCGAGCCGCCGTGTCCGCCGTTTTCGACGATGACCGCAAGCGCGATTCTGGGCGCGTCCGCCGGGGCGTAGGCGATGAACAGCGCATGGTCGCGGTTGCGTTCGGAAAGCGCCGCCGCGTTGTATCTTTCGTTTTGCCGGATGCCGACCACCTGCGCCGTGCCGGTCTTGGCCGCGATGGTGTAAGGCGCGCCCGCGCCGACGCTGGCGGCGGTTCCGCCGGGTTTGGTCACATCCATCATGCCTTGTTTGACCAGCTCGACATGCGCGGGATCGAGCGCGATCTTGTCCATGATTTCCGGCGCCACGGGGCGCGGCGTTCCGCCGCTGGGCTGGATCGCGGAAACCAGATGCGGGCGGTACGCGGTTCCGTTGTTGGCGAGAATCGCGGTGGCCTGCGCGAGCTGCATGGGCGTGACCAGCGTGTATCCCTGGCCGATGCCCACGATCACGGTTTCGCCCGGATACCAGGGTTGCTTGGAGCGTTTTTTCTTCCACTCCGGCGTGGGCATGAGGCCGCCGAGTTCGCCGTCGAGATCAATGCCGGATTTTTTGCCGAAGCCGAAATGTCCCGCAAATTCCGAGAGCCGCACGATGCCGAGTTCCTGCGCCAGCCCGTAGAAAAATGTGTCGCAGGAAACGGTGATCGCTTTTTTCATATCCACCGCGCCGTGCCCGCCCGCCTTCCAGTCGCGGTAGAGATGGGTGCTGTTATCCAGCTTGTAAAAACCGGGATCGCTGATGCTGAAGGGCGGTTCGCGCAAACCCGCTTCCAGCCCGGCCAGCGCAACGAAAGGTTTGAAGGTCGAGCCGGGCGGATAAGCGCCGCGCAAGGGACGGTTGATGAGCGGCTTGTCGAGCGATTCGTTGAGCGCCTTCCAGCTTTCCGGGTCTATGCCGTTGATGAACAGATTAGGGTCGTAGGCGGGCATACTCACAAAGGCGAGGATCTGCCCGTTGTTCGGGTCTATCGCCACCAGCGCGCCGCGTCTGTCGCCGAAGGCTTTTTCCGCGATCTCCTGCAATTTGATGTCTATGGTCAGCGTCAGATCGTCGCCCGGCGTGGGCGGGCTGCTGGAAAGCACGCGCACCGCATGTCCGCCCGCATCGTTTTCCACCTGTTGCGTGCCCGTGATGCCGTGCAGCGCGGCTTCATAAGATTGTTCCAGACCGGATTTGCCGATGTGATCCGAACCTTTGTAATTGTTGAACTTGTTGGACTCCATCAGATTTTTTTGGTCGGCATCGTTGATGCGCCCGATGTAGCCGATGATGTGCACGCCGACCGCGCCTTTGGGGTAATAGCGGAATTGGCGCGTGTAAAGTTCCACGCCGGGAAAGCGGTAACGCTCCACCGCGAAACGCGCGGCCTCCAGCTCGGTGAGTTGGGTACGCAGCGGGATGCGCTCGAAATCGCGGCTTTGCTCATGCAGTTTGTCGAAGCGACGCCGGTCGGCGGGCGTGATCTCGACCAGACGACTGAGTTCGCTGATGGTCTCGTCAAGTTTCGCCACTTTGGACGGCGTGATTTCCAGCGTGTAGGCGAAAAAATTATCCGCCAGCTTGACGCCGTTGCGATCCAGAATCAGGCCGCGCGCGGGCGGCGTTGGAACCAGTGAGATGCGGTTGTTTTCCGCCTGCGTGTGGTAGTAATCGTAGCGCGTGATTTGCAGATAAAAAAACCGCGCCGCGAGCAGGCCGAAAAAAATCAGCATGAACGCCGCCGCCGCGCCCAGCCTCATGCGGAAGCTGTATTGTTCCTGCCGGGTGTTGCGGAGTGTGAAACGGGAATTCATGCGCTGCTTCTGTTTTCCGCGACGATCACGCGCGCGATCACCAGCGCCTGCCACAGCACCACGCCGGAAATGCTGGAAAGAAAATAATCCCAGCCCGGCGCTTCGTTGCCCGACATAAGCTTGATGACGAGCAGCACGATCTGCGACACCAGCAACAGCAGAAACACATGCCCGGTCTGCTGCATCGAGTTGAACAATACCAGCCGCCGGTGATACTGAATCGCGAAAAATGCGGCGCAACTGTAGGCCAGCGCGTGCTGGCCGAAATAACTGCCGCTCGCGACATCAATCAGCAAACCCATCACCCACGCGGTTCCGAGATTGCACAAGCGCGGCGCGCGCAGCATCCAGTAAAGCAGCGCCAGCAGCACGAAATCCGGGCGCAGCAACAAGCCGTAACCTTCCCACGGCAGCAGATACAGCACATAAGCCGCGAGCAGGGTCAACCAGACGGATTTAAGGTTTGCGCGGCGCATGAGGTTTTTTTCCGGGTTTGGATTTGGCCGCCGTTTTGTCGGCGGGTTTGGGCGGCACCAGCAAGGGCGGCATGTTTTCGGCGGGAGGAATCAGCAGCACCTGACGATGAATGCCTATGCCCGCGGCGGGCGTGCAATCAATGCGCGCGAAAGGCGCGTCACTTTTGCGATCTATCGCGGCCACTTTGCACACCGCCAATCCTGCCGGATAAACGCCGTCTATGCCGGAGGTGACAAGCTTGTCGCCCGGTTGAATATCCACATTGACCGGCAAAAAAGGCAGGCCGATGCTGTTGTTGTTGCCGTTTTTTCCGGTGATCGCGCGCAGGCCGCTGCGTTCCACCTGCACCGGCACGGCCAGATCGTTGTCGCTGACCAGCGTGACTTCGCTGCTGAGCGGATACACCGCAGTCACCTGCCCGACCACGCCCCATTCGTCTATCACCGCCTGCCCCGGCGTGATGCCGTGGCGCGCGCCGAGATTGACGATGATTTTGCGGCTGAACGGATCGCGTCCGCTGTGGATGATTTCCCCCAGCCGCGCCGGTTGCGGCAGCGTGGGCGTGGCGTTCAACAGGCTACGCATGTGCGCGTTTTCGGCTTGCAGGGTGTTGAAGCGTTGCAGATTTTCGCTGTCCTGCAATGCCTTTTCGCGCAACGCGCGGTTTTCGGCGACGAGCGTGGTTTGGGTGTGGATGTATTCGCTGATGTAGTTGTAAGCATCCACCGGCGCGCGCGCGGCGACTTCAAGCGGATGCAGCGCGACCGAGATGCCTTGCCGGATTTCGACCAGATAATGCAGACGCGCGTCCACGCCCATGAGGACGATGGAAACGATTGCGTAAAAGGCGAGACGCGCGAGGGGACTGGCACCGCGGATGAAAAACGCCGTCGGTTGCAGGTGCTGTTCCATCGGGGACGGCATGGGCAGCCGTCCTTACGCGCGCATGGTCATAGGCAGATCATCCCCGAATTGTTATTCACTGGCGAACACGCTGCCGAGTTTGTCCACCTCTTCCAGCGCGCGACCGCTGCCGCGCGCGACGCAGGTGAGCGGGTCTTCCGCGACCACCACCGGCAGGCCGGTTTCTTCCATCAGCAAACGGTCGAGATCGCGCAACAACGCGCCGCCGCCGGTGATGACCATGCCGCGCTCGGCGATGTCCGCGCCCAGTTCCGGCGGCGTTTGTTCCAGCGCGGATTTGACCGCGCCGACGATGGCGTTGAGCGGCTCGGTGAGCGCCTCCAGCGTTTCGTTGCTGGAGATGGTGAATTTGCGCGGCAAGCCTTCGGCCAGATTGCGCCCGGTGATTTCCATTTCCAGCACTTCGGAGCCGGGGAAGGCGGAACCGATTTGTTTTTTGATGAGTTCGGCGGTGGGTTCAGAAATCTGCATTCCGTAATTGCGGCGGATGTAATCAATGATGGCCTGATCGAATTTGTCGCCGCCCACGCGCTCGGATTTGGCGTAAACGATGCCGCCCAGCGAGATCACGCCCACTTCGGTGGTTCCGCCGCCGATATCCACCACCATGGAGCCGGTGGCCTCCGCGACCGGCAAATCCGCGCCTATGGCTGCGGCCATCGGTTCCTCGATCAGATACACTTGCCGCGCGCCCGCGTCGGTCGCGGCCTCGCGGATCGCGCGGCGTTCCACCTGCGTGGAGCCGACGGGAACGCAAATGATGATGCGCGGGTTGGGCGAGAACAAACGGGATTCGTGGATTTTCTTGATGAAGTATTTCAGCATCTGCGCGGTGATGGTGAAATCGGCGATCACGCCGTCTTTCATCGGGCGGATCGCGGAGATGTTGCCCGGCGCGCGACCCAACATGCGCTTGGCTTCGACGCCGACCGCGAGTATGGTTTTTTTGGCGGCGGGACCGCTTTCGTGGCGGATCGCGACCACGGACGGCTCGTCAAGCACGATGCCTTTGCCGCGCACGTAAATCAGCGTGTTGGCGGTGCCCAAGTCTATGGCGAGATCATTTGAAAAATAACTGGTAAGGAAACCGAACATTGTTTATATCCTAAAAGCAAAGCGGCCATGCGCGGGTGCGCGCGGCTGAGGTACGTGATAAATCGCGTTATAATACCGCAATATCGTTTTGAAATTACAAGATTTCACAAGGTTTTTCACACAAATGTCACTCAATCTTTCCGATGTGAAACGCATCGCGCACTTGGCGCGCGTCCAAATTGACGATGCGGACGCGGAAATCGCGCTTCGCCAACTTTCCGGCATTCTTGGGCTGATCGAAGAGATGCAGTCGGTCAATACCGACGGCATCGCGCCCATGTCGCACTCGCAGGATGTCACCCAGCGCCTGCGCGACGATGTGGTCACCGAAACCGATCAGCGCGCGCTGTTCCAGTCCGTCGCGCCCGCCGTGGAAGGCGGGCTTTATCTCGTTCCCAAAGTCATCGAGTAGCGCGGACATGATAAACAAAAGCCTCAAGGAACTGGCCGCCCTGCTCGCCGCCAAACAGATTTCCAGCGTGGAACTGACGCGCGAATTTCTCGCGCGCATCGCCCGCCTCAACCCGACCATCAACGCCTTCGTCACGCTGGACGAGGAACGCACGCTGGCGCAAGCCCGCGCCGCCGACGAACGCATCGCCAAAGGCGAAGCCGCGCCGCTCACCGGCATCCCGATCGCGCAGAAGGATATTTTCGCCGCGCACGGCTGGCGCACGACATGCGGTTCGCGGATGCTGGAAAATTTTATCGCCCCGTATGACGCGCATATCGTGCAAGAGTTCGATCGCGCGGGCGCGGTCAATCTCGGCAGAACCAACATGGACGAATTTGCGATGGGGTCGTCCAACGAAACTTCGCATTACGGCAAAGTCCGCAATCCGTGGGATGTGGAGCGCGTGCCCGGCGGCAGCTCCGGCGGTTCCGCCGCCGCCGTCGCCGCGCGCATGTGTCCCGCCGCGACCGGAACCGACACCGGCGGCTCCATCCGCCAACCGGCTTCGCTGTGCGGACTCTCCGGTCTCAAACCGACTTATGGCGTGTGCTCGCGTTACGGTCTCGTTGCCTTCGCCTCCTCGCTCGATCAGGCGGGGCCGATGGCCAAATCGGCGGAAGACCTCGCGCTGATGATGAATGTGATGGCCGGTTTCGATCCGCGCGATTCCACCAGTTTGCCGCGCGAAAAAGAGGATTACGCGCGCGATCTCGGCAAATCGCTCGCCGGTTTGCGTATCGGTTTGCCCAGGGAATATTTTGCCGAAGGTCTGGATTCCGGCGTGGCGCAAGTGGTGCAAAACGCCATCGCCGAATACCGCAAACTGGGCGCGCAAATCGTGGAAATCAGCCTGCCCAACAACAAACTTTCCATCCCCGTTTACTATGTGCTCGCCCCGGCGGAAGCCTCCAGCAATCTCGCGCGTTTCGACGGTGTGCGCTACGGCTATCGCGCGCCGGAATACGCCGATCTCAACGACATGTATTGCAAAACCCGCGCGCAAGGTTTCGGCGCGGAAGTGAAACGCCGCATCATGATAGGCACGTATGTGCTCTCCGCCGGTTATTACGACGCCTATTACCTCAAGGCGCAAAAAATCCGCCGCCTCATCGCGCAGGATTTCGTTGAAGCCTTCAAACATTGTGACGTAATCATGGGGCCAACCGCGCCCGGAACCGCGTTCAAATTCGGCGAAAAAACCGCCGACCCGGTGCAGATGTATCTGGAAGACCTCTACACCATCGCCGTCAATCTCGCCGGATTGCCCGGCATGTCCATCCCCGCCGGATTTGCCGGCAACTTGCCGGTCGGTTTGCAAATCATCGGCAATTATTTCGACGAGGCAAAAATGCTGAACATCGGCCACGCCCTGCAACAACAAACGGATTGGCATCTGCGTTTGCCGGAGGGCGTGTAATCATGCAATGGGAAGTCGTCATCGGGCTGGAAACCCACGTTCAACTGCAAACGCATTCCAAGATTTTTTCCGGCGCTTCAACCGCGTTCGGCGCGGCGCCGAATACGCAAGCGTGCGTGGTGAGCATCGCGTTGCCGGGCGTGCTGCCGGTGTTGAACCGCGAGGCGGTGCGGTGCGCGATCAAATTCGGTCTTGCGATTGATGCCGAAATCGCGCCGCGTTCGGTGTTCGCGCGCAAAAATTATTTTTATCCCGATCTGCCCAAAGGCTACCAGATCAGCCAGTACGAGCTGCCGGTGGTGGGCAAGGGGCGGCTGGCGATACAGGTCGGCGATCAGGAAAAAATCATCAACATCACCCGCGCGCATCTGGAAGAGGACGCAGGCAAATCGGTGCACGAGGATTTTCACGGCATGTCCGGCATAGACCTCAACCGCGCCGGAACGCCCTTGCTGGAAATCGTCTCCGAACCTGACATGCGCTCCGCCGCCGAAGCCGTCGCCTACGCCAAAAAACTGCACGAGCTGGTGCAGTGGATAGGCATTTGCGACGGCAATATGCAGGAGGGCAGCTTCCGTTGCGACGTGAATGTGTCAGTGCGTCGCGCGGGCAGCGACAAGCTCGGCACGCGGCGCGAAATCAAAAATCTCAACTCCTTTCGCTTCATGCAGCAAGCCATCGAATACGAAACGCGCTGGCAGATCGAGACGCTGGAAGACGGCGGCGAAATTCATCAGGCCACCGTGCTGTTCGACCCCGACAGCGGCGAAACCCGCGCCATGCGGAGCAAGGAAGAAGCCAACGATTACCGCTATTTCCCCGATCCCGATTTGCTGCCGCTCGCAATTTCCGCCGATGACATCGCCGAAGTCAAAGCCGCGTTGCCGGAATTGCCGGAAGTGATGAAAGCGCGTTTTGAACGCGAATATGGTTTGTCCGCCTATGATGCCGCCACGATCACCGCCTCGCGCGCGATGGCCGATTACTTCGTCGCCACTGCCGCGAAATTCAGCGGCGAAGCCAAACTCGTCGCCAACTGGGTCATGGGTTCCGTCGCCGCCAAGCTCAACGAAGAAGGCCGCGCAATCGCCGATTCGCCCGTCACATCCGCGCAACTCGCCGCGCTGCTCACGCGCATCCACGACGGAACCATCTCCGGCAAAATCGCCAAAGACGTATTCGCCGCAATGTGGGCGGGCGAGGGCGAAGCCGACGCGATCATAGACCGGCAAGGTTTGCGTCAGGTCTCCGACGCAGGCGCGATCGAAAAAATCGTGGACGAAGTTCTCGCCGCCAACGCCGTCATGGTCGCCGAATACAAATCCGGCAAGGAAAAAGCCTTCAACGGCCTCGTCGGCCAGTGCATGAAAGCCAGCAAAGGCAAGGCCAACCCCGCGCAGGTGAATGAGATTTTGCGGAAGAAGTTGGGGTGAGTTGTCACAGACTTGGGTTGACATGTAGAGATTCTGAGCACATCCCTCCGCACAAGTCATGTGGATTCCGGCATCGTTGTTGTATTATTGGATAGGGGGCGATGGTGGATGTGTGGGGGGGCAGGCATGAGCTTGCACTAGCTCGTTGGTTTCACTTTCTTCGGCAAAGCAGTTTCTTCGCCCATGTGCTCGGATAGCTTTCGTTTCAACTCATCGTTCCTTAACTCATTCGCATCGCACATATAAAGAAGCAGATCACGACACAGAACGCGAGACTTAGGATCGATTCTGTTGCGGTGTGTCCAGATAGTCCCAAGGAATGGCTTTTCTGTAAGCTGTTTTGGTAGTGCGCTCATCCATTTGACCCAGGCGGATGAGCCCTTGTTTTTTTGTAGCTGAAGCGCAACCTCAGACATTAGCGCAAGTCCTAAAGGCCGAAAATAAACACTCCCTCCATCTTGGGTTCGGTGCTGCATGCAAACCGTTTGCGGAGCATCAGCGATAAAATATTGTTTAAGCGCAGGCTCAATAATGGCTAGTTTTTTGAAAAATTCATCTGCTTTTTTATAGTATTGATCAAGCTTATTGTCAGGTAGTCGATTGTATTCAAGTTCCTTTCTATGAGCTTCACCAGATGAAAGAAAGATCAGTCGCAGAATATCATACAGATTACCAATAGTCGTCAGCGCTTCTTCCTCGCCTTGCTTAAGATTGTTTGTGTGCTGCATAGCAACGCGCGGAGACTGAAACCACTCGTTCTCCTCTACCATACGCCTGACAACAATTGCCATTACATCATTTTCATCAAGAGCAATACGTTCCATCTTCGATACAGGAACTGCTGTCTTATTTAAAGTTGTAAAGAGACGCCGAGTACGTTCGCGTTTATCGACTCGATGCGCTACCACTAGCACAGAAACCAAATCATGTACTGCAGAGTCTGCTGCCTTTGTTGGCTCCTCCATATATCTCTTCATTCCGGCTAAGCGATGCTGTCCATCAACAGCAAACAGCTTCTCCTCACCGCTTAGCCGGAGCACTCCCAACGTTCCAGAGGTATCTTCCAATCGCGGCAAATCGGATACCTCTTTAACAGCAAGTGGCACCCACTCTGGAGTACCTCCGTATAACGCTATCACCAGAGAGTTAAAAAAACGCTCGGGCTGTTTTTTAAGGTACTCCGCGATTTCTTCAGCGCGCCCCCTTTTCAATGCCCGCTGAATCCAGCTCGACAGCTCCTTGTTAACATGTATCTCACTGTCAAACGAGACTCGATTCGCCAATTCTGCCAATGGAATAACTGCGCTGTAGTAAGTCCAGTCTCCGAACTTGCCGCGTAATGCTGGCAGTGCCAGCGGGTTAACCTGAGAGCTTTTCGTTTTCATGTTGTTAAAAGGCGTTGCCTGGGCTCATATAAGAAGCTGGATAGGTTCGATCGGTAAACGGCGGGCGAAACGCCCCAAGAAGTTGCGTCTCCAGTTCCTCTAATCGCTCCTTCCGATTAATCTCTGGTGCAAAATAAAACGCAAGACTGCCGTCCCATGCATTGAGCATGTAGTAAACCTTGGGGCGATTCTTTGGCTTCTTCTTGTTTGCGAGATATTCACCAAACCGACTTTGTAATGTTGCGCCACTCTTTCCGCCTCCCGTCTGACCGATATACATCACCCAGCCATGTGGGGGAAGGCCGTCAAATGGTATGCGAACAACGAACGCGTAGAGGCCAGGCTCCATTGGTATCATGCTCTTGGAAGATTTTGTGAACTCAACCGACTGCCAATTTAACCGAGGCATAATGTCGGCTCTTTTAAATTCTGATGGAGAAATCGTAAATCTCACATTACGTGATTGCGTATCAATGAGCGATGCCCCAACAGGATCTTTTAGTAACTCATCTATCCACTTCATATGTTCTTTCGATGTCTAAGCTTGTACCGTACCCGTTACGTCTAGCAACACCATGCGCTATTTTGCCTAAAATGCCTTTACCTTGGAAGGTTTTCCATCCTTGATAGTCATAAAGACTCCAGTTGGAAGGGGCGCAAAACTCACCTTACCCCGGAACATGTTCTGTAACACTTGGTTACTCGCCGCATTGGTTTTAAAACAAATTGGAAGACCTATGTTTTCCAAATAATCATCACCCGCACCATCATAGTCATCGGGACTTTGAGATGCCAACGCAACCATCAGCCCTTTTGAACGATGCAACCGAATGTTGTCCGAAAGTGCTTTGTGGCGAGAGGCTAGCAAGTGCCGCGCCTCATCCACTGCCAAAACAACTCGAATAGC